>NZ_JAIWPR010000069.1 GCF_021191635.1 Alterluteimonas quercicellularis
CCCCGCCACCCGGAGGGCCGGCCCTGCGGACGCACGCGGCTGCGTCATCGCTCCGTTGCGTATCGGCATACGCGCTGTCGCTCTTCCTTGCCGCGCACGCCCGCAGGGCCGGTGCGAGGCATGCCACTGGCGTTAACAGGCCCTGCCCGGACTGCTGTTGCTGCTGCAGCCGGTGGTGGCGTTCCTGCTCGATGTGATGGCGCTCTCTCGCGCGACCTCCGCCCGCGAATGGCTGGGCCTGGCGACCACCCTGGCCGGCATCTTCGTCGCCGGGCTGCCGTCGCGGCGGGTCCGCGGCGCGACGCCCCCGGCCTGATCGGCGCCTGCACGGCCGCGGCGCGCCGGCTTGATCGGCGCGGCCGAGACCGCATGTCGTGCCCATCCCCCGACGGAGACCCGCCATGCTCGGCATCGGCGCCTTCAAGCAACGCCTGCCCCGCCCCGAGGACGCCCTGCCCGGGCGCGACGCCCCGCTGCCGCTGCGCAACGCCCACTTCGTGCACGGGCGGCCGCTGCGCGCCGACTTCGCCGGCCTGGGCGACGTCCGCTTCGGCATGGGCTGCTTCTGGGGCGCCGAGCGCGCGTTCTGGTCGCTGCCGGGGGTGGAGACGACCGCGGTCGGCTACGCCGGCGGCCTCACCCCCAACCCGACCTACCGCGAGGTGTGCAGCGGCCAGACCGGGCACGTCGAGGTGGTGCGCGTGGTCTACGACCCGGCGCGCATCGGCTTCGACCGGCTGCTGTCGACGTTCTGGGAATCGCACGACCCGACCCAGGGCATGCGCCAGGGCAACGACGTCGGCACCCAGTACCGCTCGGCGATCCACTGCACCACCCCGGAACAGGCCGAGGCCGCGCAGCGCAGCCTGGACGCCTACCAGGCGCGCCTGCGCGAGGCGGGCCTGGGCGAGATCACCACCGAGATCGTGGTGCCGGCGCCGGCGTTCCACTACGCCGAGGACGAGCACCAGCAGTACCTCGCCAAGCATCCCGGCGGGTACTGCGGGCTCGGCGGCACCGGGGTGAGCTGCCCGGTCGGGCTGGGCGCCTGAGTCGCGTCAGGCGGCCGCGTCGCGCGGGTGCACCGCGGCGACCTCGAGGCTGAGCGTGCCGCCGTCGGGGCGCGGCCAGTCGATGCGCTGGCCGACCGAGAGGCCGAGCAGGGCGCTGCCGACCGGGGCGAGCACCGAGACCCGCCCGGCGGCGGCGTCGGCCTCGTGCGGGTAGACCAGGGTGACGGTGCGGCGGGTGCCGTCGGCGTCGACGCAGTCCACCCGCGAGTGCATGCGCACCACGTCGTCGGGCATGCCGGAAGCGGGCAGGATGCGGGCTCGCAGGAGTTCCTCCTGCAGGGCCTGCGCGGCGGGCTCGCGGCGCCAGGCGGGGTTCTCGAGCAGCGCGTCCAGGCGCGCGGCGTCTTCTTCGGACACGAGCAGGGACGGCGGCAGGCCGCTGTGCGGGTTGGACATCGGGGTGTTCTCCTGGGATGGGCGCAAAGCAAACGGGCGACGCGTCGGCGCCGCCCGTTGTGACGGTCACGCTACCCGCTCCGGGCGCCCGGTTCAAGCCGCCGAGGCGGCCGCCTCCGCGGCCGGCGCGCCGGTCCCCAGCAGCCCCGGCGGCAGCTGCCCGAACAGCGCCGCAAGCTGGCGCAGGAAGCCGTCCATCGCCGAGCTGCGGCGCCACAGCATGGCGATCTCGCGCCGCGGCGGCTCGCCGTCGAAGCGCAGCAGGCGGATGTCGTCCGAGCGCGCCACCGGCGGCTGCACCGACAGCATCGGCAGCAGGGTCATGCCGACGTTGGCCGCCACCATCTGCCGCAGGGTCTCCAGGCTGGTGGCGCGGAACTCGCTCTTCTCGTGCGCGCCGGAGAGCTGGCACACGTCCAGCGCCTGCTCGCGCAGGCAGTGGCCGTCCTCGAGCAGCAGCAGGCGCTGGTCGGCCAGGTCGTCCAGCGCCAGGCTGGTCCGCGCGGCGAACGGATGGCGGTCCGGCACGGCCAGCACGAAGGGCTCGCTGAACAGCAGTTCGACGTGCAGCTGCTCGTCGTCCACCGGCAGGGCGAGGATCGCAGCGTCCAGCCGGCCGTCGCGCAGCCGCGCGAGCAGCACGTCGCTCTTCTCCTCCACCAGCAGCAGCTCCAGCTGCGGGAAGCGCGCGCGCAGGCCCGGGATCACGTGCGGCAGCAGGTAGGGCCCCAGGGTGGGGAAGATGCCCAGGCGCACGGTGCCGGCCTGCGGGTCCTGGCCGCGGCGCGCGGCCTCCTTCATCTGCTCCACCTCGGCCACGATGCGGCGCGCGCGCTCGGCCGCCTCGCGGCCGGCGGGGGTCAGCATGACCTTGCGCGGCGCCCGCTCCACCAGCGAGACCCCCAGCTCCTCCTCGAGCTTGCGGATCTGCGTCGACAGCGTCGGCTGGCTGACGAAGCAGGCGGCCGCCGCGCGCCCGAAGTGGCGGTGGTCGGCCAGCGCCACCAGGTAGCGCAGGTCGCGCAGGTTCATGGCCGGGCCGCCTCCGCCCGCATCCGCTTCGCGGCGGCCCGGCGCAGGGGCATCACGCAGCCTCGGCCACGGCGCCGCTGGACCTGGGCGCGCTGGCGCGGATGAGATGGTCGAACGCGGCCAGCGCCGCCTTCGAGCCTTCGCCCATCGCGATCACGATCTGCTTGTAGGGCACCGTCGTGCAGTCGCCGGCGGCGAACACCCCGGGCACGTCGGTCTGGCCGCGCTCGTCGACGACGATCTCGCCCCTGGGCGACAGCGCCACCGTTCCCTTCAGCCACTCGGTGTTGGGCAGCAGGCCGATCTGCACGAACACGCCCTCCAGTTCCACGCGGTGCGCATCGCCGCCCTGCCGGTCCCTGTAGATCAGTCCGGTGACCCGGGCGCCGTCGCCCAGCACCTCGGTGGTCTGCGCGCTGGTGATGATGCGCACATTCGGCAGACTCTTCAGCTTGCGCTGCAGCACGTCGTCGGCGCGCAGGCGGTCGTCGAACTCGAGCAGGGTCACGTGGGCGACGATGCCGGCCAGGTCGATCGCCGCCTCGACGCCGGAGTTGCCGCCGCCGATCACCGCCACCCGCTTGCCCTTGAACAGGGGGCCGTCGCAGTGCGGGCAGTAGGCCACGCCCCTGTTGCGGTACTCGTTCTCGCCGGGCACGCCCATCTGCCGCCAGCGCGCGCCGGTGGACAGGATCACCGTCTTCGCCTTCAGGCTGGCGCCGTTCTCCAGCGCCACCTCGACCAGCCCGTCCCCGCCGGCGGGCACCAGCCGCTGCGCGCGCTGCAGGTCCATGATGTCCACGTCGTACTGGCGCACGTGCTGCTCCAGCGCCGCGGCCATCTTCGGCCCCTCGGTCTCCGGGACCGAGATGAAGTTCTCGATCGCCATGGTGTCCAGCACCTGGCCGCCGAAGCGCTCGGAGGCCACGCCGGTGCGGATGCCCTTGCGCGCGGCGTAGATCGCCGCCGCGGCGCCGGCCGGGCCGCCGCCGACGACCAGCACGTCGAACGGCGCCTTGGCCGCGATCTTCTTCGCCTCGCGCTCCACGGCATTGGTGTCCAGGCGCGCGACGATCTGCTCGAGGGTCATCCGACCCTGGTCGAAGACCTCGCCGTTGAGGTAGATGGTGGGCACCGACATGATCTGCCGCGCCTCCACCTCGTCCTGGAACAGCGCGCCGTCGATGGCGGTGTGGCGGATGCGCGGGTTCAGCACCGCGGCCAGGTTCAGCGCCTGCACCACGTCCGGGCAGTTCTGGCAGGACAGCGAGAAGTAGGTCTCGAAGTGGTAGTCGCCGTCGAGCGCGCCGACCTGCTCGACGACCTCGGCCGCCGCCTTCGACGGATGGCCGCCGACCTGCAGCAGCGCCAGCACCAGCGAGGTGAACTCGTGGCCCATCGGCAGGCCGGCGAAGCGCAGGTGGATGTCGTGGCCGGGCGAGGTCAGGGCGAAGGACGGCTTGCGCTCGGCGTCGTCGCGCACGACCTCGACGCTGACGCGCGGGCTGGCGTCCTTCAGGTCGTCGAGCAGCGCGAGCAGCTCGCGCGACTTCTCGCCGTCGTCGACCGAGGCGACGATATGGATCGGGCGCACCGCGCGCTGCAGATAGGCCGCGAGCTGGGTCTTGAGTTCGGCATCCAACATGACAGGCTCCTGGGTCGGTCAAGGCGGGGCCGCGACGCGGCGCCGGGCCGCATCGGGACGTGGGGGAGGGGAGGAAGCGCACCGGAGCCGGCTGGGCGCGGGCTGGCGTCGGCGGGCAGGCGCCCAACGGACTCCGGTGCGCTCCCGCCCGCGGGCGCGGACGGGGCGCGTGGCCGGCCCGGCGCCGGGCCCGCCGCGAAGCGGGACCGGCGCGGGCGGCCGGGGGCGGTCGGGGAACCTCACGAACAACGTTCGGAGGTTCCGCAAACCAGGAGGGTTTGCTCGCAGGCCATCGCGCACGCGATGGATCTGCGGGAGCGAGCCCGGACATGGCCGGACTCGCGACGTCCGGGCAAGTCCACGGATGGACTTGACCGGACCCTCCTCAAATCTTGCCGACCAGGTCCAGCGACGGCTTCAGGGTCTTCTCGCCTTCCTTCCACTTGGCCGGGCAGACCTCGCCCGGGTGCGCGGCGACGTACTGGGCGGCCTTGACCTTGCGCAGCAGCTCGCCGGCGTCGCGGCCCACGCCCTCGGAGGTCACCTCGACCAGCTGGATCACGCCCTGCGGGTCGACCACGAAGGTGCCGCGGTCGGCCAAGCCCTGGCCCTCGCGCAGCACCTCGAAATTGCGGGTGATGGTCGCGGTGGGGTCGCCGATCATCGGGAACTGGATCTTGCCGATCGCGTCGGAGGTGTCGTGCCAGGCCTTGTGCGAGAAGTGGGTGTCGGTGGAGACGCTGTAGATCTCCACGCCGAGCTTCTTGAAGTCCTCGTACTGGTTGGCCAGGTCCTCGAGCTCGGTCGGGCAGACGAAGGTGAAGTCGGCCGGATAGAAGAAGACCACAGACCACTTGCCCTTCAGGTCGGCGTCGGTGACTTCGACGAACTCGCCGTTCTGGAACGCGGTGGCCTTGAACGGCTTGATTTCGGTGTTGATCAGAGACATGGACATCCTCGGTGACGGGTGGGGGTGTGAAACCGGCCGCAGAGACCGGACCGGAACAGGATAGGGAGCCGCTATCGATATGTAAAATCGATAGAACACATAAATAGTATAGTCCCTGTCTATTGAAAGGTCGTGACATGCGCACCCGCACGGACCCCCTTGACCGCGCTTGCTGCGTTGCACCAAAATGAGATCGAACCCGGCGCCCAGGCACCGGTCCAGCACGAGACGGTTCGCCGTCCACCGCTTCCGTGTCCCGTACTCCCTCCCACGCGTGTCACGGAATTTTGAAGGCGACTTCGGTCGCCTTCATTTTTTTCCGGCCTCCGAAACCGGGGTCAGAGTCGACTTTTCGCAGGAGTAGTCCACCCGGCCCCGCGGCTGCGGGAAAAGTCGACTCTGACCCCGGTTTTGCGCGCTGCGATTACCATGCCGCCCATGACGCCCGGCCCGACCGAAGACCCGCCCGCCGATCCTGCGCCGCCGCGCGCGGATGCGTTGCTGCGCGAGGCCCGCCGGCGCATCGACCCGGTCGATGCCGAATGGCTGCTGCTGCACGTGCTGGCGCGCCCGCGCGGCTGGCTGTACGCGCACGGCGACGCCCCGGTCGCCGACGGCCCCGCCACCGCCTACGCCGCCCTGGTCGATCGCCGCGAGCGCGGCGAGCCGGTCGCCTATCTCACCGGCCGGCGCGGTTTCCGCCATCTCGACCTGCGGGTCACGCCCGACACCCTGATCCCGCGCGAGGACACCGAGCGGCTGGTCGAGCTCGCGCTGGCGCGGCTCGACCCGCGGTCGCCGGCCGCCGTCGCCGACCTCGGCACCGGCAGCGGCGCGATCGCGCTGGCGATCGCCAGCGAGCGTCCGCTGGCGCAGGTGACCGCCACCGACCGCAGCGCCGCCGCCCTGGACGTGGCCGCCGGCAACGCGCGCGCGCTCGGCCTGCGCAACGTCGCGTTCGTCTCCGGCGAATGGTTCGCGCCGCTGGCCGGTCGGCGCTTCGACCTCGTCGCCAGCAACCCGCCCTACATCGCCGCCAGCGACCCGCATCTCGCGCGCGGCGACCTGCGCTTCGAGCCGGCCATGGCCCTGGCCTCCGGCGCCGACGGCCTGGACGACATCCGCCGCATCGCCGCGGACGCGCCGATGCACCTGGCCGACGGCGGCTGGCTGCTGCTCGAGCACGGCCACGACCAGGGCGCGGCGGTGCGCGCGCTGCTGCGCGCGGGCGGCTTCGGCGAGGTCGCCACCGCGCAGGACCTGGAAGGCCGCGAGCGGGTCACGATGGGACGCCGGCCGGGCGGCAGCTGACGGCGGCTGCCGGGCCATCGGCGCCGGCAGGCCCTAGAATGCGGGGCAGTCCCTCGTCAGGATCGACGCCCGATGCGCACGCTGTACCCCGAGATCGAGCCCTTCGACAGCGGCTTCCTGCCGGTGGACGGCCGCCACACGCTCTACTACGAGCAGAGCGGCAACCCCAGGGGCAAGCCGGTGGTGCTGCTGCACGGCGGCCCCGGCGGCGGCTCCAGCCCGAAGATGCGGCGCTTCCACGACCCGGCGAAGTACCGCATCGTGCTGTTCGACCAGCGCGGCGCCGGCCGCTCCACGCCGCACGCCGACCTGACCGACAACACCACCTGGGACCTCGTGGCCGACATCGAGGCCCTGCGCGAGCACCTGGGCATCGAGCGCTGGCAGGTGTTCGGCGGCTCCTGGGGCTCCACGCTGGCGCTGGCCTACGCGCAGGCCCACGCGCGGCGGGTAAGCGAACTGGTGCTGCGTGGCATCTTCATGCTGCGCCGCTGGGAACTGGAGTGGTTCTACCAGGAAGGCGCCTCGCGTCTGTTCCCCGAGGCCTGGGAACGCTACCTCGCCGCGATCCCCGAGGAGGAGCGCGGCGACCTGATGGCCGCCTTCCACGCGCGCCTGACCAGCGACGACGAGAGCGTCCGCCTGGAGGCCGCGCGCGCCTGGAGCGTGTGGGAGGGCGCGACCTCGTTCCTGCACGTGGACCCGGACTTCGTGCAGGGCCACGAGGACCCGCAGTTCGCGCTGGCGTTCGCGCGCATCGAGAACCACTACTTCGTCAACGGCGGCTTCTTCGAGGTCGACGACCAGCTGCTGCGCGACGTCTACCGGATCGTGGACATCCCCGGCGTCATCGTGCACGGCCGCTACGACGTGGTGTGCCCGGTGCAGAACGCCTGGGACCTGCACAAGGCCTGGCCGAAGTCGGAACTCGTGGTCACGCCGGCCTCGGGGCACTCCGCGTTCGAGGCCGAGAACGTCGACGCGCTGGTGCGCGCGACCGACCGCTTCGCGTCGCCCTGAGAACCGCGCCTGCTACGGCGCCGCGGGGCTGCCGTCGGGCTCGTGCTCGATCATCCACAGCCCGGCCCAGAGCTTGAGGTCGAGCTCGTAACCGGCGCGGTGCATCTCCATCAGCCAGGCCGGGGCGCGGACGCGCGGCACGCGGTGGACGACGATGTTCTCGCTGCCCACGCCGCCGCCCTCGCCGACCTTGCGCAGGTCGCGGGCGCGGGCGAAGGCGATGCGCTCGTTGCTCATGCCGGAGCTGGTCGGGCCGGTCAGCAGGATCTCGACCCGGCCCGGCTCCCAGCCGGTCTCCTCGATCAGCTCGCGGCGCGCGGCCGACTGCAGGGTGTCGTCGTCGTGGTCGTCGCCGACCAGGCCGGCCGGCATCTCGATGGTGCGCGCGCCGAGCGGCACCCGGTACTGCTCGACGAACAGCACCTCGTCGTCGGGCGTCACCGCGATCACGATCACCGCCAGGCCCTCGCCGCCGTGGGTGCGCTCGCAGGACTCCCACTTGCCGCGGCGCACCAGCCGCAGCCAGTCGCCTTCGTAGAGCAGTTCGGGTTCGGGGCGTTCGTCGGCGTTCGTCATCGGCAGATGCTATCGCGCCGCGCCGGTCGGCGTCGCCCGGGGCTTCAGAACGGTTCCGGCGCCCAGGCGTCCGCACCGGCCGCCGGCGGCGCGAACGCCAGCCCGGCCGCGGCGTACAGCCGCTTGCGGGTGAGCGGGCCGAAGCGCAGCGTTCGGCTCAGCGCGTCCAGCGCCGCGGCGTCCGCGTCCGCGCGCTCGAACGGCGCGGCGAACGGCGACAGCGGCGCGTCGAGCGCGATCGTGGCCAGCCGCCGGCACAGCCGCGCCTGCTCGCCGTGGGCGCGCAGGCGCTCGGCGGCCTGGCGCGCGCCGCGCAGGCGCAGGTAGGGCACTTCCTCCACCCGCTCGAGCAGGGCGTCGAGGCTGCCGAAATGGGCCAGCAGCGCGGCCGCGGTCTTGCAGCCGATGCCGGGCACGCCGGGGATGTTGTCGATGCTGTCGCCGCACAGGCCCAGGTAGTCCGGGATCTGCTCGGCGCGCACGCCGTGCCGCGCCGGCACGCCGGCCGCGCCCCAGCGCTGGCCGCGGGCGAAGTCCCACTGTTCGTCCGCACCCTGCAGCAGCTGCGAGAGGTCCTTGTCGGCCGACACGATCACCCCGCGGTGGCCGTGCGCGCGGGCCTGCGCCAGCGCGCTGCCGATCAGGTCGTCGGCCTCGTACTCGGCGTCGGCCAGCACCGCCAGGCCGAGCGCGGCGGCCAGCGCCTTGCAGTGCGCGAACTGCCGCCGCAGCGCCTCGGGCGCCGGCGGCCGGTTGGCCTTGTAGGGGGCGTAGATCGCGTGCCGGAAGCAGCTGTCCAGGGCCTCGTCGAAGGCCACCACGATGTGCCGCGGCCGCTCCCGCTCCAGCAGTTCGAGCAGGAAGCGGGCGAAGCCGTGCACCGCGTTGGCCGGCTCGCCGTCGGCGTCGCGGAACTCGTCGGGCATCGAGTGCCAGGCCCGGAACACGTACAGGCTGGCGTCGACCAGGTGCAGCGTGCCCGCGGGCGAGGGGCGCTCAGGCGCCATCGGGCGACCACTCGCGCAGCAGCGCGGCCGGGTCCGGGCGCTCGCGCTCGGGCGCCTCGATGCGCGGCGTGCCGAGGTGGACGAAGCCGGCGATGCGCTCGTCGGGCCCGAGCCGCAGCGCGTCCATCACCTCGCGGTCGAAGGCCGGCCAGCCGGTGAGCCAGCTGCCGCCGTAGCCCAGCGCCTGCGCGGCCTGCAGCAGCGCGAAGCACACGCAGCCCGCGGTCATCAGCCGCTCCTGCTCGGGGATCGCGGCATCGGCCGGGTCCAGCACCGCGACCACCACCAGCACCAGCGGCGCGTGCGAGAAGCGCTGCCGGTCCTTGTCGAACGCGGCCTGCCCGGCGTCGGGCCGCAGCCGGCGTCCGATCGCGGCGACCCGCTCGCCGAGCGCGTCGCGCGCCGCGCCGCGCACGCGCAGGAAGCGGAACGGCACGCGCTTGCCGTGGTCGGGCACGCGCACGGCCGAGCGCAGCAGGCGCAGCAGCGCGGCGTCGTCGGGCGCCGGTTCGGCCAGTTGCCGCGCCGGCACCGAGCGCCGTGCGTCCAGGGCGGCGAGCGCGCCGTCGCCGATAGGTTTTGCGATGTCAGTCACAGACGTCCGATTGTTCGTTCAGGATCGTATGATCGTATGCGACGGTCTCCCGTCGCCGGCGTATTCTCCCCCGAATGAAGCCCCTCGACGACCTCGCCGCCCCCCGCGTGGCGCGCGCCTCCTCCGCGCGCGGGCCGGCGCGCGTGCTGGAAACGCTCCAGCGCGACGCGGTCACCGACCTGGTCGGCGTGCTGGCGGGGTTCTGGAGCTCGATCGAGGAGCAGGTGCGGCTGGCGGCGCTGGCCGGGCACGACTTCAGCTCGGCGCAGGAGGACCGCGTGGCGGTGCTGGCGCTGAGCCACCGTGCGCTGGAGCTGGCCACGCGCTACCGCGGCGCCATCGAGCGCGCGTTCGAGGCCTGGCAGGATCCGGCCACCGGCGCCCAGGAGCGCGACGGTGCGCTGCAGCTCATGTCCGAGGGCGAGCTGGAGATCCATCTCGCCGGGCAGCAGATCACCGAACTGCTCGACCACCAGTTCCTGCACCCCCTGGCCCAGCTCGACGAGCGCCTGGAGGCGCTGGCGCAGGCGATGGGGCTGCCGCAGGCGCAGCGCGCCGACCCGCTGCGGCCGGAAGTGGCGGTGTCGGCCTTCGTCGACCTGTTCGAGGCCGAGGACCTGACGCCCAGCCTGCGGCAGATGGTGTTCCAGCAGTTCGACAAGCGGCTGCCGAAGATCCTGGGCGAGGTCTACAACAAGGCCAACGCCACCCTCGCCGCCGCCGCGTTCGGCGCCGTCGACGCCGCGCCGCGGCCCGCCGCGCGCCCGCGCCGCGAGGCGCCGGCGCCCGCCGGCGGCTGGGTGCCGGACGGCGGCACGGTCGAGCACACGCGGCGCGATCCCGAGCCCGCGGGCCATGCCGAGTTCGCGCCGGGTGGCCACGAGGGGCCGCCGCAGGCGGGCTTCGCGCCGCCGCACGCCGGCGTCGCGGGGCCGGCGGCGGCCCCGTCCGAGGGCCAGCCGCTGCGCTACCGCGACATCGTGCGCGAGCAGCTGCGCGCCTGGCGCGCCCATGCCGGCGATATCGCCCCCGCTGCCGAGCCGGCGCCCGCCGGGCCCGCGCCGCGCGCCGAGCCGGCCGGACAGTTCCTCGGCACCGAGGACATGCTCAACATCGCCTCGCTGCTGCAGGGCGACGATCCCGCGCCCTACGCGCGCGCGCTGGCGGGGGAGGACGAGCGCGCGCTCGGCGACGTGCTGCGCAGCCAGATCCTGGGCAGCGTGCGCCAGCTCGGCCTCGATCCCGAGCGGGTGCGCTTCAGCACCGACGAGGAGGACGCGATCGACCTGGTCGGCATCCTGTTCCGCTCGCTGTTCGAGGCCAACGACCTGCTGCAGCGCTCGCGCGCGCTGTACGGCAAGCTGGTGGTGCCCTACCTCAAGGTCGCGCTGACCGACGACACCCTGTTCAACCGCCGCAGCCACCCGGCGCGCAAGCTGCTCGATGCGCTCACCGAGGCCTGCGACGGCAACACCGGCGAGACCCCGCAGGACCAGGAGACCCTGGACCGCGCCGAGCGCGCGGTGGACCGCGTGGTCGAGGAGTTCCAGGACGACGCGGCAATCTTCGAGCTCGCCGCCAGCGAGCTGCGCGACCAGCTCGAGCAGCAGCGCAAGCGCTCGGAGATCGCCGAGCGCCGCGTGGCCGAGTCGATCTTCGGCCGCGAGCGCCTGCAGCTGGCGCGGCGCAGCGCCGAGGACCTGGTCGCCTCGCGCATGTGCGAGCGGCCGCTGACCGCGCCGGTGGCGCAGTTCCTCGACGAGCACTGGCGCCACTACCTCACCCAGACCTGGCTGCGCGACGGCCCGGAATCGCCGCGGCACCGCGCCGCGATCGGGCTGGGCGACGCCATGGTGCAGGTGGACGCCGACGCCGCGCAGGTGCGCGGGGCGGCGGTCGCCGACCAGCTGCTGGCGCTGCAGGCGCCGCTGGCCGAGTGCTACTCCAGCTGCGGCATGGAGGCCGGCGCCGCGCGCGAGGCGATGGCGCGGATCATCTCCGCGCTGGCGATGCCCGATACCGTGCGCCAGATCCACACCCCGCGCGCGGAGGCGGTCGACGAGGCCGCGGTGGACGAGATGCCGCTGCCGCTGCGCCTGGTGGGCGGCACCGACACCGTCGACTGCGACCCGGCCATCGCCGCGCGCATGCGCCGGCTGAAGGTCGGCCAGGGCCTGCGCCTGATCGACCGCGGCGGGCACGAGAGCGCGGCGCGGATCGCCTGGATCAGTCCGCTGACCTCGCGCTTCCTGCTGGTCAACCGCCGCGGCGTGCGCAAGATGGTGGTCTCCCCCGAGGAACTCGCGGTGCTGGTGGCCTCGGGCCGGGCGGTGGTGCGCTCGGTCGATGCGCCGTTCGACGAGGCGATGAAGCAGCTCTGGCAGCGCCTCAACCAGGCCCCGCGCGCCGCGCCCGGGGCTGCGCCGGTCGCGGCGGCCATCAACGCCTTCTGAGCCGGCGCTTCGGCGCGTTTCCGGCCCGCGTGCAGCGGGTCTCACCGTCACGCAAGACGACATGTGATCGCGTACGCTCGCTGCGGGGAGCAGGAGGCGATCGATGGGACCGGATGGACGGGCGGAGATGGCGCCGGCGCAGTGCCTGGACGCCTTGCGGCGCGGTGCGGCCGTGCGCATGGCGCCGCTGTTGCTGGAGGCGATGACCTCGCTGCGGCGGGAACTGGACGCCGCCGTGCAGCAGGAGCCGACGCCGCCCGGGCTGCCCGAGGACCGTGCCGACCTGCTGGTGCTGATCCGCCACGCGGCCGCGCACGAGCGGCGCTGGCTGGCCTACTTCGCCGCCGCGTTCGACGGCTGGCCGCAGGCCGCCGAGCGCGCCGACGCCGGTGCGTTCTCGCTGGTCAGCGACGACGAGCTGCAGTCGCAGCTCATCGGCGAACCGGCGATCGCCGCCCTGGAGCGGCGCTGCGCCGACGTGCTCGACACCATCGATCGCCGCCTCCATTCGCTGGCGGCGCGGCTGGGCGGCGCCGGGCCGCCGCGCAACCCGCTGGGGCCGCGCAACGCGGTGTCGAGCCTGCTGCGCGCGGTGTCGCCGCACGACTGCAACCCGCGCCTGCGCGCGGCCCTGCTGCGCCACTACGAACGGCGGGCCGGCGAGCGGCTGGGCGAGGTCTACGCCTGGTGCAATGCGCAGCTGGCCGCCGCCGGCTACGCGCTGTCGTCGGGCAGCGAGGCCGAGGCCCTGCTGGGTGCGCACGTGCCGGTCGCCGGGCGTTCCGCGGTCTGGTCGGAAGGCAACGCGCTGCCGCCGCGGGCCTCGACCTGGCGCGCGGCGCCCGTTCCGGCCGCGCCGCAGGCCGCGGCGGAGGCGGCGCGCGGGCGCGCCCTGCGCGAGCGCCTGCGGCGTGCGCCGGCGACCGCCGATGCCGGCGCGCGGGCGCTGCGCGAGGAGGAACTGCAGGCGCTGCTGTCGCTGCTGCAGGCCGAGCCGGACGCGCTCGGCCGCGCGCATCGCGGGGCGGGCACCGCCCGCGCGCTGCGCGAGGGCCTGCGCGAGGCCGGCGAACGGATCGGCATCCAGCGCGACAGCGCGCGCCCGGCGCAGGCGCAGGACGACGCCATCGAACTGGTCGGGCGCCTGTTCGATGCGCTGGCCGGGGACCACCTGCTGTCCGCCGCCGCGCACGAGCGGCTGGCCGCGCTGGCGCTGCCCTACCTGCGGCTGGCGCTGCAGGCGCCGAGCCTGATCGACGACGCGCCGCCGCATCCCGCACTGCAGGCGCTCGACGCGCTGATCGGCTGCTGGGACGCCAATCCCCGCGCATCGGCGGCGGAGCAGGCGCAGCACGCCCTGGCCGACGAGGTGGCGCAGGCGCTGATCGAGGACTACCACGGCGACGACGCGCTGTTCGCGCGGGCGCTGGAACGGCTCGAACGCGGGCTGGCGCCGATCCGGCGCCGGGCCGAGGCGGCGGAGAAGCGCACCTGGCAGGCGCTGCAGGGCCGCGAACGGCTCGCCGCCGCACGGCGGGACGCGGACGCGCAGCTGGGCGCGCTGTTCGCCGCCGGGCCGTTGCGGGACGGCGTGGCCGACTTCCTCGCCGGGCCCTGGCGGCAGCTGCTGGTGCAGGCGTGGCTGCGCGAGGGCGCCGGTTCGCCCGGCCATGCCGATGCGCTTGCACTGGGCGAGGCGCTGGTGCGGCTGGACGCGGAGGCCGCCGCGGGCGCGGGCGCCGTGGTGGCCGGCGGCCTGCTGCGGATCGAGCCGCGGCTGCGCGCCTGCTGCGCGGCCTTCGGCCTGGAGGGCGAAGGCGCGGCGCGCCGGCTGGCCGAACTGGTCGGCGAGCTCGCGCGCCCGGACGCGGCCCGGGCGCCGGGCCGCGCCGAACCGCTGGCCGGGGGCGCCGATGCCGTGCCCGCCGCGGACCCGGGCAGCGCGCCCGCGCTGGCGATCGGCACGGTGCTGGTGCGCGCGGCGGACGAGGGCGGCATGGCGCGGCTGCGGCTGGCCTGGCGCAGCGAGGCCAGCGGGCTGCACCTGCTGACCAACCCGCAGGGCGGCCGCGAACTGCTGCTCGACGGCGCCGGCCTGCAGGCCGCGCTGGACGCCGGTGCGTTGCGGCCGCGTCCCCCGGAGGGTCCGGTGGAGGCCGCGTTGCGGCGGCTGGAGCGCGAGGCCTGAGCGCGGCGCGCGCGACTTGCTAGGATGCCGTTCCGCGGGGAGGTGGAGCAGCCGATGACGATCACGTTGGGCATCGCGCGCGAACGTGCGCCGGGCGAACGCCGGGTGGCGGTGACGCCGGAGACCTGCCGCAAGCTGGTGGCGGCGGGCGCCGTCGTGCGGATCGAGCAGGGCAGCGGCGCGGCCGCGTTCTTCCCCGACGCCGCCTATGCCGAGGCCGGCGCGCAGCTGGTCGCCGACGCGCCGGCCGCCCTCGACGGCGCCGACGCGGTGCTGTGCGTGCAGGCGCCGCCGGCGGCGACGCTGGCGGCGCTGAAGCCGGGTGCGGTGGTGGTCGGCATCCTGCAGCCGGAGGCCGATCCCGAGCGCGCGCAGGCCCTGCGCGAGCGCGGCCTGCGCGCCTTCCCGCTGGAGCGGCTGCCGCGCACCACCCGCGCCCAGGCGATGGACGTGCTGAGCTCGCAGGCCGGCATGGCCGGCTACAAGGCGGTGCTGATCGGCGCGCAGCTGGCGCCGCGCTTCTTCCCCATGCTGACCACCGCCGCCGGCACCATCCGCCCGTCGAAGGTGCTGGTGATCGGCGCCGGCGTGGCCGGCCTGCAGGCGATCGCCACCGCGCGCCGGCTGGGCGCGCAGGTCGAGGGCTTCGACGTGCGCCCGGAGACGCGCGAGCAGATCGAGTCGCTCGGCGCGCGCTTCCTCGACCTGGGCGTCAGCGCCGCGGGCGAGGGTGGCTACGCGCGCGCGCTCACCGACGAGGAGCGCGCCGAGCAGCAGCGGCGCCTGGCCGAGCACCTGAAGGGCGTGGACGTGGTGGTGTGCACCGCCGCGGTGCCCGGCCGGCCGGCCCCCCGGATCGTCACTGAGGCGATGGTGGCCGGCATGCGGCCGGGCAGCGTGATCGTGGACCTCGCCGCCGAGACCGGCGGCAACTGCGAGGCCACGCGGCCGGGCGAGACCCGCGACGTGGGCGGGGTGACCGTGGCCGGGCCGCTCGACCTCGCCAGCCAGGGCGCGCAGCACGCCAGCGAGATGTACGCCCGCAACGTGTTCAACTTCGTCCAGCTGCTGCTGCGCGACGGCGCGCTCGGCTTCGACTGGAGCGACGAACTGCTGGCCCGCACCGTGTGGCCCGCGCCGCCGTAGGAGCGCGCTCGCGCGCGACGCTTTTCATGCGGCGCCAGACGGAAAGAGCATCGCGCGCGAGCGCCTGCAAGAGCGGTCCGGCGATCGGACCCGCGCCGCAAGAACGTGCGGCGTTCCCTAGTCGCGGGGCCGGTGTTCGCGCAGCCAGCGCTCGCGCTCGGCCGGGCTCATCGCGCGCCAGCGCTCGCGCAGCGCCTGCTGCTCGGCCTCCGGCAGCCGGCGCATGTGCTCGAACAGCGCACGCGTCTCCTGGCGCCGCTCGGGCGACATGTCCTCCCAGCGCTTCATGCCGCGGTGCGCGCGCTGGCGCTCCTCCGGGCTCATGTCGCGCCAGCGCTCGGCGCGACGCAGCATGTGCGCGCGCGATTCCGGTTCGTCGTTCCAGCGCTCGCGCATCGGCGCGATCAGGGCCTCGCGCTGCGCGGGCGTCAGCTGGTCCCAGGCCGGGAGCGCGGGGGCGGCGTCCTGCGCCAGCGCGGGTCCGGCGAGCAGGGCCAGGCAGAGGAAGAGGGAGCGGGTCGGGAAGCGGGACATGCGGTCACTCCATCGCCAGCGGACGGGCCTCGCTCGAGGCCAGCCAGAGGAACAGGTCGGGGTCTTCGTCGAGCGCGACCAGCAGGTCGCCCTCGGGCAGGGCGGGGAGGTCGGTCGCGGCGGCCGCTGCGCCGGCGTCGGCCAGCACCGGCGCCGGGGCGGCGTCGGGCGGCGCCAGCAGGGCGCGGGCGCCGAGCGCGGCGGCGAACACGGCGACGCAGGCGGTGGCCAGCGCCCAGCCCGGCCGCCAGGCGCGCGCGGGCGCGGCCTCGTTGCGCGGGCGCAGGCGCGCCAGCGTGCGCGGGGGCACGTGCGCCAGCGCGGCATCGTGGGCCTGGCGGACGCTGCGCTCGAAGCGGTCGTCGCGGGGGCCGGTCGGGGGCGTCATCGGAAATCCTCCAGTCGCTGCTGCAGCGCCTCGCGGGCGCGCGAAAGATGCGTCTTCACCGAGCCCTCGCTGCATCCCATGATGCGCGCAGTGGTGGCGACGTCGAGCTCTTCCATGATCCGCAGGGTGAACGCCTCGCGCTGCCGCCGGGGCAGCCCGCGCAGGGCCGCCACCAGGGTCGCGTAGGCCTCGCGCGAATCCTGCGCGCGGGCGGGGTCGGGGCCGTCGTCCGCCCACTCCAGGGTGTCCTGGGCGGCGTCGCCGGCCTCGGTCATCCAGCCCAGCCGGAACATGCGCCGGCGCTGGACGTCGACGATGCGGCTGCGCAGGACGGTCCAGAACAGCGCGGTCCATTCCTCCGGCGGCCGGTCGCGGTAGCCCAGCATCCGCGTCATCGCGTCCTGCACCGCGTCCAGCGCGTCCTCGCGGTGGCGCAGGCCGATCTCGGCGAAGCGGAACGCGCGCGCGCGCACGCCGGCGAAGAACGCGTCCAGCGTCGCCGGCGCGTCGGGGCGGGCGGGCGCGGCGTTCACGTCCATGCGGGCGGCGGGAAGGGGCAGGCTGCCATCCACGGCGACGGCGGGGCTCCGGCGGGGGTCGAGCCTGTCAACGCCCGGGCGGGCCGGCGGTTGACACGGCGCCCGCGCGGCCGCGGCGGGGCCGGGTATGATGCGGCGCAGACGATGTCCGAGGGGAAGGGTGGCATGGGCGACGGGTTCGTGGCGCTGTACATCTTCATGCTGGCGGCGATCGCCGGCCACGTGATCATCTCCCGGGTCCCGGTGATCCTGCACACGCCCCTGATGTCGGGAAGCAACTTCATCCACGGCATCGTACTCATCGGCGCGATGGTCGTCCTCGGCCATGCGCAGACCCCGGTGGAGAAGGCGATCGGGTTCCTGGCGGTGCTGATGGGCGCCGGCAACGCCGCCGGCGGCTACGTGGTCACCGAGCGCATGCTCGAGATGTTCCGCGCCAGCCGCAAGCCCGGGGGCGGCGCATGATCGCGGACGCGGGCGGCCTGCTCGCGCTCGTGGCCAAGTCCAGCTACCTCGTCGCCGCCACCCTGTTCCTGCTCGGGCTGCAGCGCATGGCCTCGCCGCTGACCGCGCGCAGCGGCATCCGCTGGGCCGGCGCCGGCATGCTGATCGCCACCGCGGCGACCTTCCTGCTGCCCGGGCTGGGCAACATCGGCCTGATCCTGCTGGCGATCGCGCTGGGCACCGCGCTGGCCTGGGTCTCGGGCAAGAAGGTGGCGATCACCGACATGCCGCAGATGGTCGCGCTGTACAACGGCCTGGGCGGCGGCTCGGCGGCGGCGATCGGCGCGGTGGAGCTGCTGCGCTGGTCGCACGCCGGCGCCGCGCCGCCGCTGGTGGCGGTGGTGCTGGCGGTGCTGGGCGCGCTGATCGGCTCGGTGGCGCTGTCGGGCTCGGTGGTGGCCTGGGCCAAGCTCGACGGGCGCATGGACAAGCGCTACGCGTTCCCCGGCCAGCAGGCGTTCAACGCCGTGGTGTTCCTGGCCGCGGTGGTGCTGGGCGGGCTGGTGGTGCATTCCCTGGGCGTGCCGCCGGTGGTGGCGTTCTTCGCCTGCGCGCTGGCGCTGGGCGTGCTGATGACGCTGCCGATCGGCGGCGCCGACATGCCGGTGGTGATCTCGCTCTACAACGCGCTGACCGGGCTGGCGGTGGCCTTCGAGGGCTACGTGCTGGGCAACGAGGCGCTGATCATCGCCGGCACCATGGTCGGCGCGGCCGGCATGCTGCTGACCCGGCTGATGGCCAAGGCGATGAACCGCTCGATCCGCAGCGTGCTGTTCTCCAGTTTCGGCGGCGGCGGGCAGGCGCAGGCGATCGAGGGCGCGCAGAAGCCGATCGAGGCCGGCGACGTCGCGGCGATGATGGCCTACGCCGAGCGCGTGGTGATCGTGCCCGGCTACGGCATGGCGGTGGCGCAGGCGCAGCACAAGATCTGGGAGCTGGCGCAGCGGCTGATCGATCGCGGGGTGAAGGTGAAGTTCGCGATCCATCCGGTGGCCGGGCGCATGCCCGGGCACATGAACGTGCTGCTGGCCGAGGCCGGCGTGCCCTACGACCTCATCGCCGACATGGACGACATCAACCCCGAGTTCGCCAACACCGACCTGTCGCTGGTGATCGGCGCCAACGACGTGGTCAACCCGGTGGCCAAGACCGATCCCGCCAGCCCGATCTACGGCATGCCGATCCTCGACGTGGTCGATTCGAAGAACGTCGTGGTCATCAAGCGCGGCAAGGGCACCGGCTTCGCCGGCATCGAGAACGCGCTGTTCTACGCCGACAACACGCGCATGCTCTACGGCGACGGCGCCGAGGCGGCCAGCGCGCTGGTCGGCGAGCTGAAGGCGCTCGACGGCGGGCACTGAGACCCGCGCCGCGCTCAGGCCGCGCGCCTCGCCTCGCCGGTGGTCATGCCGAACGCGCTCTTGAAGGCGCGGCAGAACGCGCTCTGGCTCTCGAAGCCCAGCGCGGCGGTGATCTCGCACACCGGCGTGTCGGTCTCGCGCACCAGCCGCCAGGCGCGCTCGAAGCGCAGCCGCGCGGCGGACTCCGACGGGGTCTCGCCGAAGGCCTCGCGGTAGGCGCGGATGAGATGGCTGGGGGAGTAGCTGGCGCTGGCGGCGAGCCGGGCGAGCTCCAGCCGGCCGTCGCCGTGGCGCAGGATCAGGTGGCGCACCCGCAGCAGGCGCAGCAGGGTCTGCCGGCGGCGCTGCAGGGTGCGTCCGCTGCAACGCGGCAGCAGCGCTTCGAGGTCGCGCTGGTGCTCCACCAGGGCCTCGCACAGCATCGAGGCGGCCGCGCCGGCCGCCTCGGCCACGGCGGTGCCGTCGCGCGCGCGCCGTGCCAGCCGCACCGCCAGCCGGCGGATCGCCTGCGTGCAGGGCGCCTGCCGGGGGAACAGCTCGACCTGCGGATCGCCGGGGCGCGGCTGCAGGTGGCGCGACCAGGCGCCGGCGCCGCCGCATGCGACCAGGCACCACGCATCGCGCCGCGCGCCGGCCTGCAGCGCCCCGTCCCGCCACAGCATGAACTCGCCCCGCGGCAGCAGCCAGCGGCAGTCGGCGGACACCAGCTCGATGTCGCCGTCCAGCGGCAGCCACAGCGACATCCAGCGCGCGGGCAGCGCCAGGCGCAGGTGGGCGCCCTGCAGGACCACGACGTGCAGCGCGTCGTCCTGCCATCGCGCCGGATCGGCGGGCTCGTGCGGGCGCAGCGCGTGGTAGCGGGGGGAACTCGGCATCGTGGGCGCTCCTCGGGCGGTCCGGCTGCAGCGTCGCGAGCGCGCGGGGGCGAACGCCTGCCGGCACGGGACGGACGTCGCGCCCGGGATGGCGAGCGACGCGGCGCCATCGGCACGCACCGTACCGGCGGCGCCGGCCGGCGGCGCGAGCCAATTGCGCGAGGGCGGAAGGAGCCAAGATCGCCGCGCCCGAGCCGCTTCGTCGTCCGCTCGTAGGAGCGCGCTCGCGCGCGACGCTTCCTCAGAGGCGGCGGGAGGCGCCGTGCCGGCCGTCGGTCAGCCACGTCCGCGCTCCTGTGGGCGGTTCGCCCCCCGCATCTTCGGCGCGTGAGAAAAAAAGCCCGGCCGGAGCCGGGCAGTGTCCGCGACGGGACGACGCGGCCCGCGGGGGAGCGCGCCGCGGTCGTCTCCGATTGCCGGAGAGAGAGAAACAATGCGGACGGCGGCAGGATGCCCGGCGCCGCGGCCGCGACGTTATCCGCGGATCGCGGGCTCGCGATGCGCCGCGTGCGCGGCGGATGTGCGGACAGGCGCAGGACGCGACCCGGCGGGCCGCCGGCGCACGATGGCCCCGCGCGGGGCCATCGAGTTGCGCCGGCCCGGCTCAGAACCGCTGCTGGTACTTCAGGTAGACGAAGCGGCCGATGTCGAACTCGCCCTGGTAGCTGAAGTTGGAGCTGGGCTGCGAGTACATCACCGGGCCGTAGCGGTCGAGGACGTTGTTGGCGCCGACCGCGACCGTCGCGTTCCACGGCGCCTGCCAGCTCACCTGCACGTCGTTGAAGGTCACCGAGCCGGTGCGGTTGAGGGCGCTGTCCGGGTCCGAGCACTCCTCCGGGGACAGCGCGACCGGGATGGAGCAGGCCTCCTTGCTGGACGAGAAGTAGCGCATTCCCCAGTTCACCGTCAGCGCCTCCAGCGTCCAGGCCAGGTTGAAGTTGGAGCGGACGCGGAAGTTGCCGCTGAGGTTGGTGGTCTCGATGCCGACCAGCTGGATCGGCGGCGACTCGGGGTTGTCGTCGGACTTCAGCTGGTCGCGGACCTTGTAGCTCGACCGCCAGTCGAGCCGGATGCCGCCGAAGCGGGTGTCGAAGCCGTAGGCGAGGTCGAAGTCGAAGCCCTCGATCTCGCGGTAGCCGGCGTTGATCAGCGAGAAGGTCATGGTATCGACCACGCCGGTGACCGGGTCGCGGGTGAAATCGACGCAGCGGCCGGGGTCGTTGCGGATGTAGCAGTCTGCCAGCATCAGCGACGGCGAGTCGGCGATGATCGCGTGGTCGACGCGGATCTTCCACCAGTCCAGCGACACGTTCAGCCGTTCGGCGAACGGCGGGCTCCAGACCACGCCCAGGGTCCTGGACGTGGACGTCTCCGGCTCCAGCTCGGGGTTCGAGCCGGAGAAGAACGGCACGCCGCTCTGGCTGTCGGGTCTGGTCACCGGCGTGCCGCCCTGGCCGAGCTGGCGGAAGCCGGCGGCGTCGGCGATGTCCTGCGCGCAGCGCGCCAGTACCGCGGGATTGGTCGCCGCGGCGCCGAAGCTGGTGTCGCACGGATCGGTGTAGAAGGCGAAGGTCTGGCTGCCGCCGCCGTACAGGTTGGCGATGGTCGGGGCGCGGAAGCCCTGCGACCAGGTGCCGCGCACCAGCAGCGAGTCGACCGGCTTCCAGCGCAGGCCGAACTTGCTGTTCACGGTGTCGCCGAAGGTGGTGTAGTCGGAGTAGCGCGACGCCGCGCTCAGCGTCAGTTCGCGCGCACCGGGCAGGTCGGCCAGTATCGGCAGCAGCAGTTCGGCGTAGGCCTCGTCGACACGGTAGTCGCCGCGGGTCGGCCCCGCGGCCAGGTTGGTGGTCTCGCCGCGGGTCGACAGCGCGTCGGGAATGAACTCGCCGGATTCCTTGCGCGATTCCACGCCCAGCGCGAAGCCCAGCTCGCCGGCCGGCAGGGTCGCCAGCGCGCCGCTGATGTTGGCGCTGAGCGCGGTGGTCTCGGTCTCGCCGGTGTTGCGGGTATAGGGGAACAGGAAGTCCTGCAGCGTCCGGTCGCCGGTCAGGCCGCCGTCGCCCTCGCGCCCGAATGGGATGAACGGATTCCACGGGACGCACTGCCCGGCGCCGGACCCGTAGTCGATCGGCGCATCGGGCGTGCCGCACTCGACCCGGCCGGTGGCGCCGTTGAGGAAGGACGGCCCGACCGCCTCGGCCAGGCGGGTCAGCCACAAGTTGCCGTAGTTCGACTGCACCAGGCTGTTCTCGTTGTGGAGATAGCCGACGTCCCAGTCGAGATAGCGCTCGCCGAAGTCGAAGCTGCCCTCGAGGCCGGCGGTGAAGCGCCAGGTCTTCGAACGCTGCTCGGTCGAGCGCGGCACTTCCCAGGTGCGGCGGGCGAACACCACGTCCCTCGGCGTCGCGAAGCCGTGGTGGACGCCGAGCGGGTTGTAGTAGCTGTCGGCCGACATGGTGATGCCCGACAGCGGGTAGCCGGCGATCTGGCTCTGCGACTCGCGGTCGCTGTAGAGCATGTCGGCGCGGAAGCGCACCGCGTCGGTGACCGCGTAGTCGCCGTTGACGTACAGCGAGCGGCTCTCGGTCGGGGTGCGCAGGTGCATCTGCAGGCTGGAGTTGCTCTTGTCGGCGGTCGAGCCGGCGCCGTTGCTGGGGCCGCTGCCGGGGCCGCTGATCGCGCCGACGTCGTTGTCGAGCGGGTGGTAGTTGGCGATGTCGCGCCAGTCCGCGCCGGGGTCGAGCACGCGGTTGCCGCCGAGCGCGGCTGGCAGGTTGATCACGCCCCACTGGCTGACCGTGGTCCAGCCGCGGGTGGGGTGGCGGTGGCTCTGCGGGTAGGCGCTGAACGGGCGGTCGGCCGCCCAGACGTCGTCCTCCTTGCGGTACTCGGCCGCCGCGGTCAGCGAGCCGCGGTCGCCGGTGAAGCCGAGCACGAAATCGCCGCGGGTGATCGCGCCGTCGCCCTGGCCGTACTGGCCGTAGTAGGCGTTGGCCTCGGCGCCGTCGTAGCCGCTGCGGGTGACGATGTTGATGACGCCGGCGATGGCGTCGGAGCCGTACAGCGACGAGGCCCCGTCCTTGAGCACCTCGATCCGCTCGACCATCGCCGCCGGCAGCAGCGAGACGTCCTGGAAGCCGCTGGTGCTGATGCCCAGGCGCTTGCCGTTGACCAGCACCAGCGTGCGCTGCGCGCCGATGTTGCGCATGTCGATGAACTGTCCGCCGACGATTTCGCCAGAGCTGAGCGGCGAGGCGCGGCTGATCGCCGGGCTGCCGCTGGAGGACAGGTTCTGCAGGATGTCGGCGACCGACTGGAAGCCCTGCCGCTCGATCTGCTCGCGGTCGATGATCTGGACCGGCGCCTCGGTCTCGAGATCCACCTGGCGGATGCGCGAGCCGGTGACCTCGATGCGGTCGAGGGTCGTGGCCTGCCGCTCCTGGGCGCGGGCGGCGGTGGGCAGGACCAGCGCCGCGGCGCCGGCGAACAGCGCGCAACGGATGGCGTGGCTCAGGAGATGATGGGTCTGCATGCGTAGCTCCGCTGTTGAAGGTGACGACGTCGATGCCGTCCAGCGAAATTACGAATCCTTAACCTCGCGCCGTGCGCATCCGTCGCGGTCTCCATGTGCATCGATCCGCATCACGCGCACACCGCGCCGCCCACACGCACGGCACCCCGACCAGCAGCATGTGCGCGAGCAGGTGCGAGGCCTGCATCCATCCGGGGCGGGGCAGGGGTGCGTTCGCCGCCGACAGCGGCGCGACCACGACGTTCATCAGCAGGTAGAGCAGCGCGCCGTAGGCCAGCCCGCCGCGCAGCGGGTGCGCGAGCAGCCGGGGCACGCGGGGCGCGAGCAGCGCCGGCGCCAGCGCCATCGCGAAGACGATCGCGTAGTGGGTGGCCAGGCCGAGCGCGACGGTGGGCGCGCCGCCGGCCAGCGCCGCCTCGCGGCCCAGCCAGCCGGCGGCCACGCTCTGTGCGATGGCCTGCGGCGGCACCGCGGCGCGCAGCGCCCAGAAGGCCGCGATGTAGACCAGGTCGAGGCTGCCGGCGACGAACGCGGCGGCGAACACGGGGCGCAGGCGGAGCGGGGGCGTCGGCATGGTCGTGGTCCGGGGGGAAACGCCGGCATGTGCCGCCGGCAGGCCGGTCGCCGCCAGCGCCAGCCGCGTGCCCGCGGGTAGGGCCAATCGGCCGAGCCGCCGCGCTCCTGCCAATTGGCTCCCTCCGGTCCGGCGGAATTGGTACTTTGGCTGCGCCCCGCACCCGTCATGCAATGGGGCCAATCCGCAGGAGCGCGCCATGGATCCGATCCCCGACGGCCCGCTGTACGACGGCCCGCTGCTGGACGGCCTGCGGTTGGACGGTACGGGCCCCCTGCACGCGCAGCTGCTGCGGGCGCTCCGGGCCGACATCCTCCAAGGCCGGCTCCCTCCCGGCAGCCGCCTGCCGCCGACGCGCGCGCTGGCGGTCGAGCTCGGCCTGTCGCGCAACACGGTGCTCGGCGCCTACGACCAGCTGCGCGCGGAGGGCTTCATCGAGGCGCGCGTCGGCTCCGGCAGCCGCGTGGCGCAGGTGCCGCACGCCGCGCCCGCGCGGCCGCAGCCGGCGCCCGCGCGCGTCGCCGCGCAGACCGCCTACGCGCGGCGCGCCCGCGAACGGCTCGACCTGCCCGGCATCCCGGGCCGCGACGTGCCCGGCGCGCGCTGGGCGTTCCAGTACGGCGTGCCCTTCGCCAACCCGGCGCTGACCACGGCCTGGGCGCAGGCCTTGTCGCGCGCAGCCCGCTACACCCGGCCGCACTACCCGTCCGCGCACGGCCTGCCGGCGCTGCGCGAGGCGATCTGCGACTACCTGTTCCGGCGCCGCGGCGTGCATGCCGCGCCCGAGGACGTGCTGGTCGTCGCCGGCACCCAGCAGGCGCTGGCGCTGACCGCGCGGGTGCTGCTGGAGCCCGGCGACGAGGCCGCGATCGAGGAGCCGCACTACAACGCGATCCGCAGCGTGCTGCAGGTGCACGGCGCGCGCCTGCGGCCGGTCCAGGTCGATGCCGACGGGCTGCGCTGCGACCGGTTGCCGGCGTCGCGGCCCCCGCGCCTGGTCTGCGTGACGCCGTCGCACCAGTTCCCGACCGGCGCGGTGATGTCGCCGTCGCGCCGGCTGGCCCTGCTCGACTACGCGCAGCGCCACGGCAGCTGGATCTTCGAGGACGACTACGACGGCGAGTTCCGCTACGGCGGGCGGCCGCTGGCGGCGCTGCGCGCGCTCGACGGCGCCGGCCGGGTGATCTACGTCGGCACCTTCTCCAAGGCGCTGTACCCGGCGCTGCGCCTGGGCTACATGGTGCTGCCGCCGGGCCTGCGCGACGACTTCGTCGCCGCCAAGTGGCTGGAGGACTTCGGCAGCCCGGCGATCGAGCAGGCGGCGCTGGCCGCCTTCATCGGCGACGGCGGCTTCGAGCGCCACCTGCGCCGCGCCGCGCGCGCGCTGCGCGAGCGCCGGCAGGCGCTGATCGACGGGCTGCGGGCCTGCGGCCGCGGGCGGCTGGAACTGGCCGATTCCAACGCCGGCATGCACCTCACCGTGTGGCTGCGCGGCCGCGGCCGCGCCGACGGCGAGCGCCTGATCGCGCTGGCCCGCGCGCGCGGCCTGGGCCTGTACCCGATCGCCCCATACTATCTCGCGCCGCCGGACCGCGCCGGCCTGCTGATGGGCTACGCAGGGCTGTCGGTCGGGCAGATCCGCGCGGGCCTGGCGTGCTTCGCCGACTGCCTGGATGCCCTCGACGCCGCTCCCTAGCGCGAGGCCACCGCGGCCACGACCAGCGCCGCGCCGAACCAGGCCAGGTCGACCGCATCGAGCGACACGCCGGCGATCGCCCAGGCCAGCGACGGGCCCAGCTTCAGCGCCGATTCCCACGGCTGCAGCCCGAACATCGAGCCGACCTGGGCGGCGATCAGGCCCCACTGCGCGGCGGCGATCATGATCGCGGTCGCCAGCGCGCCGGCGAGCGCGCGCCCCCAGCCCGGGCGGGCGCGGGCCATGCGCAGCAGCAGCGCGGCGTCGAGCGCGGCGACCGCGGCCAGCCAGCTGCAGGGCCGGCCGAACGCCGCCGCCGCCAGCACCCAGATCGCCGCGAAGCCTGCACAGCCGATCAGCAGCACCAACAGGACCGGCGGGGCGAGGACGGAACGGGGGGTGGGCATCGCGTGCGGGCGGGCAGGGCGCGCCAGCATACCGGGATCGACGGCGCGCTAAAATGCGCGCTTGCGCACGCCCGCGCCGCCCCCACCTCATCCTCCATGTATTCCCGAAGCAGCGAGCCCGTCCGTTTCGAGCGCGATTGCGCCGCCGTCCTGGTGCCGCAGGGCGAGGAGGTCACCTTGCCGGCGGGCAGCGCGGGCTACATCACCCAGGCGCTGGGCGGCAGCTACACGGTGTTCGTGGAGGGCAACCTGTTCCGCATCGCCGGCCGCGACGCCGACGCCATCGGCAAGGAACCGCCCGAGCCGCTGGAACTGCCCGACGGCGCCGACGATGCCGCGGTCGAGCAGCTGGTGTGGAAGCAGCTGCGCACCTGCTTCGACCCGGAGATCCCGATCAACGTGGTCGACCTGGGGCTCATCTACGAGGCGGCGGTGCATGCCGGCGATGGCGGGCAGCGCACGGTCGAGGTGAAGATGACCCTGACCGCGCCCGGCTGCGGGATGGGCGAGATCCTGGTCGACGACGTGCGCAGCAAGCTCGAAATGATCCCGACCGTGCGCGAGGCCGACGTCGAGCTGGTGTTCGACCCGCCATGGAACCAGACCATGATGTCCGAGGCGGCGCGCCTCGAAACCGGAATGCTGTAGGAGCGCGCTCGCGCGCGATGCATTTATCCCCCGTATCCCGGCGCAGATGCGCGGGCCGTCGCATGCGGGCGCGCTTCGAGGCGACTCGGGGAGCCGTCTTCGCGGGTGCGCCCCATTTCTGAACCCGATGTCGAACGAGACAGGACGGCCGAGTTCCCCGTGACGGGCGTTTATTGTTCGTTTATGTGACATCCGTCGCGTACTGCGCGAGATCGAGCCCCATTCAGCCATTGCGTTCACACGAAGCGGTCGCGTAGCGTCAGTTTGTGGACACCCTGCGTCAGTCCACGTTCAGGCCGGGATGCCGCGGGGGTTCGAACGCTGCTCCGGGATTCCGGCGAACCCGCCGCACAGCGGCAGTTTCTCACTCCCCGGGGGTAGCACTCGATGTCCTACAGCAAGCACCGCGGCGTGCGCCGCCGCGTCCTGTCGACCGCGACCGCACTGGCCCTGTTCTCGATCGCCGCCGCGCCCGTGGCGGCCGGCGAAGTCGACGTGAGCGGCCTGTCCGCCGACGCCGCGTTCGACCAGTTCATCGTCACCTACCGCGACGGCGCCGCCGCGCACACCGATCCGGCGGCGCTGGAGCGCAGCCTGAACACCGCGGCCTCGGCCGTGGCCGGCGCCGCGTCGGCGACCTCGCGCGCGGTGCGCCCGCTGCGCGCCGCGCACCAGCGGCGCCTGGGCATCGGT
>NZ_JAIWPR010000070.1 GCF_021191635.1 Alterluteimonas quercicellularis
AGGCCGGGCCGGTCCCGGCCGCCGCCGCGCAGGCCGCGGGCGAGAACGGCGCCGCGCGTCCGCCGCGTCCGCCGCGCAAGCCGCGCCGCGAGGCGCCGGCCGAGGCGTCGCGGGCGGAATCGTCCGCGCCGTCGCCTTCGCGGGCGGCCGCGTCCGAGCCGCCGTCGCTGCTCAGCCGCATCGGCCGCGGCCTGCGCCGGCTGGTCAACCGCCAGCCGGACTCGCACCGCTGAGGCCCCGTTGCCCGTCCCGGCGGATCGCCGCGACGGGCGCCCCCGCAACGCCCCGCGCCTGCTTCGGGCGCTTCCGTCCGCCCCGCGTCCGGCGCGACGGAAGCGATGCGGCATAATCGCCGGCCATGAGCGTCCTGCGATTCGACAGCGTCAGCAAGCAGTATCCCGGCGGCCACGTCGCGCTCAGCGACGTCAGCTTCGAGGTCGGCGAGGGCGAGATGCTCTTCATCACCGGGCATTCCGGCGCCGGCAAGAGCACGCTGCTGAAGCTGGTGCACCTGGCCGAGCGGCCCAGCCGCGGCGCGGTGCTGTTCGCCGAGCGCAACCTGCTGCGGGTGCGCGGGCGGCGCGTGGCGCTGCACCGGCGCGACATCGGCGTGGTGTTCCAGGACCACCGCCTGCTCACCGACCGCAGCGTGTTCGAGAACGTCTCCCTGCCGCTGATCCTGCGCGGCATGCGCCGCGCCGACATCGCCAAGCGCGTGCGCGGCGCGCTGGAGCGGCTGGGACTCGCGGCGCGCGAGCGCGCCCTGCCGACCCAGCTCTCGGCCGGCGAGCAGCAGCGCGTGGGCATCGCGCGCGCGATCGTCGGCGAGCCGAAGCTGCTGGTCGCCGACGAGCCCACCGGCAACCTCGACCCGACCCTGTCGGCGGAGATCATGGCGCTGTTCGAGACCCTGCCCGCGCGCGGCACCAGCGTGATGATCGCCAGCCACGACCTCGCCCTGGTGCGGCGCATGCGCAAGCGCGTGCTGGTGCTCGACCAGGGCCGGCTCGAGGACGACATCCCGCCAGAGGACCTCGCCGATGGCTGACGCGCCCGCCAACGCCGCCGCCCGCCCGCAGTCCGGCGTCGGCACCTGGTTCGACCATCATCTCTACAGCTTCGTCTCCAGCCTCGGCCGGGTGTTCCGGCGGCCGTGGGCGACCGCGCTGACCATCGGCGTCATGGCCGTCGCGCTGGCCCTGCCGCTGGGCCTGTGGCTGGTGCTGGACAACGTCTCCCGGCTGTCGGGCAACGTGCAGCAGTCGCGCGAGATCGGCGTGTTCCTCGCCCCGGGCACCGCGCCGGAGCGCATGCAGGCGCTGGCCGCGGAGGTCGCCGCGCGCGACGACGTCGCCGAGGCGACCCTGCGCACGCCCGAGCAGGGGCTGCAGGATCTGCGCGACCGCGGCGGCCTCGGCGATGCGATCGACGGCCTCGAGGACAATCCGCTGCCCGGGCTGCTGGTGGTGATCCCCGCCGGCGACGGCGCGCTGCTGGCCGGCGCGCTGCGCGAGCTGCCCGAGGCCGACCTGGTGCAGGACGACGCCGAGTGGCGCCAGCGCCTGGAGGACTGGCTGCGCTTCGCCGCGCGCGTGGCGTGGGTGCTGGCGGCGCTGCTGGGCCTGGGCGCGCTGCTGGTGGTCGGCAACACGGTGCGGCTGGACATCCAGTCGCGGCGCGAGGAGATCGGCGTGCTGCAGCTGCTGGGCGCGACCGACGGCTTCATCCGCCGGCCCTTCCTCTACCTGGGCGCCTGGTACGGGCTGGCCGCCGGCGCGCTGGCGCTGGCGCTGCTGGCCGCGGCCGGGCTGGCGCTGCGCGCGCCGCTGGCGGAACTCGCCGCCAGCTACGGCAGCGGCTTCGCCCTGCAAGGCTTCGGCGTGCCGCGCCTGCTCGCGATCCTGGCCGGCGCCGGCCTGCTCGGCTGGCTGGGCGCCAGCGTGGTGACCGGCCACTACCTGCGGCAGACCCGGCCCACGGAGGCCTGAGGTGGGCGAGGGGAGCGCGCCGGACCTGCGGCACCTCGTGAGCGAGTCGCCGCGGGTGATGGTGGTCGACGGCTCCCGCCTGGTCCGCCGGCTGATCTCGGACGTGCTGCGCGAGGAAGTGCCCGGCGTGGAGGTGGTCGCCTGCGGCGGCCTGGCCGAGGCGCGCGCCGCGCTCGCCGCCGCGCCGGTGGACCTGGCGACCACCGCGCTGGTGCTGCCCGACGGCGACGGCCAGCAGCTCGCCCGCGCCGTGCGCGAGTCCGCCGGCCAGCAGTACGTGCCGGTGATCGTGGTCTCCGGCGACGCCCAGGCGCACCTGGAGAGCCGGCGCTTCACCGAGGACGTCACCGACTACTTCGACAAGGCCGAGGGCCACCGCGCGCTGGCGGCCTTCGTCCGCGGCTACGTGGTGCCGCAGCCGATCCCGGGCGCGCATGTGCTCTACGTCGAGGACAGCCGCACCGTGGCCCTGGCCACGCAGCGCATGCTGCGCTCGCACGGCATGGAGGTCACCCATCTCACCAGCGCCGAGGAGGCCATCGACTGGCTGCGCGCGCGCCGCGAGGGCGCGTCCGCGCCGGGCGCCGACCTGCTGCTGACCGACGTCTACCTGAAGGGCGAGCTCAGCGGCCGCGAACTGCTGCAGGCGGTGCGGCGCGAGCTCGGCTACGGCAAGCGCCGGCTGCCGGTGCTGGTGATGACCGGCGACGACAACCGCGTCAACCAGATGGCGCTGCTGCGCGACGGCGCCAACGACCTCGTGCTCAAGCCGATCGAGGAGCGGCTGCTGGTGACCAAGGCGCTGTTCCAGCTGCGCCTGGCGCGGCTGGGCCCGGCGACCGGAGGCCCGTGGCGCGAGGCCGGGAAGGATGCCCGGTAGCCGCCGCCGCGTCCCGCCCAGGCCATAGATTCCCCACTTCCAACCCAACCCATGTCCGATTCCGCATCCCGCATCAAGCTCGAACCCTCCTGGAAGGCCCGCGTCGGCGACTACCTGCTGCGGCCCGAGATGCAGGCGCTGTCGGCGTTCCTGCGCGAGCGGCGCGCCGCCGGGGCGCGGATCTATCCGCCGGCCGCGCGCATCTTCGCCGCCTTCGAGGCCACCCCGTTCGACGCGGTCAAGGTGGTGGTGCTCGGCCAGGACCCGTACCACGGCCCGGGGCAGGCCCACGGCCTGTGCTTCTCGGTGCTGCCCGGGGTACCGGTGCCGCCGTCGCTGGACAACATGTTCAAGGAGATCGAGCGGGACCTCGGCATCGCCCGCCCGGACCACGGCTGCCTGCTGCCCTGGGCGCAGCGCGGCGTGCTGCTGCTCAACGCCGTGCTGACCGTGGAGCAGGGCCGCGCCGGCGCCCACCAGGGCAAGGGCTGGGAAGGCTTCACCGACCATGTCGTGCAGACCCTGGGCGAGGAGCGCGAAGGCCTGGTCTTCCTGCTGTGGGGCAGCTACGCCCAGGCCAAGGGCAAGGTGATCGACCCGCGCCGCCACAAGGTGCTGCGCACCACCCACCCCTCGCCGCTGTCGGCCCACCGCGGCTTCCTTGGCAGCGGGCACTTCTCCGCGGCCAACGACTACCTGCAGCGCCGCGGCCAGCCACCCATCGATTGGTCGCTGCCGCCGCGGTCGGAGGTCGAGGCGTTGCTGGCCGCCGCGGACTGAACGCGCCGGCGGGGTCCGGGAACCCCGCGGCCCCGCCGCGGGTCCGATCCCTGGCATGCCCGCCACCCCCGTTCAGGTCTTTTCGACGCCGCCTGCGCGCTGCCCGAGGGACAATGGCGACCGTCGCCGATCGCATCGCCCCCAGGCTTTCCGCCCGCCCGGCGTTCCAGCCGCAGAACGCAGGGAACTTTTACTGTACTCAGCAGTCCAATAGTTCGACTGCTAAGATGAGGTCCTATGAACCAGACCACGACTGCCCTGGTGTCCCATAACCTCCCGATCCCGAGCGCGCTCGGTTCGCTGGATGCCTACATCAACGCCGTGCACCAGATCCCGGTGCTCTCGGTGGAGGACGAACAGGCGCTCGCCCGCCGCTACCGCGACCACGAGGATCTCGACGCCGCCCGCGAGCTGGTGCACTCGCACCTGCGCTTCGTCGTGCACGTCGCCCGCGGCTACAACGGCTACGGCCTGCCGCTGGGCGACCTGATCCAGGAGGGCAACATCGGCCTGATGAAGGCGGTCAAGCGCTTCGACCCGGCCGTGGGCGTGCGCCTGGTGTCCTTCGCGGTGCACTGGATCCGTGCCGAGATGCACGAGTACATCCTGAAGAACTGGCGCATCGTCAAGGTCGCCACGACCAAGGCGCAGCGCAAGCTGTTCTTCAACCTGCGCAAGAGCAAGACCCGCCTGGGCTGGCTCAACGCGGAGGAAGTCAGCGCGGTGGCGAAGGACCTCAACGTCTCCGAGCGCGAGGTGCTGGAGATGGAGTCGCGCCTGTCCGGCCGCGACATCGGCTTCGACGCGCCCGCCGACGAGGACGACGACCACGCGCCGCCCGCGCCGTCCGGCTACCTGATGACGCAGGACGACGACCCCGCGCAGGCCTACGAGCGCGCCGACAGCGAGGACAACCAGCTCGCGCTGCTGCGCGAGGGCCTGGCCGAGCTGGACGCCCGCTCGCGCGACATCGTCAAGCGCCGCTGGCTGGACCCGGAGGCCAAGGTGACCCTGCAGGAACTGGCCGACGAGTACGGCGTGTCCGCCGAGCGCATCCGCCAGGTCGAGGCCAACGCGCTGAAGAAGATGCGGGCGCTGTTCGCGGCCTGACCGCAAGGCCGCGGCGAGACCCGAGAGGCCCGGAGCGATCCGGGCCTCTTGCGTTGGCGGCCCGCGCGGCGCCGCCCGGGCGGCGGTCTCTGTAAGCTGGGTGGCCCTCGCCCGGCCAGGGAGCCTCCACGCGTCCGGCATGTCGATCTGGATCGTCCCCTATGCCATCGGCGCGGCGCAGGCGGTGCTGCTGGCGGCGGCGCTGTGGCGGCGCGAGGCCAACCGCCGCGCCAACCGCGTGCTGTCGGTGTGGCTGGGCCTGACCGCGTTCGACCTGGCGGTGCGCGCCGCCAACTTCTCCACCGGCGGCGCGCCCTGGCTGTGGCTGCCGGTCCGGGTGGTGTCGCTGTTCCCGTTCCTGCACGCCAGCCTGTTCTATCTCTACGTGCGCACGCTGGTCGGCGGGCGCGCGGTGTCGTGGCGGGACGCCTGGCACCTGGCGGGCTTCGCGCTGTCGCTGGCCTGGTTCGGGGTCCTCTGGCGCTCGCTGGGCGCGCGCGCCACGCCCGCGTTCTTCGCCAGCCCCTGGTTCGACCCGGCGCTGTTCGCCTATGCGCTGGCCTATCTCGCGGCCGCCCTGCGCCTGATCCACCGCTATCGCCGCGACCTGCGCCAGCGGCGCGCCGACGCCGACCGCTGGTCGCTGCGCTGGCTGGTGCTGCTGGTGGGCGGCCAGCTGGCGATCTGGGCCGTCGCCGTGCTGCACGCCTGGCTGCGGCTGCCCTGGCTGGAACACGCGACCATCTACGGCGCGGTCGCGGCATGGATCTGCGCCGTGGGCTACTTCAGCCTCGCCCAGCCGCCGGTCGCGCCGGTGCCGGCGGCCGAACCGGAGGCGGCCGGCGCAGAAGCCGCTGCGCCGTCGCCGCCCGGCGACCCGCGCGTGCCCGAGGTGCGGGCGCGGCTCGCACGCCTGATGGCCGAGCAGCAGCTGTACCGCGAGCCGGCGCTGACCGTCGCCCAGCTGGCCAGGCGCAGCGGGTATCCCGAGTACCTCGTCTCGGCGGTCATCAACCGCTGCCTCGGCGGCAACTTCTGGGAGTACATCAACCGGCTGCGGATCGAGGCCGTGTGCGCGCACCTGGCCGATGCCGCGGATCGCCGGCCGGTGCTGGACATCGCCTACGCCTGCGGCTTCACCTCGAAGTCGACGTTCAACGGCGCGTTCAAGCGCCTGCTCGGCGAGACCCCGAGCGCCTACCGCCGCCGGCACGCGGCGCAGGCGTCAGGCGGCGGATGAGCCGCGGCCGGTGCCCCGGGGCGTTCGCAGCCACCAGGCGCACACCGCCAGGTTCGCGAGCCAGCTCAGCCATGCGGCGGCCACGTATACCGGCGCGAACGGCAGTTGCAGCAGGCCCACGCCGAGGCCGAGGATCAGCCGCAGGCTGACCGCCGCCGCGGTCAGCGCGATGCTGTAGGCCATCCAGCGCCGGTGCGCGGCGAAGCGGCCGGCGACCGCCAGACGGACGCCGTTGGCGGTGACGCCCAGCCACAGCAGCGACAGCAGCGCGAACGCGGTCGCGCTGGGCAGGCCGCCCTGGGCCTTGGGCGCCAGCGACAGTCCCGCCAGCCCGCCGACCAGGATCGCCGCCGCCGACAGCCAGCCCGACAGGCGGTGCAGCGCCGGCCAGCGCCGGCGGACCGTGGCGCTGAGCTGCACCGGGACCAGCAGCAGCGCCAGCCCGGCGCCGAAGAAGTGGGCCGGGACGTCCCAGCCTGACAGGGCGAATCGGGCGGCGAACGGGTCCGCGGGCGAGTGCGTGCGATAGAGGTAGGCGAACGCGTGCAGTGCCACCGCGGTGCAGGCGAGAGCGAACAGTGCCTTCAGCAGGGTGTGCGGCCAGGCGGCCGGTCGGTGTCGCATGGGATGTCCTTCGCCGTCGGGATCGAAGCGAAGGCTGGGCGGAAACGCGCGGCAGGTCGTCCGAATCGGCGGAATCGAACCTGCAGCCGGCCGATCGAGGCGTGGATCGGCGGTACCGCAGGCGGTCTGCGGTGCCCGCCAGCCTTCGCGACGGAGCCGGACGCCCATTCATTCCGACGCCGCGGGGGATTCGTTGACGGCGATCACTGCCGATGCGATGCGCGTGCGGCCCAATGCGTATGCCGATCTGCGGAGAACGTCGGCGATCTTCGAACGCACCAGTCCAAGGAGAGCGATGATGGCAAGAGCGAGGATTTCCATACTGGCCGGGCTCGTCCTGGCCGCTTCGGCGGCTGCAACACCGGAGAAGGCCGCGGCCGCGGATCTGACGAACGCCGTGCTGGAGTGCTACGTCGACACGTATGCCTTCGATGTGCCGACACCGAACTACTGCGTGTCCTGGTGGACGCCCGGGTCTGCGAACAATCCCACCCTTGCGTTGTTCGAGGTGACCGGACTGCCCGCCGGCAGCTACTCGTTCGCGTGGACGGACCTGGATACCGGGTCGCCGCCGCCCGGCTGCGGCAACGTGCAGTACTGCTCGACCGGCATCGCCACGGATACCTCGGGCGATGGCTCGGTCAGGCTGTCGGTGCTGGTCACCGATCTCACGACGGGCCTGACCCGGACGTTGACCGCCGAGGCGTACTACTACGACGCCTGGACCTGACGCGCGTCCGGTGCGCCGCCATGGAACGCCCCGGACCTGTGCCGGGGCGTTTTCGCGTTGGCGCCGGGAGCGATGGGCGGCTCGACCGAGAGGCGTGTCGCGATCTTCCGCGACGCGTGGCCTGGCGGCTCTACGCGCCGGTCACCACTTGAACAGCACCAGGCTCAGCGCCAGCACCGACATGCCGGCGACCAGGCCGTAGACGGTCTCGTGCCCCTTGGCGTAGCGCTTGGCGGCGGGCAGCAGCTCGTCCAGCGCCAGGAACACCATCACGCCGGCGATGAGGCCGAACACGCCGCCGAAGACCCCTTCCGACATGACCGGGCGCAGCACCGCGTAGCCGACGATCGCGCCGACCGGCTCGGCCAGGCCCGACAGCAGCGAGGCGACGAAGGCCAGGCGCTTGTTGTTGGTGGCGTAGTAGACCGGCACCGCGATGGCGATGCCCTCGGGGATGTTGTGGATGGCGATGGCGAAGGCCAGCGGCAGCCCGACGCCGGGGTCGCCGAGGGTGGCGAAGAAGGTGGCGAGCCCTTCCGGGAAGTTGTGCGCGGTGATGGCGAAGGCGGTCAGCAGCCCGACGCGCTTGATGTACTCGCGGTTGTGCTGGCGGAAGAAGGGGTCGTCGGCCTCCAGGCGCTCGTGCGGATTGGGCACGAGGCGGTCGATGCCCACGATCAGCAGCAGGCCGCCGAGGAAGGCGAGGGTGGCGTAGGTGAAGCCGCGGGTGTCGCCGTAGACGGAGGAGAAGGAGAGGATCGACTTGTTGAGGATCTCCGACAGCGACACGAACACCATCGCGCCGCCGGCGAAGGCGAGGCCGAAGGCCAGCATGCGGGCGTTCGGCGCCTTGGTGGTGAACACCAGCAGGCCGCCGATGCCGGTGGCGAGCCCGGCGGCGGTGGTCACCGCGAGGGCGACGAGGATGTTGTGGAGCGCGATGTCGTGCATGCCGTGGCGGGGTCTGGGACGGGCGCGGACGGCGCACGTGGGTCGGGCACATCGTAGAGCCTTCGCGGCGCCCGGCGACAGCCCGGCGGGCCGGGAGGCGTCTGGGCGCGCGAGCGGATCCGGCTAGGACGCGGCGGGGCCGGGCGGCGGCGGCGCTGCGCCGTCGTCGTCCCCGTCCTCGCCGAGGATGATCCGCGCGCCGCGCTGGTAGGTCCAGTAGGCCCAGGTCCAGTTGAGCAGCACGACCAGGCGGTTGCGGAAGCCGATCAGGAAGAACACGTGGGCCCACAGCCAGAACCACCAGGCGATCACGCCGGAGAAGCGCAGCCGGCCGAAGTCGACCACCGCGGCCTGGCGGCCGATGGTGGCCAGGTTGCCGAAGTCGCGGTAGCGGAACGGCGCCGCCGCGCGGCCCTGCAGGCGCGCGCGGATCGCCTGCGCGACGTGGCGGCCCATCTGCTTGGCCGCCGGCGCCACGCCCGGCACCGGGCGCCCGTCCTGCTCCAGCGCGGACAGGTCGCCGGCCACGAAGATCTCCGGGTGCCCGGGCACGCTGAGGTCCGGCGCGACCCGCACGCGGCCGGCGCGGTCCAGCGGCACGTCCAGCGCGCGGGCCAGCGGCGAGGCGGCCACGCCGGCGGCCCAGACCACGGTACGCGCCGGCACGAAGCGCTCGCCGAGGCGGAAGCCCTGCGCGTCGATCGCCGAGACCGGGGTGCCGGTCAGCACCTCCACGCCCAGCCGCTCCAGCTGCGCCTGCGCCTTGGCCGAGAGGTCGGGCGGGAATGCCGCGAGCACGCGGGGCCCGGCCTCCACCAGGCGCACGCGGGCGCTGGCGGGGTCGATGTTGCGGAACTCGCTGCGCAGGGTGTGGCGGGCGATCTCGGCCAGGGTGCCGGCCAGCTCCACGCCGGTCGGGCCGCCGCCGACGACGGCGAAGCTCAGCCATTCGGCGCGGCGCTGCGGGTCGGCCTCGGCCTCGGCGCGCTCGAAGGCGCGCAGCAGGCGCCGCCGCAGCCGCAGCGCGTCGTCGAGCGTCTTCAGCCCGGGCGCGTGCGCGGCCCAGTCGTCGTGGCCGAAGTAGGCGTGGGTGGCGCCGGTGGCCAGCAGCAGCGTGTCGTAGCCCAGCGTCGTGCCGTCGTCCAGGCGCAGCGCGCGCGCCTGCGCGTCGATGTCCTCGACCTGCGCCATGCGCACCTCGACGTTGCGCTGGCCGCGCAGGATGTGGCGCAGCGGCGCGGCGATGTCGGGCGCGGACAGGCCTGCGGTGGCGACCTGGTAGAGCAGCGGCTGGAACAGGTGGTGGTTGCCGCGGTCGACGAGGGTGATGCGCACGGGCGCGCCGGCCAGGCCGCGGGTGGCCCAGAGGCCGGCGAAGCCGCCGCCGACGATGACGACGTGCGGTGTCGCGCCGGGCCCGCGTCCGGCATGCGTGGGGGTCGGGTCCATGCCGCTCATGTTAACGCTGCGCCGCGCGCGCGATCCGCGCACCGGCGCGATGGGCTGTCCCGCCGCCGAACGCCGCGGCCGCGGCGCTTGACCGCGACCGGTGCGCCGGCGGTATCCTCGCGCGGCTCCTGTCGTGCGTGCGCTGCGGGCGTGACGTTATGACATGACACTCGCGCGGCCATGCCCGCTCCGCGCGCGCTCCAGGCAGGGCGACCGGACGACCGCATGTTCCGCGCGTGGACCCGACTTCGCAGGACGCTGCTCGCCGTGCTGCTGGCGATGCTGGTCGTCGTGCCGGCGGTGGAGGCCGCGGTCTGCCTGGTCGAGGACGCGACCGCGCACGCGGTCGACGGCGGCGCGCTGCCGATGCCGGACGATGACGCCGGCGCGAGCCACGACGACGCCTGCGCCCACGGCCACTGCCACCACGGCGCGTCCCATGCGCCGCCGCGGGCGGTGCTGCGCGCCGCGGTGCCGCAGGCCGCCGCACCGCGCTGGCCGGACGCGGATCGGTTCGCGTCCCGCACCCCCGACGGATTGAAGCGCCCACCCAGGGGCTGATCGGCTCCAGCGACCCCTCGGCGCGCCGACGCGCGCCGCATCGCGTCCGATCCGATCCCAGGGACATCCGACATGAAACACCGAAACGGCTGGCCGCCGCGCGCGGCCGGCGTCTTCGCGGCCGCGTGCCTCGCGGTCGCGTGGGCGGGCGGCGCCTGCGCGGCGCCGGCGCCCGGCTACGACACCCTGCTGCAGGCGCTGGACCGTGCGCCCGTGCTGCGCGAGGCGGATGCGCTGCGCGCGGCCGCCGACGCCCGCGTCCGCCAGGCCGCGGCGCGGCCCAATCCCGAACTGTCCGTCGAGGTCGAGGCGGTCGACGGCTCCGGCCCCTACGCCGGCGGCGCCGCCCGCGAGACCACCTACGCCATCACCCAGCCGCTGGAGCTGTGGGGGCAGCGCCGTGCGCGCGTCGCCGCGGCGCGCAGCGATGCCGGCGCCGCCGGCCTGCGTGCGCTGGATGCGCGCTGGGAAGCGGCGGCGCGGCTGGCCCTGGCCTACGCCGAGGCGGAAGCGGCCGCGCGCCGCGACGCGCTGGCGGCGGAGGCGCTGTCGCTGGCCGAAGCGGACGCGTCGACGTCGGCGCGGCTGGTCGAGGCCGGCCGCGAGCCGCGCTTGCGGCAGGCGCAGGCGCTCGCCGGCGTGGAGGCGTCGCGCGCCCGGCATGCGGAGGCCCGGGCCGCGCGCGACGCGGCGTTCGCGCGGCTGGGCGCGGTGGCCGGGCTGGACGCGCCGGTCACCGCGGTCGCCGACGATCTGCTGGAGCGCGCGCCGGTGCCGCACGCCGCGGACGCCGACCCGCTGCCGGTGCGCATCGCCTTGGCCGAGCTGGACACGGCGCGCGGCGGCGTGGACGTGGAGCGGCTGCGCGCGCTGCCGCAGCTGGGCGCCACGGTCGGCCGCCGTCGCTTCCGCGAGGACGCCGAGGCGGCCTGGGACGTCGGGCTGACGCTCAGCCTGCCGCTGTTCGACCGCAACCGCGGCGCGCTGGACGCCGCGCGCGCCGGGGCCGTCGCCGCCGAGGCGCGACTGGACGAAGCGCGCAGGATGGCGCGCGCCCAGCGCGAGGCGGCGCTCGCCGCGCTGCGGGCATCGGCCGCGCGCACGCTCGCGGCCGATGCGGGTGTGGCGGCCGCCGACGAGGCCTACCGCCTGGGCCGTACCGGTTTCGAGGCCGGCCGGATCGCCCAGCTGGAACTGCGCGATGCGCGCGCCGCGCTGGTGGCGGCGCGCGACGCCGCCGTGGACGCGCGCCTGCAGCGCGCGCGGGCGGAGATCGATCTCGCGCGACTGGAAGGACGCGCGCCGTTCGGAGCGGTGCGATGAGTGCGGCGCATCGAGGCGGCGGGTGGCTCGTCCCGGCGCTGGTGGTCGCGGTGTTCGCCGCCGGCTTCGGCCTGGCGCGCTGGACCGCGGCGCCCGCGCCGGTCCCTGCGCAGGATGCGCGCGACGGCCGCGCCGAGGATGGCCATGAGGACGCGGCGCCGGACGCGCTGGCGCTGGACCCGGCGCGGATCGAGGCAGCGGGGATCGCCGTGGTCGCGCCCGCGCGCGGTGGCGGCGGGCAGGAGGCGGAGCTTGCCGGGTGGGTCGAAGCCGCGATCGGCGCGCGCGCGGTGGCGACCGCCGGCGTCGGCGGCACCGTGGAGCGCGTGCTGGTCGCGCCGGGCGCGGTGGTGCGCGCCGGCGATGCGCTCGCGCTGCTGGCCAGCGGCGAGGCCGCCGGCCTGCGCGCCGCCGCCGAGGCGGCGGCCGCCGAAGCCGAGGCGGCGCGGCTGGCCCATCGCCGCGATGCGGCGCTGGGCGCGCAGGGCATCGTGGCGCGGCAGGAGGTCGAGGCCGTGCGTGCGCGATCGCTCGCCGCCGATGCCGCCGCGCGCGCCGCGGCCGCCGCCCTGCGCGCGGCCGGTGCGCCCGACGCCGGCGGCCGCGTGCGCGTGCGCAGCCCGATCGACGGCGTGGTCGGTGCGGTGGGCGCGGTGCCGGGCCGGTTCGTGGCGCCGGGCGAGGCGCTGGCGGAGGTCTCGGACCCGGGCCGCAGCGAACTGGTGTTCGCGGCGGCGCCGGCGCTGGCGCAGCGGGTGCGCGCCGGCGACCGGGTCCGCATCGAGCTGCCGGCCGGCACGCTCGAAGCGACGGTGACCGGTGTAGCCGCCGCCGCCCGCGCAGGCGGCGGTGCCGAGATCCGCGCCCGCGCCGACGACCCCGGCGCGCTGCCGGCCGCCGGCACGCCGGTGCGCGGGCGCCTGGTGGCCGGCGCCGGTGACGGCGCCGCGCTGACGGTGCCCGCCGAGGCGGTGCAGACCGTGGGCGGACGCACGGTGGTGTTCGTGCGCACCGGCGACGGCTTCCGCGCCGCGCCGGTGCTGGCCGGGCGCCGCGCGGGCGATCGCGTGGAGATCCTGGGCGGCCTCGACGACGACGCCCGCGTCGCCGGCGCCAACGCCTTCCTGCTCAAGGCCGAACTGGCCAAGGGCGACGCCGACCACGGCCACTGAGGACGCACGCATGCTCGGAAGACTGATCGATGCGTCGGTCCGCGCGCGCTGGGCGGCGGTCCTGCTCGCGGTCGCGGTGTGCGGCTACGGCCTGCTGCGGCTCGTCCACCTGCCGATCGACGCGGTGCCGGACATCACCAACCGCCAGGTGCAGGTGAACACCGTTGCCCCCGCGCTCGCGCCCGAGCAGATCGAGCGCGAGGTGACGTTCCCGCTGGAGACCGCGCTGGCGGGCATTCCCGGGCTCGCCGGCACCCGCTCGCTGTCGCGCAACGGCTTCTCGCAGGTGACCGCGGTGTTCGAGGACGCGACCGACGTGTACTTCGCCCGCCAGCAGGTGGCCGAGCGCATCCGCGAGGTGCAGGCGGACCTGCCCGCGGGGGCGGTGCCGACGCTGTCGCCGGTGACCACCGGCCTGGGCGAGGTGCTGATGTGGACGGTCGACTACGTGCCGTTCGCGCCGGAGGCCGCCGCCCGCGACGGCGCCCCCGGCTGGCAGGCCGACGGCAGCTACCTGACCCCGGAGGGCGAGCGCCTGGCCGACGAGGCCGGGCGCGCGACCTACCTGCGCACCGTGCAGGACTGGATCGTGACCCCGCAGATGCGCGGCACGCCCGGCATCGCCGGCGTGGACACCAGCGGCGGCTACGTCAAGGAGTACGCGGTGCGGCCAGACCCCGCGCGGCTGGCGGCCTGGGGCCTGGGCCTGGACGCGCTGGTGCGGGCGCTCGAAGACGCCAACCTGCAGGCCGGCGCGGGCTACGTGCGGCGCGGCGGCGAGGCGCTGGTGGTGCGCGCCGACGCGCGCGTGCGCACCGTGGACGAGCTGGCGCAGGTGCCGGTCGCCGTGCGCGACGGGCTGGTGGTGCGGGTGGCCGACGTGGCCGAGGTCGGCGTCGGCCGCGCGCCGCGGATGGGCGCGGCCAGCCGTGACGGCCACGAGGCCGTGCTCGGCACCGCGCTGATGATCGCCGGCGGCAACAGCCGCACCGCGGCGCTCGCCGCGCGCGAGCACCTGGCCGCGATCGGCCCGTCGCTGCCGCCGGGCATCGTGGCCGAGCCGGTGCTGGACCGCAGCGCGCTGGTCGACGCCACCATCCGCACCGTCGCGCGCAACCTCGCCGAGGGCGCGCTGCTGGTGATCGCGGTGCTGTTCCTGCTGCTGGGCAGCCTGCGCGCAGCGGCGATCGCGGCGCTGGTCATCCCGCTGTCGTTCCTGTTCGCGGTGATCGGCATGGACCGCTTCGGCATCAGCGGCAACCTGATGAGCCTGGGCGCGCTGGACTTCGGCATCCTCGTGGACGGCGCGGTGATCGTGGTCGAGGCCACGCTGCTGCGGCTGGGCCGGCGCCGCGCCGAGCTGGGGCGTCCGCTGCGCGCGAGCGAGCGGCTGGCGGTCGCCGCGGAGGCGGCGCGCTCGATGGCGAAGCCGGCCGCGTTCGGTCAGCTCATCATCCTGCTGGTGTTCGCGCCGGTGCTGGCGCTGGAAGGGGTGGAGGGCAAGACCTTCCAGCCGATGGCGGCGACGGTGATGCTGGCCCTGGCCGGCGCCTTCGCGTTCTCGTTCACGGTGGTGCCGGCGCTGGCCGCGCTGCTGCTGCGCGCGCCCGAGCCGGTGCCCGGCGCCGCGCCGGACGCGCACGGCGGCGGCCACGAGACCGGCGTCGTCCGCTTCGCGCGCGCGCGCCTGGAGCCGCTGGTGCGCGGCGCGGTGGCGCGCCCGCGCGCGGTGGCGCTGGGCGCGCTCGCGGCGCTGGCGGTGGGTGCGGTGGCGTTCGCCTCGCTCGGCCGCGAGTTTGTGCCGACGCTGGACGAGGGCGACATCGCGATGCAGGCGCTGCGGGTGCCGTCGACCTCGCTGGAGCAGTCGCTGGCGATGCAGCGCGCGCTGGAGGCGGCGATCGTCGCCCTGCCCGAAGTCGACACCGTGTTCTCGCGCACCGGCACCGCCGAGGCCGCGGTGGACCCGATGCCGGCCAACGTCTCCGACGCGGTGATCGTGCTGAGCGACCGCGCCGGCTGGCCCGATCCGCGCCTGTCCAAGGAGGCGCTGGTCGCGCGCATCGAGGCGGTCGCCGGCCGCCAGCTCGGCAACGCGCTGGAGTTCAGCCAGCCGATCGAGCTGCGCTTCAACGAGCTGATCTCCGGCGTGCGCAGCGACGTCGCGGTCAAGGCCTTCGGCGACGACCTCGACGCGCTGCAGGGCGTGGCCGAGGCGGTCGCCGCGCGCCTGCGCGCCGTGCCCGGCGCGGCCGACGTGCGGGTGGAGCAGGTCGCCGGGCTGCCGGTGCTGACCGCGCAGGTGGACCGCGCGGCCGCCGCGGCGCACGGCCTGAGCGCGGCCGACGTGGCCGGCGCGCTGGCGACCGGCATCGGCGGCACGCCGGCGGGGCAGGTGTTCGAGGGCGACCGCCGCTTCGACGTGGTGGTGCGCTTCGACGATGCGCTGCGCGACGATCCGGCCAGCCTCGCCGCGCTGCCGGTGGTCGCGCCGGGTGGCGGCAGCGTGCCGCTGGAATCGGTGGCCCGGCTGCGGGTGGCGGAGGGTCCGAACCAGATCGGCCGCGAGGACGGCAGCCGCCGCCTGGTGGTGCAGGCCAACGTGCGCGGCCGCGATCTCGGCGGCTTCGTTGCCGAAGCGCAGGCCGCCGTCGCCGACGTCGCGCTGCCGGTCGGCGCGCGGCTGGCCTGGGGCGGCCAGTTCGAGAACCTGCGGCGCGCCGAGGCGCGGCTGGCGCTGGTGATCCCGGCGGTGTTCCTGACCATCGGCGTGCTGCTGGTCATGGCGCTGGGCACGCTGCGCGAGGCCGCGCTGGTGTTCGCCTGCGTACCGCTGGCGCTGGTGGGCGGGGTGCTGGCGCTGGCGCTGCGCGGGATGCCGTTCTCGGTCTCGGCCGCGGTGGGCCTGATCGCGGTCTCGGGCGTGGCCACGCTCAACGGGCTGGTGCTGATGCAGTCCATCGGCGAGCGGCTGGCGGCGGGGCTGCCGGGCGCCGCGGCGGCGATCGGCGGCGCGGCCGGCCGCCTGCGCGCGGTGCTGACCACCGCGATGGTGGCGATCGTCGGCTTCCTGCCGATGGCGCTGGCGCGCGGCGCCGGCGCCGAGGTGCAGAAGCCGCTGGCCACGGTGGTCATCGGCGGGCTGGTCACCGCCACCCTGCTGACCCTGGTGGTGCTGCCGACCTTCGCCGCGCGGGTGTCGCCGCGCGCGCGGCGACCGCTGCCCTCGTAGGAGCGCGACGGAGGTCCGTCAGCGCGCGTAGGCGCGCGGCAGGCCGCCCTGGTCGGCGGGCACGGCGCTGCGCAGGTAGCGGTCGCGCAGCTCGGTCTGGCGCGAGCGCATCGGCAGCGCGCGGCCGTCGAGCCAGGTCTGCTCGGCGTAGTGCGCCACGTCCAGCGGGTCGCCGCTCCACAGCACCAGGTCCGCGCGCTTGCCCGGGGCGATGGTGCCGAGGTCGGCCAGGCCCAGCGCTTCGGCCGGCACCCGGGTCAGGCCGGCCAGGGCGTCGTCCCAGGGCAGGCCGTGGGCGACGGCGTTGCCGGCGAGCTGGCGCAGCTTGCGTGCGTTGTGGGCGGCGTCGCTGGCCTGCGCGAACGACACCGTCACGCCGGCCGCGCGCAGGCGCGCGGCGTTCTCCAGCGTGGCGTGCAGCTGGTCGAAGCCGGAGGGCAGGTTGTCCAGCGGATCGACGAACACCGGCACGTTCGCCGCGGCCAGCTCCGGCGCCACGCGCCAGGCTTCGGCGCCGCCGGCGATGGCCAGCCGCACGCCGTGCCGGCGCGACCAGCGCAGCAGCTGGCGGATGTCGGCGGCGCGGTCGACCGAGGCCAGCACGCGGCCCTGGCCGTCGAGGTAGCGGGCCAGCGCGGTACGGCCGGCGGGCGTGAGCAGGGCGACGTGCGAGCCGGCCGGGATGCGCCCCCGCGCCTCGTCGACCAGCTGGTCGAGCAGCATCCACTGCGCGGCGCGCGAATCGCCGGTCAGCGCCGCGCCGCGCGCGCCCAGCTGCAGGAACAGCACCTTCGGCCCGGCCGGGTCGAGGCCGCCGTCCAGCCGCATCGGCGCGCCCTGGCCGGCGAGGATCGAGCCGCCGGCGGTCGCCCCGGCGCTGAGCAGGCCGAAGCCCACGCCTTCCGCCGTCGCCACCGGGATCAGGATCGAGTCCGGGTTGTAGGCGAGGGTGACGTCGAACTCCGGGCGCACCACCATGTGCTTGGCGCCGTCGCCGAGCGCGAGGCTGCCGTCGCTGGTGCTGCTCTCGCCCGAGACTTCCTCGATGCCGAGCCCGTTGATGCCGCCGAACAGCGCCGGCGTCAGCGGCCGGCCGCGCGCCTCGACCACCGTCGCGCCCGGCGCGGACAGGCCCTGGCCGACCTCGGCGATGCGGCCGCCGCGCACCAGCACGTCGGCGTCGCGCAGGGTGCCGCGCGCGCCGGCGGTGTGCACGGTGGCGCCGCGGATCAGCACGTCCTGCGCCAGGGCCGGCAGCGCCAGCAGCGCGAGCGCGGCGCCGGCGAGCAGGCGGGCATTGCGGCGGTTCATGGCGCACCTCCCGCGGCCTGCTGCCCGAGCAGGAAGTCCGATACCGGCTGCCGGCTGCGGTCGGCGCGATCGTAGACGCGGGCGCCGTCGATGTAGACCTGCTCGGCGAGCGCGTAGCTGCCGAAGGGATCGCGGTTCCACACCACCACGTCGGCCAGCTTGCCCGGCTCCAGGGTGCCGGTGCGGTCCAGGATGCCCATCGCCTGCGCGGGGTTGCGGGTGACCCAGCGGATCGCGCGCTCGGGCGCGATCTCGATGCCGGCGCGGCGCGCGCTGGCCATCACCTTGGCCGCCTCCTGGTTCAGCCGCTGGATGCCCTCGCTGGAATCGGAGTGCACGATGGCGCAGCCGTTCCCGGGGCGGTCGACCAGGGCGACGTTCTCCTGGATGCCGTCGAAGGCCTCCATCTTGAAGCCCCACCAGTCGGCCCACAGCGCGCCGCACACGCCGGCCTCGGCCAGCTCGTCGGCGATCTTGTAGGCCTCCACCCCGTGGTGGAAGGCGGCGATGCGGAAGTCGAACTCCTCGGCCAGCTGCATCATCGTCGCCATCTCGTCGGCGCGGTAGCAGTGGATGTGGACGAGGATGTCGCCCTCCAGCGCGCCGGCCAGGGTGTCGAGCCGCAGGTCGCGCTTGCCGGCGGCGTTCTGCGCGCCGTTGCCCTCGGCCTCGGCGCCGCGGCGGCCGCGCCTGCGCGGCGCGTCCTCTTCCTCGCGGGGCGCGTTGCGCGTGCGGTACTCGGCCGCCTCGGCGAAGGCGGCGCGGAAGCCGGCGACGTTGCCCATGCGCGTGGCCGGCCCGTTCTTCTGCCCGTAGACGCGCTTGGGGTTCTCGCCGCAGGCCATCTTCAGACCGTGCGGCGCGCCGGGGAACTTCATGTCCTGCACGGTAGTGGCGGGCACGTTGCGCAGGGTCACGCCGCGGCCGCCGAACAGGTTGGCCGAGCCCGGCAGGATCTGCAGCGAGGTCACCCCGCCGGCCAGGGCGGCCGCGAAGCCCGGGTCCTGCGGCCAGACCGAATGCTCGGCCCAGACCCCGGCGGTGTTCGGGTTGGTCATCTCGTTGCCGTCGCTGTGCGCGCGCACGCCGGGGCTGGGGTACACGCCCAGGTGCGAGTGCACGTCGATCAGGCCCGGGGTCACCCACTTGCCGGTGCCGTCCACCACGCTGGCGCCGGCCGGCGCCTCCAGTCCCGCGCCGACGGCCTCGATGCGGCCGTCGACCATCAGCACGTCGGCGCCGTCCAGGCGCTCGCCGGTGCCGGTGAGCACGGTGGCGCCGCGGATCAGCACCGGCGGGCCGGCGATGGGCCGGTAGGTGCTGGGGTAGGGATCGTGGGCGAAGCGGGCGGCGCCGCGCGGCGCGTCCTGCGCCCAGGCGGGCGCGATCGTCAGCACCGCGGCGAGCGCGGCGGTCATCGGTCGAAGCATCGAGTCGGTTCCCCGGTACGGCGGTGTGCCGCCACACGCTAGCCGTTCGCGGGCGCGCTGCCAAGGCGCCGCTGCCGTTTCTGCCGCCCGCGAGCCTAGAATGGCGCGCGCAACGACAGGAGGCGGCATGAAAGACAAGGCGCAGATCGTCGACAACTGGCTGCCGCGCTACACCGGCGTGCCGCTGGACGGCTTCGGCGAGCACGTGCTGCTGACCAACTTCGGCGGCTACCTGGCCCACTTCGCGCGCATGACCGGCGCGGAGATCGTCGGCGTGGACCGGCCCATGCCCAGCGCCACCGTCGACGGCATCACCATGATCAACTTCGGCATGGGCAGCCCGAACGCGGCCACGATGATGGACCTGCTGTCGGCGATCCGGCCCAGGTCGGTGCTGTTCCTGGGCAAGTGCGGCGGCCTCAAGCGCAAGAACCGGCTGGGCGACCTGGTCCTGCCGATCGCCGCGATCCGCGGCGACGGCACCAGCAACGACTACCTGCCGCCGGAGGTGCCGGCGCTGCCGGCCTTCGCGCTGCAGCGCGCGGTGTCGACGATGATCCGCGACCTCGGCCACGACTACTGGACCGGCACCGTCTACACCACCAACCGGCGGGTGTGGGAGCACGACGACGCCTTCAAGGCGTACCTGCGGCGGCTGCGCTGCATGGCCATCGACATGGAGACCGCGACGATCTTCGCCGCGGGCTTCGCCAACCGCATCCCCTGCGGCGCGCTGCTGCTGGTCTCCGACCAGCCGATGGTGCCCGAGGGCGTCAAGACCGAGGCCAGCGACGCCCGCGTCAGCGCCGAGTTCGTCGAGAACCACATCCAGATCGGCATCGAGGCGCTGCGCCTGATCCGCCGCCACGGCAAGTCGGTCAAGCACCTGCGCTTCGACGAATGACCCGCCCGGCGCGGAGCGCCGTTTTCCTTCGAGCGAACGCCATGTCCCGCAGATCCCGTCCCTCCTGCCGCCTCCTGCTGCTGGCCGCGCTGGCCTGGCCCGGCATCGCCGCGGCCTGCGCGCTGCCCGCGCCCGGCGGCCCGCATCCGGTCGGATTCCAGCGCTTCGAGCTGACCGACGAGGAGCGCCGCGGCCTGGGCGGCGAAGCGGCCGACGCGCCGCGGACGCTGCCGGCCGCGATCTGGTATCCGGCCGAGCGGGCCGGCGAAGGGCGCGCCTATCTCTCGCCGGCGGAGGCCGGGGTCCAGCTGCCGGCGCTGGCGCGCAACCTCCGCTACCCGCCGGCGTCGGTCGCCGGGATCGGCGCCTGCCGCGCCCCGGACACCGAGGGCGCTGCGCCCGCGCGGGCATCGGCGCGCTTCCCGCTGGTGGTCCTCAGCCACGGGTTCTACTCGTACCCGCTGCAGAACACCGCGCTGGCCGAGGCGCTGGCCAGCCACGGCTACGTGGTGGTCGCGCTCGGGCATCCCGGCGACTCGGCGGACGTGCGGCTGGCCGACGGCCGCCTGGTGCCGACGAACATGGCGGCAGAGAAGCCGGCGTTCCTCGCGTGGCGCCATGCCTTCCACAGCGCGTCCGAACACGCGACGCGCGCGCCGCTGGTCGAGGGCTACGCCGAGGCGCTGGCCGGCAGCCGCCTGGGTGCGAGCGTGGAGGCCTGGCGCGACGACGTGCTGTTCGCGGTGCGCGCGCTGCAGGCCGGCGACGTGCCCGCGCCCGTGCGCCCGGCGCTGGAATCGGCGGACGCCGGGCGGCTGGCGGTCGCCGGCATGTCCTTCGGCGGTTCGACCGCGGCCTCGGCGTGCCGGCGCCTGCCGGCCTGCCGGGCCGCGATCAGCCTCGACGGGCTGAACTTCGACCCGGCGCTGTTCGACGCCGACCTGCAGCGTCCGCTGCTGGTGGTGCTCGGCGACTGGGTGCGCTTCCCGATGTACGACGGCCTGCCCTCCGAGGCCGGCTTCAACCCGAACGACTACGCCTACGAGCGCTGGGAGACCGTGGGCCTGTCGCCGGACGTGCTGCGGGTCATGGTGCCGGGCACGCGGCACATGTCGTTCACCGACCTGCCGCTGCTGATGGAAGGCGAAGGGCTGGAGGCGCACTTCGGCGATGCCGATCCGGTCGCGGCCGCCGGCGCCATCGCCGCGGTGTCGCGCGCCTTCCTCGACGTCCATCTCCAGGACGCCGACCCCGCCGGCCTGCGGCGCGCGATCGACGCGTCGGGCGTGGTCCGACACGATCCGCGCCAGACCCGCGAATGGGCGCGCTCGCGCTCCAGCGAAAACCCGTAGAGCGCGCTCGCGCACGACCGGGCATGCACGGGGAGAGCCCGGTCGCGCGCGACCGGGCTTGCGCCGCGAATTCCTTCGCGCGCCAGCGCGCTCCTACAAGGGCTCAGAACGAGTAGGTCAGCGTGATCGTGCCGCTGCGCGGCCGGCCCCAGGCGCCGTAGCCGCCGTTGAACTGCGCGTAGTAGCGCTTGTCGAACAGGTTGTCGAGGTTGAGCTGCACCGACAGTTCCGGCGCGAAGCGGTAGCGCGCGAACAGGCCGACCAGCGCGTAGGCGTCCTGCTGGAAAGTGCCGTAGGTCGCGTCGTGGTCGTAGGTGCGGTTCTGCCAGTTGACGCCGCCGCCCACGGTCAGCGCGTTCCACGCGCCCTGCGGGGTGTAGCCGGTGAACAGCTTGAGCGTGGTGCGCGGCAGCTGGGTGTTGATCGAGGCGTCGTCGGCGTCGCGCGCGGTGTAGTGCGAGGCGCCGAAGGTGGCGTTCCAACCGGGCGACAGCTCGCCGGTCAGCTCGAGGTCGAAGCCCTCGCTCACCGTGCCGCGGGCCGCCACGTAGATGGGCTCGTTGGTGCCCGGCCGCAGTTCGCCGGTGTCCTGGGCCAGGTTGTCCTGCTCGATGCGGAAGATCGCCAGCGAGGCGTTCAGGCGGTCGTCGAACCAGGCCGCCTTGACCCCGGCCTCGTAGCTCTTGCCGACGACCGGGTCGAGGTAGCTGCCGCTGGCGTCCTTGGCGTCCTGCGGCTGGAAGATGTCGGTGTAGCTGGCATACGCCGACCAGGTGTCGTCGATGTCGTAGACCAGGCCGGCGTAGGGCGTGGTCTCCTTGAACTCGCGGAACGAGGTGAGGCCGCCTTCCCAGTTCTCGTTCTCCCAGCGGGTATGGCGCGCGCCGAGGATCAGGGTCAGCGGGTCGGCCAGCGACAGCCGCGCGGCGCCGTAGACGGCCTTCTGGGTCGTGGTGCCGTAGCTCTGCACGGCGATCGGCAGCCAGTCGGGCTCGGGCCAGGCGCCGGTCCAGTCGTGGTAGCTGTCCATCGGGCCGGGGAAATCGAAGGTGCCGTTGTTGACGTACTCGCGGCGGTTGTAGCTGGCGCCGGTCACCAGCTGGTGCTCGCGGCCGAAGGCCTGGAACGGGCCGTCGGCGTAGGCGTCCAGCCCGTCCACCTTGCGCTCGGTGCGGTAGTAGCCGGAATAGGGCACCACGCCGCCGCCGGTCTCGCGGTCGTAGCCGTAGATCGTGTAGAACGGGTAGAACAGCTTGTTCTCGGCCTCGGTCTCGTCGCGCGTGGCGTTGACCTTGAATCGCCAGCCGTTGCCGAAGCCGTGCTCCAGGCTGCCGAAGGCGCGGCGGACGGTGGTGTCCCAGTAGGTCCAGTCCGCGGCCGGGTTGAAGCGGACCGGGTAGTTCGTCTGCGTGCCGTCCGAGTACCACAGCGGGAAGCCGCCCCAGGTGACGTCGTCGGCCTCCTTCTTCTGGTAGTCGTAGCCGACGCGGAGCACGGTGTCCTCGCCGAGGTCGGCCTCGATCGTCGCGTAGCCCAGCGTCTTGCGCACCTCGTAGCGCTCCATGTGCGATTCGGTGTCGTGGACGCTGGCGACCGCGCGGGCGCGCACGCTGCCGCTGGCGTTGAGCGGGGTGGTGGCGTCGGCCGTGGTGCGCACCTCGCCCCAGCGGCCGACGCTGACCGCCACGCTGCCGGTCGGCTCGCGGCTGTCGGCGCGCTTGCGCACCAGGTTCACCGAGGCCGAGGGGTTGCCGGCGCCGGTCAGCAGGCCGGTGGCGCCGCGCACCACCTCCACGCGCTCGTAGAGCGCCAGGTCCAGGGCGGCGTCGCCGTAGCTCCAGTTCTGCACCATCGTGGTCGGGATGCCGTCGAACTGGAAGTTGTCGATGTAGAAGCCGCGCGCGTAGAACTCGTAGCGCTCGCTGTCGCTGCGGCTGCCGGAGATGCCGGTGACGTTGCTCAGCACGTCGGTGATGCTCTGCAGGTGCTGGTCGTCGATGCGGTCGCGGGTGATCACGCTGACCGACTGCGGGATCTGCCGCGGTGCCAGTTCCAGGCGGGTGCCGGCCGGGGTCTTCTCGACCGCGTAGCCGGTCGAGCGCTCGCCGCGGACGTCGAGCCGGTCGAGCGTGGTCACGTCCTCGCCGTCGGCGCCGGACCGCTGCGCCCAGGCCGGGGCGACGGCCAGCGCGCACAGCGCGGCGAGCAGGGTGGGCCGCAGCGGGCGGCGGGCGACGGCCAGGCCGGGACGGCAGGGGACGAAGCGGATCATGACGGACTCCAGTCGGGGGAAGGCGGACGGACGCGGTGCCGCGCCGGGGCGGGGGCCTCGGCGGCATGCGGCAGGGCTGGCTTCGACTGGACCGGCTCGGGCGGGCGCGGGGGCGACCGGGGCCGGCGGGGGTTCGGGCTGGCGGGCGCGGGGTGGGGGAACGGCGCGCGCGTATTCTTCAACGCGGCCGCGGGAATGTCGAGATTGCGCGCCGGGCGGTCGGGCTGCGGGGCTCCGCTATGCTGGGTGCCGGATCAACGGGAGCGATGCGATGACGGCAGCCGAGGAGATCGTGGCCTTCTGGCGCGAGGCGGGCCAGGCCAGGTGGTTCAACGGCGGCGAGGCCTTCGACCGCGCGTGCCGCGAGCGCCTGCTCGACGACCACCACGCCGCCGCCCGCCGCGAGCGCGAGGACTGGCTGGACACGCCCGACGGCGCGCTGGCGCTGCTGATCCTGCTCGACCAGATCCCGCGCAACGTCTTCCGCGGCAGCGGCCACGCCTTCGCCACCGACGGGCTGGCGCTGCACTACGCGCGCCGCGTCGTGGAGGCCGGGCTGGACGCGCGGATCGAGCCCGCGCTGCGGGCCTTCGCCTACCTGCCGTTCGAGCACTCGGAAGCGCTTGCCGACCAGCACGACGCAGTGAGGCTGTTCGCGACCCTGGGCGACGCCGAGTACGACCGCTACGCCGTGGCCCACCGCGAGGTCATCGAGCGCTTCGGCCGCTTCCCGCACCGCAACCGCGCGCTGGGCCGGGTCAGCACGCCCGAGGAGCAGGCCTGGCTGGACGCCGGCGGCGGGTTCTAGCCCGTGTAGGAGCGCGCTCGCGCGCGATTGAGGCCGCGGGGAAAGCTTCATCGCGCGCGAGCGCGCTCCTACGGGGAGCGGGGGACGTCAGTAGCGCGGGGCCCGCGCGGGGGGTTGTGCGCCCGCGGGTAACCCCCCCCCCCCCCCCCCCCCGCTCCTACGGGGAGCGGGGGACGTCAGTAGCGCGGGACGCTCGCGTCCACCGTCTCCGCCCAGGCGTCGATGCCGCCCTCGACGTTGTAGACCTCGGCGAAGCCGAGCGCGCGGAAGTGCTCGGCGGCCTGCTGGCTGCGGCCGCCGCTGTGGCACAGGAACGCCAGCGCGGTGTCCTTCGGCAGGGCCTCCAGCCGCGCGCGGCCGTCGCCGTCCAGGGTCTCGAAGGGCACGCCGACCGAGGCCAGCGCGCGCTCGTCGCGCGGACGCACGTCGACCAGGGTCAGGCGGCCGGAGCGCACGCGCGCGTCGGCCTCGGCCGGCACCAGCGGCAGCACCGGCTTGGGCGCGTTCGGGTTGTCGACGATCAGGCCCTTGCCGCGCACGTCGTCGACCCAGTCGATGGTGATGCCGTCGGCGCGGCGCGTGCTGGCGGCGTCGAACTGGATGCGCACGCCCTCGCTCTCGACGGCGATGGCGTCGTCGCTGGCGCGCACGATCTGGAAGCGCGGCTGGAAGCGGCCGTCGATGGCCAGCGACAGCGCGTTGCCCGTGCCGGCGCCGTCCAGCGCCTCGCGCAGCATCTTCGCCGCGGCGGGGGTGACGGTGACGCCGGACGGCGGGGTGCGGTCCACCGGCGGCAGGCCCAGCACGGTGCCGAGTTCGCCGGATTCGGCCATCTCCTCGATGATGTCGCTGCCGCCGACCAGCTCGCCGTCGATGTACAGCTGCGGGATCGTCGGCCAGTTGCCGTAGGCCTTGATGCCCTCGCGGATCTCGGGGTCGGCCAGCACGTTGACGTGGGCGTACTCCACTCCGAGCCCGCCGAGGATGCCGGCCGCCTTCGCCGAGAAGCCGCACTGCGGCATCGACGGCTGGCCCTTCATGAACAGCACCACGCGGTTGTCTTGCAGCAGCGACTCGATGCGCGTGCGGACGGCGGGGGACAGGGTCATGGCGGCGCTCTTGCGGGTGGGCCGGCCATTTTACCCGCGTGGCATCATGCGGGCATGAGCGCCCGGGAAACACTGCAGGACGCCCCGCGGCACGCGGGGGCGGCCGCCGATGCCGCCGGCGACGGGCGCGGGGCGCCGGCGGCGCTGCGCCGGGTGCCGCGGTTCCCGCATGCCTGGTGCCTGTGGGTGCCGCTGTCGCAGCTGGCGGTGCTGGCGGTCTGGCTGGCCTGGGGCTGGCGCGCGGGCCTGCCCGCGCTGCTGGCCAGCCACGCGCTGTGCGTGGTGCCGGTGTTCCTGCCGCGCGCGCGCCTGTACGCGCCGGTGCTGTCGCGGCTGCCCGCGCGCGGGCGCCAGGTCTGGCTCACCATCGACGACGGGCCTTCCGACGACACCGGGCCGATCCTCGACCTGCTCGACCGCCACGGCGCGAAGGCGACGTTCTTCCTGGTCGGCGAGCGCGCCGCCGCGCGCCCGGCGCTGGTGGCCGAGATCGTCCGCCGCGGCCACGGCGTCGGCAACCACAGCCAGACCCATCCGCAGGCGTGGTTCTGGGCGCTGGGGCCGCGGCGGATGCGCGCGGAGGTGGCGCAGGCGCAGGCGGTGCTGGGCGCGCTCGCCGGCCGGCCGCCGCACTGGTTCCGCTCGGTGGTGGGCATGACCAACCCCTTCGTCGCAGCGCCCCTGCGCGCGGCGGGGCTGACCCGCGTGGCCTGGAGCGCGCGCGGCTTCGACGCGGTGCGCGAGGACCCCGGGGCGATGGTCGCCGCGATCGAGCGCGACCTGGCGCCCGGCGCGATCGTGCTGCTGCACGAAGGCGCGCGGCACGGCCGCAGCGTGGAGATGATCGCCGCCCTGCTCGCGCGGCTGGACGCGCTGGGCTATACGGCGGTGCTGCCCGAGACGCTGGACGTCGAACGCACCGTGCCCGCAGCGCCGTAGGCGCGCGCTCGCGCACGTGCCACCGGGCTTGCGGCAGACGAAGAACGCGTCCCCAGGCGCGGACGTGGATCGACCGCGGCCGGCATGGCTGCTTCCGGCGCCCGCAGAAAAGCGTCGCGCGCGAGCGCGCTCCTACGGAAAGTGGGGCCGCGGAGGG
>NZ_JAIWPR010000071.1 GCF_021191635.1 Alterluteimonas quercicellularis
GTGCTGACCCTGGTCGACACGCTGGGTGCGGGGCTGACCTTCGGCGCGGTGACCGACGCCGGCGCCTTCGCCTGCACCGGCGCGCTGACCTGCACCCTGCCGGCCGGCACGCTGCCGGGCAGCTACGTCCTCAGCTACACCGCGACCGTGGATGCCGGCGCCACCGGCACGGTCGGCAACGTGGTGACCGCGAGCAACCCGCCGGGCGGCAACGATCCCGATCCGGTGTGCACCAGCTGCGCGACCGAGCACGAGGTCGTGGCCACCGCGATCGTGGTGGCGAAGTCGTCCGATCCCGCCCCGGGCAGCGAGGTTTCGCCCGGCGACACGCTGACCTACACGCTGACGGTGACCGTCTCCAACTCGGCGACCACCGAAGTGCTGACCCTGGTCGACACGCTGGGCGCGGGGCTGAGCTTCGGCGCGGTGACCGACGCCGGCGCCTTCGCCTGCACCGGCGCGCTGACCTGCACCCTGCCGGCCGGCACGCTGCCGGGCAGCTACGCCCTGCGCTACACCGCGACGGTGGACGCCGGCGCGACCGGCACCCTGCGCAACGCGGTGACGGCGACCGGGCAGGAGGGCGGCAACGATCCCGATCCGGTGTGCACCACCTGCACGACCGAGCACGAGGTGGTCGCGCCGGTGATCACGGTGACGAAGTCGGCCGAGCCCGGCAGCGGCGCCGAGGTGCGCGCGGGCGACACCCTCGTCTACACCCTGACCGCGACCGTCTCCAACTCGGCGACGCTCGACACGCTCACCCTGGTCGATACGCTGGGCGTGGGGCTGAGCTTCGGTGCGGTAACCGATGCCGGCGCCTTCGCCTGCACCGGCGCGCTGACCTGCACCCTGCCGGCGGGCACGCTGCCGGGCAGCTACGTCCTCAGCTACACCGCGACCGTCGATGCCGGCGCCACCGGCTCGGTGGGCAACGTGGTGACCGCCAGCGGCGGCACCGGCGAAGGCGGCGCGCCGCCCGAGTGCGCCGCGTGCGCTACCGAGCACCCGCTGGTCGAGCCGCGAGTGACGATCGTCAAGCACGCCACCCCGGGCGACGGCCAGGAGGTGCGGGTCGGCGACGCCATCGAGTACACGCTCACCGTCACCGTCGAGAACTCGGCCACGCTGGCCGACGTGCGGCTGACCGATACGCCCGGCCAGGGCCTGGCCGTGGGGACGCTGCCCGCCGGCTGCGCCAGCGACGGCGCCACCGTGACCTGCGTGCTGCCCGCCGGCGCCGTGCCGGGCGCGCACACCTTCGTGTACCCGGCGATCGTGACGGCCGACGCGGTCGGCACCGTGGAGAACGTGGTGCTGGGCGCCTACGTGGGCGAGGGCGGCGGTCCCGAGCCGGAGTGCACGCTCTGCCAGACCCGCCACGAGGTGGCCGACGAGGCGCTGCTGCGCATCGTCAAGTCGGTCGGCGCGCGCACGGTGGCGATCGGCGACCTGGTTCGCTACACGCTGACGGTCGAGAACGTGGGCGCGGTGAACGTCGCCGACGGCGTCGTCGTCGATACGCCGCCCGCGGGCTTCAGCTACGTGGAAGGGTCGATGGCGGTCGCCGACCGCGACGGCGCCTTCACCCTGGAAGGCCTGCACCCGCTGCGCATCGGCGGGCTCGACATCGCCGCCGGCGAGCGGGCCACCATCGTCTACCTGCTGCGCGTGGGCGCCGGCGTGCGCCAGGGCGTGCACGTCAACGAGGCGGTCGCGGTGAACGCCGCGGGCGAGCGGGTCTCCAACGTCGCCACCGCGCAGGTGGCGCTGGACGCCGATCCGCTGCTCGACGACAGCCTGGTCTTCGGCACGGTCTTCGACGACCGCGACGGCGACGGCTGGCAGGACCGCGCGGACCTGGCGGGCGTGCGCGTGCAGGGCGGCTTCGCGCCCGGCGCCTACGTCGCAGGCTCCACCACGATCGACCGCGGCAACGGCCCGCAGCCGCTCGCCGACGCCAGCGCGCCGCTGCTGCACGGCATCGAGGTGGGCGCGATCGCCGCGCGGCAGTCGGTGGCCGACCCGGCCGACGCCCACCACGTGACGATCCGCCAGCGCCTGCGCACGCTGGACTTCACCGGCGACTTCGTGCTCGCCAGCGCGCAGGGCGTCACCGTGCGCATGGCCGCCGACGGCTCGACCCGGGTCGAGCGCGACGGCGAGGCGGCCAAGGGGCTCAACGCCGCCGAGCCGGTGGTGACCCGCAGCGTGGCGGCGGTGGAGGGCGGCTACGAGGTGGCCTACGCCATCGCCAACCACGGCATCGACGAGCGCGGCATCCCCGGCGTGCGCATCGCCTCGGTGGAGGGCCTGCTGATCGAGACCGACCAGTACGGCCGCTACCACCTGGTCGACGTGCAGGGCGGCGAGTGGCGCCACGGCCGCAACTTCATCCTCAAGGTCGATCCGGCCACGCTGCCTCCGGGCGCCGAGTTCACCACCGGCAACCCGCTGGTGCGGCGGATCACCCCCGGCCTGCCGGTGCGCTTCGACTTCGGCGTGCGCCTGCCGGTGGAGGAGATCCCGGGCGGCGAGCAGCGGATCGACCTGGAACTGGGCGAGGTGATCTTCGCCCCGGACAGCGCCGAGGTCCGCGAGGCCTGGCTGCCGGCGATCGAGCGCATGGCCGAGCAGGTCGAGCGCTATCGCGGCGGCGAGGTGGCGATCGTCGCCGACGGCGGCAGCGAAGCGCTCGCCTTCGCCCGCGCCGCGGCGGTGCGCGACGCGCTGCAGGCGCGGCTCGGGCCGGAGGCGCAGGCGGGCCTGAGCGTGGTGCTGCGCACCCGCGTGGAGGACCCGCATTCCCTGGTCGCCGGGGTGGACGCCGGCGGCGCGCTGCTCGGCACGGTGCTGTTCGACACCGACCGCGCCGAGATCCGGCCGGAGTTCGAAGGCCTGCTCGATGCGGTCGCGCAGCGCCTGGAAGCGCTGGGCGGCGGCGTGGTGGCGGTGGTCGGCCATACCGACGTCCGCGGCCCGCACGCCTACAACGCCGCGCTCGGCCTGCGCCGCGCCACGGCGGTGCAGCAGGCGCTGGCGGCGCGGCTGAGCGCGGAGACGAGAGACAGGGTGCGCGTGGAGTCCAGCGGCGATCCGACGGTCCCGGTCGGTACGGAACGCGAGTGAAGGGGCGCGGATCATGAAGAAGAAGCGGATCATGAAGAAGAAACTGCTCGACGCCGCCTTGCTCGGCATCCTGGCCGGCATGAGCTCCGCAGCCCTGGCGCAGGCCCCGGCGCCGGAGGCGGCGCCCGCCGCCGACGCGGCGATGGACTGCGACGAAGGCGCCTGCAGCAGCGCAGAGGGCGAACTGCTGTTCCGCGTGCGCACGCGCAGCTACGACCAGCCGGCCACCGCCGGCACCAGCGAACGCTCCTCCTCGCAGGCGCTGCAGCCCGACCGCCGGGTGTCGATCGCGCTGGACGCACCGGGCCGGGCCGAGGTGCGCGGCGGCTTCTCCGTGCAGCTGCCCGGCGGCGGCGTGGTCTGGGCCACCGAGGACCCCAGCCTCGGCGCGCCCGAGCTGACCGTGTCCGCGCCAACGATGGTCGCCTTCGACGCCGGGCGCATCGTCGATCCGGTGAAGTTCTTCGTGCGCAGCAACTACGTCGCCTTCGTCGACCGCTACGAGCTGACGCTCTACCGCGGCAACGACGGCGACCTGATCGACCCGGTGGCGCGGGTGGCGCTGCCGGTCGAGGCGGTCTCGCAGAGCGAGTGGGACGGCGCGCTGCCGGCCGGCCTGCGCCTGCGCGCGGGCGACGAGCTGGTCTACGTGCTGCGCGCGTACGATGCGGCCGGCAACTTCGACGAGACCGCCGCGCGCAAGCTGCAGCTGGTGCGCCCCGACGAGGCCGAGCGCGGCACCCAGCGCCTGCGCGAAGGCGTCGAGCGCTCGCTCGGCACCTCGCTCGGCGCCGAGCAGGCGCAGAACCAGGCGCTGATCGACGACGTGTTCGCCGAGAACGGCCTGCGCCAGCAGAACATCCCGATCTACGGCTCGCGTGTGCGCGTGCAGGGCCGCAACCTGCCCGAGGGCTACGGCCTGAGCATCAACGGCGAGCGCTACCCGGTCGACCTGGAGCGCAAGTTCGTCGCCGAGTACCTGATGCCGATCGGCCGCCACCGCTTCGAGGTCGAGCTGGACGGGCCCGAGGGCAGCCGGCCGCTGCGGCGCGCGCTCGACGTGGACGTCAGCGGCCGCTACTTCTTCGGCGTCGGCCTGGCCGACGTGACCGTCTACGAGAACAAGGCCAGCGGCCCCGGGCGCTCGCTGGCGCTGGCCGGGCGCGAGGACGACATCCTCAGCGACGGGCGCCTGGCCTTCTACCTGAAGGCGAAGACGCAGGGCAAGTACCTGATCACCGCCCAGGCCGACACCCAGAACCGCCCGCTGGAGGACCTGTTCGACGGCTTCACCTCCGCCGATCCGCAGGACGTCTTCCGCCGCCTCGACCCGGACCTGTACTACCCGACCTACGGCGACGACTCCAGCACCTGGCGCGACGTCGACACCATGGGGCGCTTCTACCTGCGCGCCGAGTGGGACAAGAACGAGGCCCTGTGGGGCAACTTCGACACCGGGCTGACCGGCACCGAGTACGGCCAGTACGTGCGCTCGCTGTACGGCGCGGCGTTCAACTGGCGCTCGCGCGGCGCCAACGCCTGGGGCGACCCGGCCACGCAAGTGCGCGCGTTCGCCTCCGAGGCGCAGACCGCGCCGGGCCACAGCGAGTTCATCGGCACCGGCGGCAGCCTGTACTACCTGCGCCACACCGACGTGCTGCCGGGCTCCGACCAGGTGGTGCTGGAAGTGCGCGACCGCACCACCGGCCGCGTCGAGCAGCGGGTGGAACTGCTGCGCGGCGCCGACTACGAGATCGACGAGCTGCAGGGCCGCATCCTGCTGACCCGTGCGCTGGCGCAGATCACCCGCCAGAACATGCCCACGCTGACCCGCGACACGCCGCTGGACGGTTTCGAGCAGCGCCTGATCGTGGACTACGAGTGGGTGCCGAACGACTTCGACGCCGACGAGGTCGCCGCCGGCGTGCGCGGCAAGCACTGGTTCGGCGACCACCTCGGCGTGGGCCTGACCTGGGTCGACGAGAACCGCGCCGGCGAGGACTACTCGCTGATGTCGGCCGACGTCACCCTGCAGGCCGGCAAGGGCACCTATCTCAAGCTCGAGCACAGCCGCACCGAGGCCACCAGCGCGCCGGTGTTCTTCTCCGACAACGGCGGCCTGAGCTTCACCCGCCTCAATCCCGCCGGCCCGCGCGAGGGCGAGGCCACCGCGGTCGAGGCGCGCGCCAACTTCCAGGAGCTGGGCTGGACCGCGCAGCCGTGGAGCGCGGGCGCCTGGTGGCGCCAGGTCGACGCCGGCTACTCGATCTCGCGCTTCGACACCGGCGCCGACATCGAGGAGTACGGCGCCGAGGTGCTCGGCCAGTTCACTCCCAACGTGGGCGTGTACGCCCGCTACAGCCGCGCCGAGCGCGACGCCGACGCGCTGACCCAGGCGCAGGCGAACGCGGAGTGGCGGATCGGCGACTTCGACGCGCTCGCCTTCGAGCTGCGCCGGGTCGAGGAGCAGCGCGGTTCGCTCGACGCCGCCGGCCTGCTGGGCGCGCTGCGCTACACCCGCCGCTTCGGCACCGCGCTCGACCTGTACGGCACCGCCCAGCTGACCCTGGACGACGACGGCGGCCGCTACGAGGACAACGACGCCTTCACCCTCGGCGGCCGCTACAACTTCGCCAACCTGTCCACGGTGGGCGCCGAGCTGACCACGGGCGACCGCGGCGACGCCGCGCGCGTCGACGCCGAGTACCGCCTGTCGCCCCAGCACAGCTTCTATGGCGCCTACACCTACTCCACCGACCGCAGCGACTACGACCCGCTGTTCAACCCCAACGCGCAGAACGGCTGGACGCTGGGCCAGCGCTGGCGGCTGTCGAACCAGGTCAACCTGTTCAACGAGAGCCAGTTCCTCAAGAGCCGTCGCGAGAGCGGCCTGGCCCATACCTACGGCATGGACTTCTATCCCGCCTACGGCTGGAACCTGGGCTTCACCCTGAGCGACGGCGAGCTGACCAACAGCGCCGGCGGCCAGGTCGACCGCCGCGCGATCAGCCTGAGCGGCGGCCGCACCTCCGGCGACACCAGCTGGCAGAGCAAGCTGGAGTGGCGCGAGGACAGCGGCGCCGAGCGCGTCACCCAGTGGGTCAGCACCCATCGCCTGACCCACAAGCTCAACGAGAGCTGGCGCCTGGCCGCGCGCTTCAACTACGCCGACACCCAGGACGACCTGAACCCGGCCGCCGGCGCCAAGTTCATCGAGGGCAACTTCGGCTTCGCCTACCGCCCCTGGAACAGCGCCCGCTGGGGCCTGTTCGGCCGCTACACCTACCTCTACGACCTCGCCACGCTGGGCCAGGTGGGCGGTGCGGAGTACGACCAGAAGACCCAGGTGCTGTCGTTCGAGGGCGTGTACCGGCTCGACCACCACTGGGAGTTCGCCGGCAAGCTGGCGCGGCGCGAGGGCGACGTGCGCTTCGGCCGCGGCACCGGGGCGTGGTTCGACTCGGCCACCACCTTCGCCGCGGGCCAGGTCCGCTACGAGCTGGTCCAGCGCTGGCACGCGATGGCCGAGTACCGCTGGCTGGACGTGAAGGACGGCGGCACGCGGCAGGGCTGGATGGCCGGCGTGGACCGCGACATCGGCCGCAACTTCCGCATCGGCGCCGGCTACAACTTCACCGACTTCAGCGACGACCTGACCGACTTCGACTACGACCACAAGGGCTGGTTCGTCAACTTCGTCGGCAGCTACTGACGCGCGGCGCCGCATGCGCCCCCGCACTGGACACGCAAGGGTTCGAACATGAAAGATCGCCATTCCGACGCCGCCGCGAACCGCCGCGGTCCCGTGCTCGCCGCCGCCATGGCCGCGGCGCTGGCGGCCGCGGCCGCGCCCGGCGCCTCCGCGCAGGTGGGCGTGAACGCGGTGCAGCGCAGCTTCATCAACCTCAGCTTCGAGCAGCCCAACCTGCAGACGGTGGGCTGCCGCGTCTACATCGGCGAGCAGTACGTGCCGGGCTGGACCACCACCCACGGCCTGTACAACCAGGAGAACGTCGGCGGCTGCGTCACCCCGCCGGGCTTCGTCGTGGGCCAGCCGGCCAACATCATCGAGCTGTGGCGCACGCCGCGCACCAACGCCGGGCTGACCGTGAACGCGCGCAGCGGCTCGCAGCTGGCCGAGCTCAACGCCGAGCAGCTCTCGCGCATCTCGCAGAACGTCTGCCTGGTGCCGGGCGACGAGGTGCGCTGGCGCTTCAGCCACCGCGGCCGCGCCAGCGCCACCACCCAGGACCAGATGCGCTTCCTGCTGGGCACCGCGCCGATCGTGCAGGTGGGCACCACCAACACCGGCAGCGGCGGCGTCATCACCACCTTCCAGGGCAGCGCCACCTCCGCGGCCGGGCCCAACGGCTGGCGCGACTACCAGGGCCTGTTCGGCTACAACGGCGCCGGCGGCGTGACCAACATCGGCTTCGAGGCGATGTCCGGCGCGGCCACGACCGGCAACTTCCTCGACGACATCCAGGTCTTCCTCAAGCCCTTCATCGAGCTCACCGGCACCGCCTTCCAGACCGTGGAAGGCACCGCCACCGGCGGGCCGGTGCTGCGCATCGTCGGCACCCTGGACACCGATCTCAACATCAACGTCTCGATCACCGGCGGCACCGCCGTGCTGGGCACCGACTTCACCACGCCCGGCGGCGGCGCCAGCTTCAGCGTGTACGTCCCGGCCGGCACCTACGATGGCGACAGCGTGCGGCCGCTGGGACTGACGGCGCTGGGCAACGCGATCATCGACGGCAGCCGCACGGTCGAGCTGAGCCTGGAGCCCAGCCCCGACGACTACCTGCTCAGTTCCACCCAGGCCTGCGGCGCCTCGGCGATCGCCCAGGCCACCTGGACCCTGCTCGACGATGACCTGGACCTGTCGATCGAGAAGACCGCCTCGCCCACCAGCGCCGTCGTCGGCGACAGCGTGGCCTACACCCTGCGCGTCTCGCACCTGGACGGCGTGGACGGCAGCGGCGCGGTGGTGCGCGACCCCGCGGTGGACGGGCTGGACTGCAGCGCGGCGATCCTGTCGTGCAGCGCCAGCGGCGGCGCCGTGTGCCCCGCGTCGCCGACCATCGGCGCGCTGCAGGGCGCGGGGCTGGTCGTCCCGACGCTGCCGGCCGGCGGCCAGCTCGAGATCGGCTTCAGCTGCGTGGTGACCGAGACGCCGTGACGCGCTCGCGCCTGGCGCGACGCGCGTAGGCGCGCGTGCTCGCGCCGCTGGGTTTGCGGGGGAAGGCCGTCGCGCGCGAGCGCGCTCCTACAGGGAGCGCGGCAGCGGGTGGATCGGGACCTGTGGGGTATTTGTAGGAGCGCGCTTGCGCGCGACCGGGTCCGCGGGGGAAGCCCGATCGCGCGCGAGCGCGCTCCTACCGGGCGCAGCTGCTGCCGCGGTACGCCTGCGCCAGCGTCTCGTACTCGGCCTGGCGTGCGTGCGCATCGGGCGCGCCGGGCGCCACCCGCCAGCGGAACTCCGCCTCGCGCATGCGGTTCTCCCAGGCGCGGCACAGCGCCTGCTCGGGCACCGCTTCGCAGACGTCCTCGATCTGTTCGCAGGCCTGGCCCGCACCGAGCCCCGGCAGGCCGCCGATGCCCACCGTCGCCAGCGGGCGGCAGCGGGTGGCCGGCACCGCGTCCTCGGTGAAGTAGCGCTCGCCGTCCCAGCGCGCGCACTGGTAGAGCGGAGGCGGCGGCTCGGGCTCGCCCGGCGGTTCCTCGGTGTCGGCTTCGGCATCGCCGGCGGCCGTCGCCGGGGCCGTCGCCGGTGCCGTGGCCGGGGTGGGCGCGGGCGCGGGCGCCGGGACGAAGGTCGGCAGGGGCGGCGGCACCTCCACCTGGATGATCTGCTGGCGCTGGCCGGCCGGGCAGGGCTCGAGATTCTGCAGCGTCACCGCGCCGCGGGCGTCGGTGCAGCGGTAGATCACGCCGTCGGCCGCGCCCGCGCCCGCGGCGAGCGACGCCGCGGCGAGCGCGCAGGCCATGCCCCATCGTGGTTTCATCGGGTCCCGCAGTCCTCCGCCAGTCGCGCGTTGAGCGTGCGCTCCTCCACGCGCAGGCGGTTGCGCTCGGTCTCCTGCGCGTTGAAGAAGCGGCGGCGGAGGGTATCGCGGCGATCGCCCAGCCGCGCGCAGACCTCGGCCTGCGGCAGCGGGGTGCAGGTGTCCTGGATCCAGGTCCCGCCGCCGCCGCCGTAGTAGCCGTCGCCGGGATGCGGGCGGGGCGGCCGCGGGCGGACGGGAGGGTGCGGGGTCCGCTGCGGCAGGTTGCGCGGCGAGGGGATGCTGATGTTGTTGATCGGCACCGTGCTGAGCCCGGTGGCCGGCGCCTGAGTACCCGCCTGCCCGCTCGCCCCGCGGCGGAGATCGCCGTAGCCGTAGGGCACGCCGAGCGTCCACAGCGGCACGAAGCGCGGGTTGCCCTGGCCGTCGTCGCTGATGTAGCGCTCGCCGTCGGGGGTGACGCATTCGTACATCGCCTGCGGGGCCCGCACCACGACCACCTGCGCGGGCGCCGGGGGCGGGGCCGCGGGCTGGGGCGCGGCGGCCTGCACGGGCCGCGGAGGCGGTTCCTGCGGGCGCTGCATGACGCGCGTCTCCTGGCGGGCGCCGCCGGTGCAGGGTGCGTCCTGCAGGGTGACCTGGCCGCGCGCGTCGGTGCAGCGGTAGACCGTCACCTCCCCGGCCGCACGCAGCGGCGCGGCCGCCGCCGCCAGGGCGAGCAGCACCGGGCAGAGGAACAGGGGCCGGGCGCCGGGCATGCCCGCATCATGCGCGAGCCGGCGGCGCGGGAAAACCTCCCGGGACGGGGGCGTTCAGGCCGCGCGTGCCGGGCGGCGGGTGGCCGGATGCGGGGGCGCGGTCGAATCCGGGAGGAGACGCGTGGTCGCGCAAGCGCGCGCCTGCGCGGAGAGCGGTCTCGGGTGTGCCGGGGGGCGGGGCGCTTGCGGTCGGGTTCGAGGGGAACGCCTTGTCGCGCGCGAGCGCGCCCCACGGGAACGGGCGCCGGGTGCGCCTACGCGGCGTCGAGCGCGGCCCGGCGCGGCTGGCCTGCGTGCAGCAGGCGGGCGATCGCGGCCGCGGCGTCGCGGCCTTCCTGCACCGCGGTGACCACGAGGTCGGCCCCGCGCACGGCGTCGCCGCCGGCGAACAGCCGCGGATGCGCGGTCTGGTAGGGCAGGCGGCCCTCGCCGCCGGCCAGGATGCGGCCGTTGCCGGCGGTCTCCACCCCGTTCGCGAGCAGCCAGTCGGGCGTCTCCGGCGAAAAGCCGAAGGCGATGACGACCACGTCCGCGGCCACCGTCGATTCGCTGCCGGGCACCGGCTCGGGGCGGCTGCGGCCGTGCGCGTCCGGGGTGCCCAGCCGGGTCTCGACCACGCGCACGCCGGCCACGCCGCCGTCGGCGCCGGCCTCCACCGCCAGCGGCTGGCGGTTGAACAGGAAGCTCACCCCTTCCTCGCGGGCGTTGGCCACCTCGCGCGCGGAGCCGGGCATGTTGGCCTCGTCGCGGCGGTAGACGCAGGTGACCGCGGCGGCGCCCAGGCGGATCGCCGAGCGCACGCAGTCCATGCCGGTGTCGCCGCCGCCCAGCACCACCACGCGGCGGTCGCGCAGGTCGGGCACGGCGACGCGGTCCTCCCAGCCGGCGATCGGGCGCCCCTCGGGCTCCAGGCCGGTGACCACGCGGCCGTTCTGCACCAGGAAGGGCAGCGCCGGCAGCACGCCGTCCAGGTCCTGGCCGGGCAGGCCGCCGTCGGTGTAGCGGTAGGCGCCCAGCCCCAGGAACACGGCGTCGTACTCCTCCAGCAGCGCGTCGAGGCCGACGTCGCGGCCGATTTCCACGCCCAGCCGGAATTGCACGCCCATGTCCTCCAGCACCTCGCGGCGGGTGGCGATCACCGACTTGTCGAGCTTGAAGCTGGGGATGCCGAACTGCAGCAGGCCGCCGATCTGCTCGTAGCGGTCGAACACCACCGCGTCGATGCCGTGGCGCGCCAGGCGCTCGGCGCAGGACAGCCCGGCCGGCCCGGCGCCGACCACGGCCACGCGCTTGCCGGTGGCGACGACCTTCGACAGGTCCGGCCGCCAGCCCTCGGCGAAGGCGGTGTCGACGATGTACTTCTCGACCGCGCCGATGGTCACCGCGCCGAAGCCGTCGTTGAGCGTGCACGCGCCCTCGCACAGGCGGTCCTGCGGGCACACGCGGCCGCACATTTCGGGCAGCGGGTTGGTCTCGTGGCACAGCGCCGCAGCCTCCAGGATGCGGCCCTCCTCCACCAGCCGCAGCCAGTTGGGGATGTAGTTGTGCACCGGGCACTTGGCCTCGCAGTACGGGTTGCCGCAGTCCAGGCAGCGGCTGGACTGCAGCGCCGCCTCGCCCTGGTCGAAGCGCCCGTACAGCTCGTTCCAGTCGCCGGCCGTGCGCAGCGCCAGCGGGATGCGCTGCGGCATCTCGCGCGGCTCGTCCAGGAAGCGGAAGACGTTGCGCTTGTTCATCGGACGGGAATCGGGAATGGGGAGTCGGGAATGGGAAAAGCGGAACGCGCGCGCGCCTCGGTCGCGCGCGGAATTCGGGAACCGCGTTTTCGATTCCCCATTCCCCATTCCCGATTCCCGGCCTTCATGCCGCCCTCCTCAGGTCGTCGGCCAGCGCTTCCAGGCTCGCGGCCTTGGGCTTGACCAGCCAGAAGCGGCCGATGAAGTCGCGGAACTCCTCGAGGATGCGCGCGCTCCAGGCGCTGCCGGTGAGCTGCGCGTGCACCGAGACGAGGTCGGTCAGGTGCTGGCGGTAGTTGTCCAGGCCCTCCGGCGAGATGCGCAGGATGTCGATCAGCTCGTGGTTGTAGCGGTCGACGAAGTCGCGATCCAGGTCCAGCACGTAGGCCAGGCCGCCGGTGAAGCCGGCGCCGAAGTTGAGCCCGGTGCGGCCCAGCACCACCACCGCGCCGCCGGTCATGTACTCGCAGCAGTGGTCGCCGGCGCCCTCGATCACCGCCACCGCGCCGGAGTTGCGCACCGCGAAGCGCTCGCCGGCGCGGCCGGCCGCGTACAGCTCGCCGCCGGTGGCGCCGTAGAGGCAGGTGTTGCCCAGGATCGGGGTGGCGCGCGAGTCGTAGGCGCAGCCTTTCGGCGGGTGCAGCACCAGTCGCCCGCCGGCCATGCCCTTGCCGACGTAGTCGTTGGCGTCGCCCTCCAGGGTGATCTCCAGGCCGCCGGCGTTGAACGCGCCGAAGCTCTGGCCGGCGCTGCCGGCGAGCTTCAGCGCGATCGGGTGCGCGGCCATGCCGGCGTTGCCGTGGCGGCGCGCGATCGCGCCGGAGAGGCGGGCGCCGATCGAGCGGTCGGTGTTGCGCACGGGGTACTCGCCCCGCGCGCCGGTGCCGCCCTCGACGGCGGCGGCCAGCGCGGCGTCGAGCTGCCGCGACAGGCCGTCGGGCGGCGCGTGCAGCGCGGGCGCGCCGCAGTAGGCGGCCGGGTGGCGCGGATCGCGTTCCAGCAGCCGCGACAGGTCGATGCGCACGTGCTCGCGCGGCGTGTCGAGCCACTGCTCCAGCAGGTCGGTGCGGCCGACGATCTCGTCCAGCGAGCGCGCGCCCAGGCGGGCCAGTTCCTCGCGCACGTCCTCGGCCACGTTGAGGAAGAACGCCTCCACGCGCTCGGGCAGGCCCTTGAAGTGCGCCTCGCGCAGGCGCGCGTCCTGGGTGGCGACGCCGGTGGCGCAGTTGTTGAGGTGGCAGATGCGCAGGTACTTGCAGCCCAGCGCCACCATCGGCGCGGTGCCGAAGCCGAAGCTGTCGGCGCCCAGCAGCGCGGCCTTGACCACGTCGCGCCCGGTCTTCAGGCCGCCGTCGGTCTGCAGCAGCACGCGCTCGCGCAGGCCGTTGGCCTGCAGCGCCTGGCGCGCCTCCGACAGCCCCAGCTCCCAGGGCACGCCGGCGTAGCGGATCGAGCCCAGCGGGCTGGCGCCGGTGCCGCCGTCGTGGCCGGACACGGTGATCAGGTCGGCGCCGGCCTTGACCACGCCGGCCGCGATCGTGCCCACGCCGGCGTGCGAGACGAGCTTCACCGAGATCAGCGCGTCCGGATTCACCTGGCGCAGGTCGAAGATCAGCTGCGCCAGGTCCTCGATGGAGTAGATGTCGTGGTGCGGCGGCGGCGAGATCAGGCCGATGCCGGGCTTGGCGTAGCGCAGCCGCGCGATCAGCGCGTCCACCTTGCTGCCCGGCAGCTGACCGCCCTCGCCGGGCTTGGCGCCCTGGGCGACCTTGATCTGCAGCACCTCGGCGTTGATCAGGTACTCGGGGGTCACGCCGAAGCGGCCGGAGGCGATCTGCTTGATCTTGCTGCGGCGCTCGGTGCCGTAGCGCGCCGGGTCCTCGCCGCCCTCGCCGGAGTTGCTGCGCCCGCCGAGGCGGTTCATCGCGATCGCCAGCGCCTCGTGCGCCTCCGGCGACAGCGCGCCCAGGCTCATCGCGGCCGAATCGAAGCGCCGCACGATCGCGGACACCGGCTCCACCTCGTCCAGCGGCAGCGGCGCGGCGGCCGCGCGCGGGCGCAGCAGGTCGCGCAGCGCCGCGGGCGGGCGCTCGTCGACGAAGGCGGCGTAGCGCTTCCAGTCGGCGCGGTCGCCGGTGGCCACCGCGTGCTGCAGGCTCTGCACCACGTCCGGGTTGAACTGGTGATACTCGCCGCCGTGCACGTAGTGCAGCAGGCCGCCGGGCTCAGGCAGGGCGGTGTCGTCCCAGCCCTGGACGGCGAGGTGGCGCGCGTCGGCCTCCAGCCGCGCGAAGCCCGCGCCGCCGATGCGCGAGGGCGTGCCCTCGAAGCACAGCGCGACCACCTCGTCGTCGATGCCGACCGCCTCGAACAGCTGCGCGCCGCGGTAGCTGGCGATCGAGCAGATGCCCATCTTCGACAGGATCTTCAGCAGCCCCTTCTTGACCCCGCGGCGGTAGCTGCGGCCGATCTGCAGCGGCTCGCCGCTGAACTTGCTGCCGAGGATGCCGCGCCGGCCCAGCGCGTGCAGCGTCTGGTAGGCGAGGTAGGGATAGACCGCGGTGGCGCCGTAGCCGATCAGGCAGGCGAAGTGGTGCGGGTCGCGCGCGGTGCCGGTCTCCACCACCAGGTTCACCGAGCAGCGCAGGCCGGTGCGCACCAGGTGCAGGTGCACCGCGCCGGTGGCCAGCAGCGCATGCACCGCCGCGGCGCCCTGGCGCGGGCGGCGGTCGGACAGGATCAGCAGCTCCACGCCCTCGCGCGCCAGCGCCTCGGCCTGCGCGCGGATGCGCAGCAGGGCGTCGTGCAGCGACTCGCCGGCGTCGAAGTAGAGGTCGAGGTAGCGGTAGCGGTCGGCGAAGCGCGGCAGCGCGAGCAGCTGGTTGAGCTTGCGCTGCGACAGCACCGGCGAGTTCAGCAGTACGTGGTCGACGTTCTCGGCGCGGTCGAGGAACAGGTTGCCCTCGCGGCCGATCTGCGTGGCCAGCGTCATCACGCAGTCCTCGCGCAGCGGGTCGATCGGCGGGTTGGTGACCTGCGCGAAGGCCTGCCGGAAGTAGTCGTAGAGCGGGCGCACGCGCTGGCTCATCGCCGCGACCGGGGTGTCGTCGCCCATCGAGCCGATGCCTTCCTGCTCAGTCTCGGCCAGCGGCCGCAGCACCGACTCCTGCTCCTCGCGGCTGAGCTGGAACAGCTTCTGGAACGCGAGCAGGGTCTCCGGGGTGAACGGCGCGTCGGTCAGCGCCGGGTCGATCAGCTCGGTGTGCAGGTAGGTCATGCCGCGCTTGAGCCACTGCTTGTACGGCGCGCGGGCGCGGTTGATGTCGTCGATGGCGTCGTTGCCGAGCAGGATGCCCTCCTGCATGTCCACCGCGATCATCTCGCCCGGGCCGAGCTTGCCCTTGGCGCGGATCTTCTCCACCGGCAGGTCCCACACGCCGGTCTCGGAGGCGATCAGGAACACGCCGTCGGTCGACAGCGTCCAGCGCGCCGGGCGCAGGCCGTTGCGGTCGAGCGTGCACGCGGCGTAGCGGCCGTCGCACATCACCACGCCGGCGGGCCCGTCCCAGGGCTCGGAGTTGATCGAGTAGTACTCGTAGAAGGCGGCGAGGTCGGTGTCCTTGTACTCCAGCGACTGCGTGGCCGGCGGCATCAGGATGCGCATGGCCTGCAGCAGGTCCATGCCGCCCAGCAGCAGCCATTCGAGCATGTTGTCGAGCGTCTGCGAATCGGAGCCGTGCATCGAGACCGGGTCGTCGAACTCCGACACGTCGAGCAGCGGCGATGCCCACACGCCCTGGCGCGCCTGCGCCCAGCGGCGGTTGCCCTCGATGCTGTTGATCTCGCCGTTGTGGGCCAGGCGCCGGAACGGGTGCGCCAGCGCCCAGCGCGGCAGCGTGTTGGTGGAGAAGCGCTGGTGGAACACCACCGCGCTGGCGGCCAGTTCCGGCCGCGCCAGGTCGGGGTAGAGCTGCGCGAGCCGGGTCGGCAGCACCATGCCCTTGTAGCCGAACAGCCGCGCCGACAGCCCGGTGACGTAGAAGTCCGCGACCTCGCGCAGCGCCTGCTCGGCGCGCCGGCGCGCCAGGTGCAGCGCGCGCTCGAACTCCATGTCGTCGCCGCCGTCGGACTCCACGAACACCTGCTCGACCTTCGGCATCGCCTCGCGCGCCAGCGGGCCGCAGGCCGACGGGTCCACCGGCACCTCGCGCCAGCCGGCCACGCGCGCGCCGATGCGCGCGATCTCGGCGCCGAGCGCGTCGCGGCAGCGCTGCGCGGCCCGGGCGTCGTCCAGCGGCAGGAAGATCGTGCCCACGGCGACGGTGCCCGCGTGCAGCGCGATGCCCGCCTCGCCCGCCAGCCAGCGCACGCTGGCGCCGGCGTTGCACAGCAGCACGCCGCAGCCGTCGCCGCTCTCGCCGTCGGCGTTGATGCCGCCGCGATGCCCCATGCGCGACAGCGCGGTCAGCGCATCGTCCACGGTCTCGCGCCTGGCCGCGTTGTCGATCCGCGCGATCAGGCCGAAACCGCAGTTGTCGCGTTCGTTGTCGGGGTCGTACAGGCCCCGATCCGGAGCATTCCGCATCGTCGCTGCCGTGTGCTGGGGGAGGGCGGGCTTCGGAGCGACCGGCCTCATGCCTGGAACGCAACGCATCCGCCTTCCGACTACAGCACATTTTAGTGCGGTGCGGCAATCACCGGCCGGGCGGGGCCCGCGGCAGGCGCGTTCAGGCAAGCCCTCGCGCTTGCTACACTCGCGCCACTGCCCAGGCGAAGGAACGCACATGCGCAAGCGCGCGCGCTGGCTCCTGCTGCTGCCGGCCTGCCTGGCGGCCGGCGCCTGCGCGCAGTCGGCGCCGACGGCGCCCGAGGACGAGGAGGCGCAGACGATGTCCGACACGGTCACCCGCGGCCGCACGATGGACGGTTACACCTACACCGACGCGCCGGTGGACGCCCGGCTGGGGCCGCACCTGTTCCGCTTCCCGGCCAATTACTACTACGACCAGATGGGTCCGTTCTTCGACGGCAGCCTGGGCCTGCGCGTGCAGTGGCCGGACCTGGCGCCGATGCCGCCGGGGGAGACCTCGCGGCAGACGATGGACGCGTTCATGAAGGCGGTGGACTACGCGCTGGACTACGTGGACCGGGTGCCGATCCGGGAGAGCCTGCGACGTGGTTACATGAACGGGTTGCCACGCGACAGCATCGAGTATCGCGATCCCGAGAATCGGCTGGACCTGCGCGTGGCGCAGCCGGAGGCGATGGGGCTGGTGCGCTACGACTTGGACCCAGACGCTGCAGCCGCCTATGCGCAAGCCTATGAGGCCGAAAGGGGGCAGCCCTACGCGACGATCCCGGGCTGGCGCAAGGACTGGTACGTGGCGCGGGACGCGGAGGGCGAGATCGTCACCTTCATCGAGTGCGACACCGACGAGATCACCGACGGACTGATCGTCGACGGGAGCGAACTGCGCCCTAGCCCGAATCCGAAGGATCGGGTGGCGCAGTGCAGGCATCGCCTGATCCTGCCCGAGGACGACATTTCGGTGCGCATCACCTACGTGCGCGTGGTGCTGCCGGACTGGAAGCGCTTCGAGGACCGGATCAAGCAGATCCTGCGGGACTACAGGGTGCGATAACGCAAGGAGACCTTCATGAGCGGCTTGACCGAAAAGGACATCGGAATCCTCGAAACGTATTCGAGAAGCGGCAATCGCGAGCTGTACTGGAACTACCTGGCGCAGACGTCCGGCAACGACGGCTACGGGCTGCTGGCGCTGGGCGTGGTGCGCAACGACAACATGCCCGGCGCCACCGCCAATGCCTATGCGCAGGGTTATGCGCGGGTGCAGCAGTCCGAACACGGCTCCGAGTTCGCCGATCGGAAGAACATCAGCGAACGCGAATGGGATCGCTTCGGGCAGCGTCTGGTCGAGGAGGATTTCGCTCGTCGCACTACCTACCTGGAGGAGGGCCGCCCCGACCTCGCGCTCAACCTGCCCGTGCGGGACGTGCAGGGGGCCCACGACCAGGCCTTCCGCGACCACCGGATCGATCCCAACGCCTGGACGCCGAGGATCCTGCTGGAGGCGGTGCGCCGGCAGGGCGGCGAGGCGGCGGCCGAGCGGGTCTGGGGCGATATGCTGGACAACGACGCGCGCGGCCTGGCGCGGGCGGCGGCGACCACGCGCCACGCCGCCGAGTACCTGGCGGGACCGCAGCAGCGCCGCTACGCCGGCGACGTGGGCCTGGCCTATGCGGAAGCGGCAGTGACCCTGCCCGCGACCGATCCGGACCGGATCGGCGCGCGCAACGTCTACCACCAGCGCGAGGGCGAGGGCACATGGACCTTCGTCGTCATGCACGCCCACGGCATCTCCACGCTGCCGGTGCGCGAGCCCGCGCGCCTGGCCGAGCTGGAAGACACCCATGCGCTGCGCCTGGAACGGCAACAGCGGCAGCAGCAGTTTCACCCCGACGACGGCTACCGGCCGCTCGCCGCGAGCCCGCGGCTGCTGGCGCAGGCGCCGGAGGTGGAGACGGCGCCGTATCTGGTCGCGGCGACCGCCGCGACGCGGCCCTCGGACCTGCGCGATGCCGAGCATCCCGGGCACGCGCAGTATCGCCGCGCCCACGAGCGGGTGCGGCTGTTCGAGGCGCAGTACGGGATCGCGGAGAGTGCCTACAGCGAGCGGCTGGCGGCCTCGCTGGCGGTCGTGGCCAGGCGCGACGGGATCGACCTGGACCGTGCGTTCGTGCGGGGCACGGTGGCCGAGGGACTGACGCTGGTCGAGCGCGCGCCCGCCGGCGGCGCGGACGAGCGGCGGATCGGGCTCGACGCGGCGGCGCTATCCAACCGGCCGATCGAAGAGAGTTCGCGGGCCTGGGCGGCGCTGCAGTCGCCCCACTACGCAAGCGACGCACCGCCCGCGGCGCGATCGCCGGAGCAGGCGCAGGCGATCGCGCGGCTGTCGCCGACGGACCAGGCGTTGTATGCGCGGATCCGCGAGGGCGTGCCGGCCCACGTCGGCGACGACCACGTGCTGCATGCGCTGGCGGAAGCGCGGGGGCAGGGGGCACTCGATTCGGACCGGGTGCAGCGGGTCGCGATGGCGGGCGATGCGTTGCGGGTGCAGATCGCGCCGCCGGGCTTCCGCGCCGACGTGGACGTGGCCGCGCCGGTGCCGACCGCCTCCGAGAGCGTGGCGCGGATCGAGGCTCAGCACCAGCAGCAGGCGCAGGAGGCGATGCAGCGCGGCCAGCGGGCGCAGGAGGCCGGCGCCCTGGCCATCTGAGCGCGCGTCGAAGGCGCTACAGCCGCAGCGCGCGTCCGTCGCGGGCGTCGCGGATCGGGGTGGGCCGATCGAGGTCGCCGCTCTCGCCCTCCACCACGCCGTCGATCGCCTCGCGCAGTGCCGGTTCCAGCGCGCCGAGGGTGCGCGGCGGCGGCGCGCCGGCGCTGTTGGCGCTGGTCGAGACCAGCGCGCCGCCGAAGGCGCGGCACAGCGCGGCGACCTGGGGATGGGCGCTGCAGCGCACCGCCACGCCGTCGTGCTCGCCGGTGATCCAGCGCGGCACGCGCGCGGCGGCCGGCACCACCCAGGTATGCGGGCCCGGCCAGGAGGCGGCGACCGCGTCGCGGCGCGCGGGCGGCAGCGACGCCCAGTCGACCAGGCCGTCGAGCTGGGCCGGTTCGGCGGCGACCAGGATCAGGCCCTTGTCGGGCGGCCGCGACTTGATCGCCAGCAGGCGCCTCACGGCCGCCTCGTCGAACGGGTCGCAGCCCAGGCCCCAGACGGCCTCGGTGGGGTAGGCGAGGACCGCGCCGGCGCGCAGGCGCCGGGCGGCGTCGGGGATCGCCAGCGCGGGCGCCGCCGCGCTCACCGGGCGGCGGCGCGGACGGTCCGGGGCGACGGCGCGGGCATGCCGGCTCCGCTCAGAACGGCGCGTCGTCGGCGCCGGACGCGGGGCGTGCGGCCTTCCGCACGACCGTCTTCTTCGCCGGCGCCTTCTTCGCCGGCGCCTTCTTCGCGGGGGCCTTCTTCGCCACGCGCTTGCCGGCCGCCTTCCTGGTCGCCTTCTTCGCCGCGGTCTTGCCGTCGGCGGCGGCCGCGGCCTTCTTCGCCGGGGCCTTCTTCGCGGTCGTCTTCTTGCCGAAGCGGCCGCGCGCGGGCTTGCCGGTCTCCTCCAGCAGCTGGGTCACTTCCTCCAGCGTCAGCGACGCCGGCTCGCGGTCCTTCGGGATCTTGCCGTTGAGCCTGCCGTCGCTGATGTAGGGGCCGTAGCGGCCGTTGAGCACCTGGATGTCGCTGCCGGGGAAGGACTTGATGATGCGGTTGCGCGCGATCTCCTCCTTCTCCTCGACCAGGAACAGCGCGCGCGCGAGGTCGACGGTGTACGGGTCGTCCTCCTTCTTCAGCGAGGCGTAGGTGCTGCCGCGCTTGGCGAAGGGACCGAAGCGGCCGATGCCGACGCTGACCTCCTCGCCGCCGTGCTCGCCCAGCACGCGCGGCATGAGGAACAGCTGCAGCGCGTCCTCGAGCGTGATCGTGTGCATGCTCTGGCCCGGCCGGAGCGAGGCGAACTTCGGCTTGTCCTCGGCGTCCTCGGCGGTGCTGCCGATCGCCGCGTAGGGCCCGTAGCGGCCCAGCCGCACGCTGACCGGCTTGCCGGTCTTGGGGTCGGTGCCCAGCTCGCGCGCGCCGGTGGCCTCGGAGCGATCGACGGATTCGGTCTTCTCGGCGACCAGTTCCTTGAACGGGCCCCAGAACTTCTCCATCAGCGGCACCCACGCCTCCTCGCCGCGGCTGACCGCGTCGAGCTCGTCCTCAAGCTTGGCGGTGAAGTCGTAGTCGACGTAGCGGGTGAAATGGCTGGACAGGAACTTCGACACCGCGCGGCCGACGTCGGTCGGGTGGAAGCGCCGGTTCTCCAGCTCCACGTACTTGCGGTACTGCAGGGTCTGGATGATCGAGGCGTAGGTCGACGGGCGACCGATGCCGTACTCCTCCAGCGCCTTGACCAGCGAGGCTTCCGAAAAGCGCGGCGGCGGCTCGGTGAAGTGCTGCGCGGTCACGATGCGGTCCAGCGGCACGCGGTCGCCCGGCTTCATCTGCGGCAGCTTGCGGCCCTCGTCCTCGTCCTCGGCGGCCTTCTGGTCCTTGCCCTCCTCGTACACCGCGAGGAAGCCCGGGAACACCACCGTGGTGCCGCTGGCGCGGAAGCTGTGCTCGCTGCCGGCGGCCAGGTCGACGCTGACGGTATTGAGCGTGGCGGGCACCATCTGGCTGGCCACGGCGCGCTTCCACACCAGCTCGTAGAGGCGGCGGCCGTCGTCGTCGAGGTAGCGCGCCACCTGCGTCGGGGTGCGCAGCGCGGAGCTGGGGCGGATCGCCTCGTGCGCCTCCTGCGCGTTCTTCGACTTGGTCTGGTAGGCGTTCGGCTTGTCCGGCAGCGAGCGGGTGCCGAAGTCGCGCGCGATCACGTCGCGGATCTCACCCAGCGCGTCCTGCGACAGGTTCACCGAGTCGGTACGCATGTAGGTGATCAGGCCCACGGTGCCCTCGTCGCCGAGCGCCACGCCCTCGTAGAGCTTCTGCGCCACGCGCATGGTGCGCGAGGTGGTGAAGCCGAGCTTGCGCGCGGCCTCCTGCTGCAGGGTCGAGGTGGTGAACGGCGGCGCCGGGCGGCGCTTGCGCTCCTTGCTGACGACGTCGGTGACGTGCAGCGCGCCGCCGGCGGCCGCGGCGATGCGCGTGCGGGCGTCCTCGGCGGTGTCGCCGTCGGTGATCGTGAACTGCTCGAACTTCTTGCCGTCGAGCTTGGCCAGCTTGGCCGAGAACGGCTGCGCCGGGTGCGCCAGCTCCGCGGCGATGGTCCAGTACTCGCGGGCGACGAAGGCTTCGATCTCCTCCTCGCGCTCGACGATCATGCGCAGCGCCGGCGACTGCACGCGGCCGGCCGACAGCCCGCGTTGCACCTTGCGCCACAGTACCGGCGACAGGTTGAAGCCCACCAGGTAGTCGAGCGCGCGGCGTGCCTGCTGGGCGTCCACCAGCGGCTCGGCGATCTGCCGCGGCCTGGCCATCGCCTCCTTGATCGCGCGGGGCGTGATCTCGGTGAACACCACCCGGTGCAGGTCCTTGTCCTTCAGCAGCCCGCGCTCGCGCAGGATCTCGACGATGTGCCAGCTGATCGCCTCGCCCTCGCGGTCCGGGTCGGTGGCCAGGTAGATGCCGTCGGCGCCCTTGGCGGCCTTGGCGATCGCCTCGACGTGCTTCTCGTTCTTGTCGATCAGGTCGTAGCGCATCCGGAAGCCGTCGTCGGGATCGACCGCGCCCTCCTTCGGCACCAGGTCGCGGACGTGGCCGTAGGAGGCCAGCACCTGGAAGTCCTTGCCGAGGTACTTGTTGATCGTCTTGGCCTTGGCGGGCGACTCGACGATGAGGAGGTTTTTGGCCATGACGGGGGGCGTTCTTCCGGGAAGGGCCGGGCGCGGGTGCCGCCGGGCCGACAAGTCTCGCAGACAGGGACGCCCGGGGCCGTGACCCCGGGCGTGCTCTTTCTAGTGGAATCATGCCGGGCCGGCGGCTGTCAAGCCGGCCGGTCCGGCGCGGGCCGGGATTGTGGCGGGTCCGGAGGCCGGAGGCCAGCCGGGCGGGGCGCGGGTGCGGCGCCTGCGGCCCCGCGTCGCGCCTTCAGTGCACCGGCTCGGGCTCGTCGGCGAAGATCTGGGTCTCCATCCAGGCGTAGGCGGCCTCGCTGCCAGGCTGGTTGAACAGGACCATCAGCACCACCCACTTGAGGTCGTCGAGGTCGAGGTCGTCCTGGTCCAGCGCCATCGCGCGGTCCAGCACCAGCTCGCGCTGGTCGGCGTCGAGCACCCCGTGCTGTTCCAGGAACAGCAGGAAGCCGCGGCACTCGTTGTCGAGCTTGTCGAGCTCGGGGCCGGTGAAGATGCGCACCGGGCCGTGCGCGCGCGGCGTGACCGGGGCGGGGCGCTGGTCGGCCAGCGCGTCCAGCCAGTCGAAGGCCTTGCTGATCTCTGCGGGGCTGAACCCGGCCTGGAGGAGGCCGGTCTGGAGGGAGTCGCGGTCGCGGAGCAGGTCCGAGTCGTCGGTGAAGTAGTGTTCGAACAGGTAGAGCAGGACGTCCAGAATGCTCTCTTTCATTGCCCCCGGCCTGCGCCTTGCGGACGCCTCGTTGCGGAAGTGCGGGAGTAGCGGCCGTGTTCGACCACCACGCGGCCATCGAGCTCCATGAGCAGCAGCATGGAGGACACCTCGGCCGTCGTCAATCCAGTCCGCTCGACCAGCCGATCCATACCTGTGGGGTCGTGCCCGAGGGCCTGCCACAAGCGGTTGTAGTCGGGGTCGGCGGAAGCCGGGTCGGCTCCCGGGGCCCCGGGCGGGGCGCCGGGCATGGAAATGGGGACGTCCAGGCGCCGCCGCAAGGCGCCGCCCAGGGCCTGCGCGACCGGGGCCAGCGCCGCGGCCACCTCGTCGGCGCGCTCCACCAACTGGGCGCCGTCGCGGATCAGGCGGTGGCAGCCGCGCGCCATCGGGTTGTGGATGGAGCCGGGCACCGCGAAGACCTCGCGCCCGGCCTCGGCGGCCAGGCGCGCGGTGATCAGCGCGCCCGAGCGGTACGCGGCCTCGACCACCAGCACGCCCAGCGCCAGGCCGGCGACGATGCGGTTGCGGGTGGGGAAGTGCTCGCGCAGCGCCGGGGTGCCGGGCGGGTGTTCGCTGACCAGCGCGCCGGCGGCCTCGATGCGGGCGTGCAGGCGGGCGTTCTCGCGCGGGTAGGCCAGGTCCGGGCCGCAGCCCAGCACCGCCACCGTGGCGGCGCCGGCGTCCAGCGCGGCCTCGTGGGCGGCGGCGTCCACGCCCAGCGCCAGCCCGCTGGCGATCCCCAGGCCGGCGGCGGCGAGGGCGCGGCTGAAGCCCCGGGCGTGGTCGCGGCCGCCCGCGGTCGGGCGCCGGCTGCCGACCACGGCGACCAGCGGCGACCACAGCAGGTCGACGTCGCCGGCCACGAACAGCACCGGCGGCGGGTTCGGCGCGTCGCGCAGCAGCGGCGGGTAGTCGGGATCGCGCCAGCCCAGGACGCGGCGGCCGGGGGCCTGCAGCCAGCCGGCGGCGCGGTCGGGCGGCGGCGCGCGCAGCGCGCGGGCCTGCGCGGCGTCGAGCCCGGCCGCGGACCAGGCGGCCGGGCCG
>NZ_JAIWPR010000072.1 GCF_021191635.1 Alterluteimonas quercicellularis
CGACGGGCCTGCACCGCGAAAGCCAGTCGCGCGCGAGCGCGCTCCTACAGGAGCACGGCGGAACGCGGCCGCCGCCTACCCGAACGCCGGCAGGCGCTGCTTCAGCGCCTGCGCCCAGCCGCGCCAGGGATCGGCGCGCAGCGAGGCGGCGCGGCGCTGGGCCTTGGGCAGGTCGTACTGGTCGCCGGAGGTGGCCTTGCCCAGCTCCTCCCAGCGGACCGGCATCGCGACGCCGGCCTCGGCGCGCGCGCGCAGCGACCAGCTGGCGACGCTGGTGGCGCCGCGGCCGTTGCGCAGCCAGTCGATGAAGATCACGCCCTGGCGCTTGGCCTTGCTGGCGGTGGCGACGTAGCGGTCGGGCCGCTGCGCGGCCATGGCGCCGGCGAAGGCCTCGCAGAAGCCCTTGGCCTCGTCCCACCCGGGACCGGGCCGGATCGGCACCACCACGTGCACGCCCTTGCCGCCGGACAGCCGCGCGAAGCCCTCGAGCCCGATCTCGCGCAGGCGCGCGCGCACGTCGCGGGCACCGTCGATCACCTGCTTCCAGGCCACGCCGGGGCCGGGATCGAGGTCGAACACCAGCCGGTCGGGGTGTTCCAGGTCGTCGATGGTCGCGCCCCAGGGGTGCAGCTCCAGCGTGTTCATCTGCACCAGCGCGAGCAGGCCCTCGACGTCCTCGATGTAGAGGTAGTCCTCGCGGCCGCCGTCCTTCTCGCGCAGGGCGACCGCGTGCACGCCCTCGCCCAGCGCGTCGGCGTGGTGCTTCTGGAAGAAGCAGGTCCCGGCGGCGCCGTCGGGGCAGCGCAGCAGCGACAGCGGCCGCCGCGCCACCTCGGGCAGCAGGCGGTCGGCGACCGCGCGGTAGTAGTCGGCGACCTGCTGCTTGGTGATGCCCCGCTCGGCGTAGACCACCTTGTCGGGACTGGTGAGGCGGGGCGATTCGCGATCGCCGCCGAGATCGGCCATGGGCTTGTCCTCCCGTAGACGCAGGAAACTCGCCTGCCGCAGCAGGCCCTCCTTGCCGAGCCCGCGATAGGCCAGCTCGGCGACCAGCCGCGGTTCCACCCAGGTCACCCGGCGCGTGTTGAACGGCACGTGCGCCGGCAGTTCCAGCACCGGCGCCTGGCGCGCCAGCGCGCGCAGCCGCGCGCCCAGCTCGCGCAGCCGGCGCTGGTCGAAGCCGGTGCCGACGCGGCCGGCGTAGCGCCAGCGCCCGCGCTCGCGCCGCGCCACCAGCAGCGAGCCGAAGTCGGTGCGCGAGCGCTGCGGCGGGGTGAAGCCGACGACGACGAACTCGTCGCTCTGGGCGTGCTTGCTCTTGACCCAGGTGCGGCTGCGGCCCGGCACGTAGGCCGCGTCCACCGCCTTGCTCACCAGGCCTTCCATGCCCTGCCGGCGGCTGGCGGCGAACACCTCGGCGCCGTGGCCGACGATGTGCCGGCTCGGCGCCAGCACCGGGTCGGCGCCTTCGAGCAGCCGCTCCAGCAGCGCCTTGCGCTGCAGCAGCGGCACCCGGGTCAGGTCGACGCCGGCCAGCATGGCGAGGTCGAACAGCATGTAGCGCGGCACGCCCACCGCGCTGCCGTCGAGGATGCGCTGCAGCAGCGAGAAGTCGTCGCGGCCGGCCTCGGTGATCGCGACCAGTTCGCCGTCGAAGCTCGCGTCCTCCACGCCCAGGGCCTGCAGCGCCTGCGCCAGCGCGGGGTGGTCGGCGGTCCAGTCCAGGCCGTTGCGCGAGCGCAGCTTCACCGCGCCGCCCCGCAGGTCGGCCAGCAGGCGGTAGCCGTCCCACTTCAGCTCGTGCAGCCAGCCGTCACCGGACGGCGGCGCTTCGCGCAGCGTGGCCAGCTGCGGCGCCAGCGGCTCGCCGCCGCGCCACGGGCGCGCGCCGTCGAGCGCGGCGGCGGCCTGCGCCCAGTCGACGCGGCGGCGGCGGGCGGCGGCGCGCTTCGGCGCCTGCGTTCCGGCCCGCTTCGCCGCGTTCGCCGGCTTCGCTGTCTTCCGCGTCGCGGTCTTCTTCGTGGCCGGCTTCGCCTGCGCCGGCGCCGCGCCGATCGGGCGCTCGGCCAGCAGCGCATCGGCGTCGGCATCGCGCGCCCAGGCGTCGTCGCGCTTGAGCAGCAGCCACTGCGGCTTGCCGCCGCGCATCCGGGTGCGGATCAGCTTCCACGCGCCCTGCAGGCGCTCGCCCTCGAGCGCGAACTCCAGCTTGCCCTCGGCCAGCGCCTCCAGCGCATCGCCCTGCGCGCTCCACACGCCGTGGTCGAAGATGTCGACGTGGCCGGCGCCGTAGTGGCCCTGGGGGATGTCGCCCTCGAAGCCGGCGTAGTCCAGCGGGTGGTCCTCCACCTGCACCGCCAGCCGCTTCTCGCCCGGCCGCAGCGACGGGCCCTTGGGCACCGCCCAGCTCTTGAGGCTGCCGTCGACCTCCAGGCGGAAGTCGTAATGGCGGGCGCGCGCGTGGTGCAGCTGGACCACGAAGATCGGCCGCCGGCCGTGGCGGCGCGCGCCTTCGCCGGAAGGCTCCGGCGTCTGCCCGAAGCTGCGCTTGCGGGCGTACTCGCGCAGGCTCATGGCCGCCGGCCGCGCCTCAGGCGCGCTTGCGCGGCGCCGCGCGCTTGGCGGGGGCGGCCTGCTTGGCGGCCTTGCGCGGCGCCTTGGCGGCCGCCTTCGTCGCGGTCTTCTTCGCGGCCTGCTTGGCGGTCTTGCCGGCTGCCTTGGCGGGCGCCTTCCTGGCGGCCTTGGCGGGCGCCTTCTTCGCCGGGGTGCGCTTGTTGCGGGCGATGCTCTGCTGCAGCAGCTCCATGAAGTCGACCACGTTGGTGCTGGCGTCCTCGCCGACCTCGGCGTCGACCTCCTCGTGCTTCTCCACCAGGCCCTTGGACTTCATGCGCCTGCGGATGGCCTCCTGCAGGCGCTCGCGGAAGTCGTCCTGGTACTGCGCCGGGTCCCAGGCGGCCGACATGGTCTCGATCAGCTGCTCGGAGAACGCGCGCTCCTTGTCGCTGATGCGGAAGCCCTTGGCGTCGGCGTCCGGCAGGCGGTACTCGCCGACGTCCACCAGTTCCTGCGGGAAACGCATCATCACCAGCAGCAGCGCGTCCTCGCGCGGCAGCACCGCGCACAGGTGCTCGCGGGTGCGGATCACCACCCGCGCGATGCCGGCCTTGCCGGTGCGCGCCAGCGCCTCGCGCAGCAGCACGTAGCCCTTCTCGGCCTTCTTCGCCGGCACCAGCACGTAGGGTTTCTCGAAGTACTGCGGCCCGATGTCGCAGGCGTCGACGAAGCTGTCCACGTCGATGGAGTCGCGGCTCTCGGCCGCGGCGGCCTGCAGGTCCTCCGGCTCCAGCACGACGTAGCTGTCCTTGTCGTACTCGTAGGCCCTGACCACGTCCTTCCAGGGCACTTCCTCGCCGGTGTCGGCGTTGACCCGCTCGTAGCGCACGCGCGCGTTGTCGCGCGAGTCGAGCATGCGGAACTGCAGGTCGGTGCGGCGCTCGCCGGCCATCAGCGAGACGGGGATGTTGAGCAGGCCGAAGGACAGCGTGCCGCTCCAGATCGGTCTGGCCATGGGCGCCTCCGCGGGCGCGTGCAGGGGCACCGAGTCTCCCGCCGCCCCCGTGAGGCGTGCGTCAACCGCCCGGGGACCGGCCCGGCGCTCAGCCGACGCGCTGGAACTCCAGCAGCGGCGACGGCGCCAGCCACGGCTGCAGCCAGTGGTCGACCAGCAGGAAGGCGAACAGCGCCATCAGGTAGACCACCGAGTAGTTGAACACCCGCATCGCGAACAGCTCGTCCGGCGGGTCCAGCAGCTTCCAGGCGTACCAGACGAACACCGCGCCCAGCACCAGCGCGCCGCCCAGGTAGAACGGCCCGCTCATGCCGGTGGCCCAGGGCAGCACCGTGGCCGCCACCAGCAGCACGGTGTAGAACAGGATCTGCCAGCGGGTGTACACGACGCCGTGGGTGACCGGCAGCATCGGGATCAGCGCGCGGGCGTAGTCGTCGCGGCGGAAGATCGCCAGCGCCCAGAAGTGCGGCGGCGTCCACACGAAGACGATCAGCACCAGCAGCAGCGCGTGCGGGTCGAGGGTGCCGGTGATCGCCGCCCAGCCCAGCGCCGGCGGCGCGGCGCCGGCCAGGCCGCCGATCACGATGTTCTGCGGCGTGGCGCGCTTGAGGAAGCCGGTGTAGACGATGGCGTAGCCGATCAGGGCGAAGAAGGTCAGCGCCGCGGTCAGCGGGTTCACCAGGGCGATCAGGATCGCCATCGAGGCCGCGCCCAGGCATACCGCGAAGGCCAGCACCTGCGCGGAGTTCAGCGCGCCGGTGGGCAGCGGGCGGTGCGCGGTGCGGGCCATGACGCGGTCGATGCGCTGGTCGATCAGGTGGTTGATCGCGGCGGCCGACGAGGCCGCCAGCCAGATCCCGAGCAGGCCGGACACCGTCTCGCGCAGCGGCGGCAGCCCCGGCACGGCCAGGAACATGCCCACCAGCGCGGTGAACACGATCAGCGCGACCACCCGCGGCTTGGTCAGCGCCCAGTACTGGCGCAGCGGCACCGCCACGTCAGGGCCCGGCAGCGGGCGCGGCGGCGGCGGGCGGCCCGAGGTCGACCTCCCGCACCCGCGCGACGAGCGAGACCAGCACGAACAGCAGCAGCGCCGCGCCGGCGTTGTGCAGCACCGCGACCTGCAGCGGCAGCGCCAGCTTGACGTTGAGGATGCCCAGCGCCACCTGCGCCACCGCCAGCAGCGCCAGGGTGGCGCCCCAGCTGCGCAGCCCCGGCGTGCGCAGCAGGCGCACAGCCAGCGCGATCAGCACGCCGAAGGCGACGACCGCGACCAGCCGGTGCGCCATCTGGATGGCGATGCGCGCCGGCCCGTCGAGGAGGCCGCCCTCGTAGTCGACGCCGACGCCGCGCCACAGCACGAAGCCCTCGCGGAAGTCGGCCTGCGGCCACCACTGGCCCACGCACTTCGGGAAGTCGATGTAGTGGGGCGTGGCGGTGGTCCAGCCGCCGCCGCCGCAGGCCAGCGCGGCGTAGTTGGCGCTGACCCAGCCGCCCAGCGCGATCTGCACCGCCAGCACCGCCAGCGCCGCCCACAGGAACAGGCGCAGGCCGCGCGCACCGGCCAGCCGGATCGGCAGGTCGGTGGCGCGCCAGGCCATCCAGGTCAGCAGCGAGAAGGTCAGCAGGCCGCCCATCAGGTGGCCCATGACGATGACCGGCTTGAGCAGCAGGGTCACCGTCCACTTGCCCAGCAGCGCCTGGAACACGATCACCGCCAGCGTCAGCGCCGCGGCGCGCGCGAGGTCGACGTTGGACCAGCGCAGCGCCGCGAACACCAGCAAGGCCTCGCCCAGCGCGGCGATCGCCAGCGCCTCCCTCTGGTGCCCGGCCATGTAGACCGGGATCGCCGCGGCGACCAGCGCCGAGGCGCCCAGGATCTGCGCGACGCCGTGGCGGCGGCGGCGCGCGGCCAGCAGCGCCAGCGTCAGCACCAGCACGCCGAGCGCGGCGGCGATGTGGCGGTGCACCTGTTCGCGCCAGGCCTTGTGGGTCTCCAGCGGGCGGATGTCGGTGGCGGCGTGGCCGGCCACCTCCTCCGGCGCCTGCGGCCAGGTCGCGCGGCCGTAGCAGGTCGGCCAGTCCGGGCAGCTCAAGCCGGCGTCGGACAGGCGCACGAAGGCGCCGAACACCACCACCACCAGCGTCAGCGCCACCGCCAGCCAGGCGATGCGGTGGAAGTGCCGGTACGGGGGCGCGCGGCGCGGCGGCGCGGGCTGGGGGGCGTCGGGGGCGGTGGCGGCGTTCATCGGGGGATCGGGCCGGGTGCGCGGCGGGGCGGCGCAGCGGCGGCGCGGCGGGTCACTTCAGTTTCAGCAGTCGGGACAGGTCTTCGCGCAGGTGCCCCGCGTCGAAGCCGGGAGGGTAGCGCAGAATGACGAAGCCGTTCGGGTCGACCACGTAGACGGGCACGCCGGCGGGGTCGTCCTGGCGCGGCAGCGCGGCGCGGAAGGCGGCGTCCTCGCGCAGCACGCGCAGCGCCGGGTCGCGCACCGCGCCCTCGGGCGGGGCGCCCATCCAGAGGATGTGCACGCGGTCGGCCTCGCGGCCGAACAGCCGCCAGACCTTGTCGAGGTCGGCCGACAGCCGCAGGCATTCCTCGGCGCAGCCCGGCGGCGGCGCCAGTGCGATGCGCCACAGCCGCTCGGCCGGGTTCCAGCGGTACTCGCCGCCGTCGATCGTGCGCGCGCCGACCTCGCGCAGGTCGCCGGGCGGCTGCAGCAGCTCGCCGTGGTTGCGCATGCCCTCCGGCCGCCAGCCGGAGAAGCGCAGCACGCCGGCCACCAGCGCGCTGCCGAGGAAGATGACGACGATCAGCACCAGCAGGCCGCGGTTGCGGTTGCGCTGCGGGCGGGGCACGGGAGCGTTCATGGGCGGGACCTGCGGAAGGTGAGGATCAGCGCGGTGGCCAGCACCGCCGCGGCCAGCCCAAACCACTGCACCGCATAGCCCAGGTGGCGCTCGGGCGGCAGGGTGTTGGCCAGCACCTGAAGGTCGCGCGGGTAGCCGCCCGGCAGTGCCGGGTCGGCGCGCAGCACGCGCGGCGCCAGCGCCTCCAGCCCCAGCGCGCGGGCGATGGCCCCGGGGTCGAGCGCGAGCACCAGCAGGCTGCCGTCGGCCTGCGGCTGCACCGCCGGGGCGACCAGCCCGGCGGCCGGCGGCGGCGACAGCAGGCCGCGCAGGCGCGTCCACGCCGGCGCGGGCTCGATCGCCGGGATCGTGCGGTCGGGCGGCACCGGCAGCCAGCCCAGTTCCACCAGCAGCGGCGCGCGCCCCTGCTCGGGCAGGAACACGCGGTAGGCGCGCAGCCCCGGGCGGCCGTTGCGCTGCTGGTTGTCCAGCAGCACCGCCGGCAGGTCGGCGAAGCGGCCGCCGCCCTCGGCCCAGGCGTGGGCGCCACGCTGCGCGGGATCGGCGGCGGCGTCGAGCGGCTGCGGCCGGCGCGCGGACAGGGTCTGCGCCGCGGCGTCGAGCATCGCCTGCTTCTGCCGGCCGCGGTCGAGCTGCCAGGCGCCCAGCGCCGAGAACAGCGCGATCGCCAGCAGCGCCGCCGTCCAGCCGACGGCGCGGGTCGGCAGCCCGCTCACCCGGCGCTTCCGCGCAGCTGCGATAATGCGTTCATGCGCCGCGCGCGCCGGAGACCGCCATGAACGATTCGCTGAAGACCCTGCTGATCGTCGCCTTCCTGATACTCATCCTGTGGAACCTCGGCGCGGGCCTGTACTACATGCTGGTCGACAAGGGCGAGACCAAGCGCACCGTGAACGCCCTGACCAAGCGCATCGGCCTGTCCGTGGCGCTCATCCTGCTGGTGATGCTGGCGATCTGGATGGGGTGGATCGAGCCGCACGGGATCGGCGGCTGACGCGGGAATCGGCAATCGAGAATCGGGAATCGCAGGAGCAGAAGAGCAACGGCACGCAGACGCCCGCTTCTAGCGATTCTCCGTTCCCGATTCCCTATTCCCGGCCGTCAGACCACATACACGAACAGGAACAGCCCCAGCCAGACCACGTCGACGAAGTGCCAGTACCAGGCCACGGCCTCGAAGGCGAAGTGGTTCTCCCGGGTGAAGTGGCCCTTGAGGCAGCGGAACCAGATCACGATCAGCATGATCGTGCCCAGGGTGACGTGGGCGCCGTGGAAGCCGGTCAGCATGAAGAACGTCGAGCCGTAGATGCCCGAGCCCATGGTGAGGTTGAGGTCGCGGTAGGCGTGGATGTACTCCTCCGCCTGGAAGAACAGGAACACGCAGCCCAGCAGCACGGTCAGGCCCAGGAACAGCAGCACCTGGCGGCGGTGGCCGGCCTTGAGCGCGTGGTGGGCGACGGTGATGGTCACGCCCGAGGTCAGCAGGATCAGCGTGTTGAGCAGCGGCAGGCCCCAGGCCGGGATGGTCTGGAAGTCGCCGCCGACCTGGCCGGGGCCGGCGCTCGGCCACGCGGCGCTGAAGCCCTCCCACAGGAAGGCGTTGGTCGACACGCCGGAGCCTTCCCCGCCCAGCCACGGCAGCGCCAGTGTGCGCGCGTAGAACAGCGCGCCGAAGAACGCGGCGAAGAACATGATCTCCGAGAAGATGAACCACACCATGCCCATGCGGAACGAGGTGTCGACCTGCTTGTTGTAGTAGCCCGACACCGATTCGAGGATCACGTCGGCGAACCACTTGAACAGGATCGCGCACAGGCCGGCGATGCCGACGAAGAACGTGGTCATGCCCCAGGGCGAGTCGTTGAACCAGCCGGCCAGGCCGAGCATGGTGACGAACAGGAACACCGACGCGAACAGCGGCCACTTGCTGTCGTGCGGCACGAAGTAGACGCCGCCGTCTTGCGTGTGGGTTGCGGGAGCTTGGGCCATGGTCGTGTCCGTCGGAGGTGCGATCAGGGGAATGGGGTGAGGAGCGGGAGGTCAGGAGCCGGGGGTCAGCGCGCGGCGCGCGCGGCGCCGGCCGATCCGGCCCGCGGCGCCTGCGACAGCCGCTCGGTGGCCAGATCGTTCTTGTAGAAGGTGTAGGAGAGCGTGACCGTGTTGACGTCGGCCGGCAGCGCGGGATCGATGATGAAGCGCACCGGCATGTCGCGGGTCTCGCCGGCGGCGAGCGTCTGCAGGGTGAAGCAGAAGCACTCGGTCTTCTGGAAGTAGCCCGATGCGCGCGCCGGCGCCACCGAGGGCGTGGCGCTGCCGACGATCGGCGCGACGCTGTCGTTGTGGGCGTAGTAGGTGGTCTCGTAGATCTCGCCCACGCGCACGCGCTTGGTGGTCTCGTTGGGGCGGAACGACCACGGCAGGCGCGAGTTCACGCTGGCGTCGAACTCCACCGTCACCCAGCGCTCGGCCACCGGCGCGGCGGCCGCGGCGCCGGCCGGCACGGTCGCGGCGGTGTTGTCGAGGCGGATGCCGAACACCTTCTCGCAAGCGATGCGGTACAGCGGCACCAGCGAGAAGGTGAACGCGAACGCGGCGACCGCGATCGCCACCAGCTTCACCACGTCGGACCGGCGCGCGCTCACCGCCCGATCACCCCCGAGAGGATGAAGGCGACGTAGATCGCCAGCGCGATCGCGCCCGCCACGAGCGCGGTACGGCGCGCGCGGCGCCGCCCGGCATCGGCGCGGGCCGCGTCCGCGGGCAGGTCAGGCCTTGCGGGCATTGGTGCGGCCGGCGGTGTCGACATGCGAGCTGGTGTCGTCGTAGTCGAGGTGCTCGTGGTCGCCGTGGGCGAGGTCGCCCGGGCGGATCTCCGGCGGCGTGGCGAAGGTGTGGTGCGGCGCCGGCGACGGCACCGTCCACTCCAGGCCGCGCGCGGCCTCCCACGGCCGCGCCGGGGCCGGCGCGCCGCGCTTGAGCGAGGCGAACAGGATGCCGAACATCAGGAACGGGGTGAGGAACATGCCGAAGGCGCCGATCGAGCTGACCAGGTTCCAGTCGGCGAAGACCACGTTGTAGTCGGGGATGCGGCGCGGCATGCCGGCCAGGCCGAGGAAGTGCTGCGGGAAGAACAGCAGGTTCACGAACACCACCGTCCACCAGAAGTGCACCTTGGCCCAGAACTCGTTGTACATCCGGCCGCTCCACTTCGGCCACCAGTAGTACACCGCGGCGATGATGCCGAACAGCGCGCCGGTCACCAGCACGTAGTGGAAGTGGGCGACGACGAAGTAGGTGTCGTGGTACTGGAAGTCCGCCGGCACGATGGCCAGCATCAGGCCGGAGAAGCCGCCGATGGTGAACAGGATCACGAAGGCGATCGCCCACAGCATCGGCGCCTCGAAGCTGATCGAGCCCTTCCACATCGTGGAGACCCAGTTGAACACCTTCACGCCGGTCGGGATCGCGATCAGCATGGTCGCGAACATGAAGTAGATCTCGCCGCCGAGCGGCATGCCCACGGTGAACATGTGGTGGGCCCACACGATGAAGCTCAGGAACGCGATCGCGGCGGTGGCGTACACCATCGCCTGGTAGCCGAACAGCGGCTTGCGGCTGAAGGTCGGGATGATCTCGCTGACCACGCCGAAGGCGGGCAGGATCATGATGTAGACCTCGGGATGCCCGAAGAACCAGAAGATGTGCTGGTACATCACCGGGTCGCCGCCGCCGGCGGCGTAGAAGAAGCTGGTGCCGAAGAACTTGTCGGTCAGCAGCATCGTGACCGCGCCGGCCAGCACCGGCATCACCGCGATCAGCAGGAACGCGGTGATCAGCCACGCCCAGCAGAAGATCGGCATCTTCAGCAGGTCCACGCCGGGGGCGCGCATGTTGAGGATGGTGGCGATGACGTTGATCGCGCCCATGATCGAGCTGATGCCCATCATGTGGATGGCGAAGATGGTGAAGGCCACGCTGTTGCCGCCCTGCAGGCTCAGCGGCGGGTACAGCGTCCAGCCGCTGGCGGGGCCGCCGCCGGGCAGGAACGGCGTCATCAGCAGCATCGCGAAGGCGAACGGCAGGATCCAGAACGACCAGTTGTTCATGCGCGGCAGCGCCATGTCCGGCGCGCCGATCTGCAGCGGGATCATCCAGTTGGCCAGGCCGACGAAGGCCGGCATCACGCCGCCGAAGATCATCACCAGCGCGTGCATGGTGGTCATCTGGTTGAAGAACTCGGGGCTGACGTGCTGCAGGCCCGGCACCGCCAGCTCGGTGCGGATGACCACGCTCATCGCCGCGCCGACGATGAACATCAGGAACGAGAACAGCAGGTAGAGGGTGCCGATGTCCTTGTGGTTGGTCGAGAAGAACCAGCGCTCGACGAAGCCCTGCTTGTGGCCGTGCTCGTCGGTGGTGTGGTCGGCGGTAGCGGTATGCGTGGACATGGCGTGGCCTGGAAGCTGTAGGGGGTCAGCCGGCGACGGGCGCGGCGGTCTGCGCGCCGCCGGCGCGTGCGGTGGCGTCGCCGCCGGCCTCGGTCTGCGCCGGCGGCGCGGGCGCGGCGGGCGCCTCGGCGGGCGCGGGCTCCGGCGCGTTGCGGGCCTTCTCGGCCGCCAGCCACGCGTCGTACTCCGCGCGCGGCACCGCGCGCACGACGATCGGCATGAACCCGTGGTCCTTGCCGCACAGCTCGGCGCACTGGCCGCGGTAGACGCCGGGTTCCTTGATCTCGGTCCAGGCCTCGTTGACGATCCCGGGGATCGCGTCCTGCTTCCAGCCCAGCGCCGGCACCCACCAGGAGTGGATGACGTCGTCGGCGGTGATCACGAAGCGCACCTTGGTGTCGGTGGGCAGCACCAGCTCGTTGTCGACCTCGAGCAGATAGTTGCCGTGCGCGTCCAGATCGGCGCGGGTGGCCGAGCGGTTCTGCCGCAGGCGGTCGCTCTCGCGGTCCAGGCGGCTGGTGATCTCCACGTCCTCGCCCACGTACTCGTAGGTCCACATCCACTGGAAGCCGGTGACCTTGACGGTCATCTCCGAGTCGCGGGTGTCGTACATCGCGATCAGCTTCTGCGTGGCCGGCACCGCCATGATCACCAGCAGGATGATCGGGATCACCGTCCAGATGATCTCGGCGGTGGTGTTGTGGCTGAACTGGGCGGCCACCGCGCCCTTCGACTTGCGGAAGGCGAACATGGCGTAGGCCATGGCGCCGAACACGATGACGCCGATCGCCACGCACACCCACAGCGCGAACATGTGCGCATCGTAGGCGTGCTGCGAGGAAGCCGTGACCCCGCGTCCCATGTTGAGCTGCCAGCGCTGCGGATCGGCGGACTGCGCGAGCGCGCCGAACGGCGCGGCCAGCGCGAGCGCGGCGGCGGCGACGCGCATGGCCCGAGGGTTGGAACGACCGGCTTGCTTCACGTTGGGACCCCGAATGCCTGGATGGCGTGTGGCTGGCGGGAAGCGCGACCGCCTTCCGTCCCGACCCGGGGCGGGGACATACGCAGGAGCGGCGGCGTGCTGCGGATAATCCGGGGATGGTAGCTGCGGCGGGCGATCACGGGCAAGCCGAGCCCCGGCGCCGTGGCGGCGCTGCGCGGGTTCGGGCGCACCGGCGCCCGCCCGCGCCCGCACCGCGCCGCCGGCCTCGCCGGGCGCCCGCGCGGGCCGCCCCGGCGCCTGGCCCGATCGGACAAGCGGGGCGCCGTCGCGGCCTATCCGGCCGGGGCGACAGCGCCTAGAATCGCCGGTTTTCGACGCGCCCGGCGGTTGCACCGTGTCCAGCCCCCTGTTGTCCGAGCTTCCCGCGCCGCCCCCGGCCCCGCGCGCGGCGATCACCGCCGCCTGGGTGCGCGACGAGGCCACCCACGTCCGCAGCCTGCTCGAACGCGCCCGCCTGCCCGCGGCCGACCGCGCCGCCGTGCAGGCCACCGCCGCCGACCTGGTGCGGCGGGTGCGCGAGCGCGCCGCCGACCAGGGCGCGATCGAGGCCTTCATGCAGCAGTACGACCTCGGCAGCGAGGAAGGCGTGCTGCTGATGTGCGTGGCCGAGGCGCTGCTGCGCATCCCCGACGAGGGCACCGCCGACCGCCTGATCCGCGACAAGCTGGGCGAGGCGGACTGGAAGCGCCACATCGGCCAGTCCGACTCGATCCTGGTCAACGCCTCCACCTGGGGCCTGATGCTGACCGGGCGCCTGGTGGACCTGGCCGACGAGACCCGGCGCGACGCCCACGGCGCCTTCAAGCGCCTGATCGGCCGCGTCGGCGAGCCGGTGATCCGCCTGGCCACGCGGCAGGCGATGCGCATCATGGGCCACCAGTTCGTGATGGGCCGCAACATCGGCGAGGCGCTGGCGCGCAGCCGCAAGGGCGCCAACGCGCAGTACCGCTACTCCTTCGACATGCTGGGCGAGGCCGCGCTGACCGAGGCCGACGCCGGGCGCTACCTGGAGGCCTACCGCCGCGCCATCGACGCGATCGGCCGCCACCCCGACCGCCCGCGCGCCGAGGGCCCGGACGCGGTGTTCGCCGCGCCCTCGATCTCGGTGAAGCTGTCCGCGCTGCACCCGCGCTACGAGCACGCCAACCGCGCCGCGGTGCTGGCCGAGCTGGGCCCGGTGCTGCTGTCGCTGGCGCAGCAGGCGAAGGGCCACGGCATCGGCCTGACCGTCGACGCCGAGGAGGCCGACCGCCTGGAGCTGTCGCTGGACGTGATCGCCCAGGCCTGGCGCGATCCCTCGCTGGCCGGCTGGGAAGGCTTCGGCATCGTGGTGCAGGCCTACCAGAAGCGCGCGCCGTTCGTGCTCGACTGGATCGTCGACCTGGCCCGCAGCGGCGGCCGCCGCATCCCGGTGCGCCTGGTCAAGGGCGCCTACTGGGACAGCGAGGTCAAGCGCGCGCAGGTCGAGGGCCACCCGGACTACCCGGTGTTCACCCGCAAGCCGAACACCGACGTCAGCTACCTGGCCAACGCGCGGCGGCTGCTGGAATCGGCCGACATCGTCTACCCGATGTTCGCCACCCACAACGCCCACACCATCGCCGCGGTGCACCGCATGGCGGGCCTATACCTGCCGGCGCTGGTGCGCGCGCGCGCCACGCCCTACGAGTTCCAGAAGCTGCACGGCATGGGCGACGACCTCTACGCCGAGGTGATCCCGGCCGGCCGGCTCGGCGTGCCCTGCCGCGTGTACGCGCCGGTGGGCAGCCACGAGGACCTGCTGCCCTACCTGGTGCGGCGCCTGCTCGAGAACGGCGCCAACTCCAGCTTCGTCAACCGCATCAGCGACGAGGACGTGCCGGTCGAGGCGCTGATCCAGGACCCGGTGGACACCGTGGCCGCCTTCGACAGCATCCCCCATCCCCGCATTCCCCTGCCGGTCGACCTGTACCGCAGCCAGGGCCACGACAGGAGCAATTCCATGGGCGCCAACCTCGCCAACGACGACCAGCTGCGCCAGCTCGCCGAGCGGGTCAACGCCGAGGTCGCCGAGTGGAGCGCCGGCCCGCTGGTGCCCGGCGCCCGGGCCGCGGGCGCCGCCGTGACGGTGACCGATCCCGCCGACCGCCGCCGCACCGTGGGCCGCTGGCACCCCGCCGACGCGGCGGTGGTGGAGCGCGCGCTGGCCAACGCGGTGGCCGCGCAGCCGGGCTGGGACGCGACCCCGGCCGCCTCGCGCGCGGCGATCCTGGAGCACGCCGCCGACCTGCTGGAAGCGCGCATGCCGCGGTTCATCGCCCTGTGCACCCGCGAGGCCGGCAAGACCGTCCCCGACGGCGTGGCCGAGGTGCGCGAGGCGGTGGACTTCCTGCGCTACTACGCCGGGCAGGCGCGCAAGCTGTTCGCGCCCGAGCCGCTGCCCGGCCCCACCGGCGAGACCAACACCCTGCAGCACCAGGGCCGCGGCGTGTTCGTGTGCATCAGCCCGTGGAACTTCCCGCTGGCGATCTTCGCCGGCCAGGTCGCCGCGGCGCTGGCCGCGGGCAACAGCGTGATCGCCAAGCCCGCCGAGCAGACCACGCTGACCGGCCACGAGGCGGTGAAGCTGCTGCACGAGGCCGGCGTGCCGGCCGACGTGCTGCAGTTCCTGCCCGGCGACGGCGCCACCGTCGGCGCCGCGCTGACCCGCGATCCGCGCGTGGCCGGCGTCGCCTTCACCGGCTCCACCGCCACCGCGCGCGCGATCAACCGCGCGCTGGCCGCGCGCGAAGCCGCGATCGCGGTGCTGATCGCCGAGACCGGCGGCCAGAACGCGCTGATCGCCGATTCCTCCTGCCTGCCCGAGCAGCTGGTCAAGGACGTGCTGTCCTCGGCCTTCACCTCCGCCGGCCAGCGCTGCTCGGCCGCGCGCGTGCTGTTCGTGCAGGAGGACATCGCCGACAAGGTCGTCGAGATGCTGGCCGGCGCCATGGCCAAGCTGCGCGTGGGCGACCCCGGCCAGCTGTCGACCGACGTCGGCCCGGTGATCGACGAGGATGCCGCACGCATGCTCGAAGCCCACGCCGAACGCATGAACGCGCAGGCGCGCCTGATCGCGCGCGCGCCGGCCACCGAGGCGGTCGAGCACGGCACCTTCTTCCTGCCGCACGCCTGGGAACTGGCCTCGCTGGACCAGCTCGACGACGAGAAGTTCGGCCCCGCGCTGCACGTGATCCGCTGGAAGGCCGACGCCCTGGACGCGGTAATCGACGCCGTCAACGCCACCGGCTACGGCCTGACCCTGGGCATCCATTCGCGCATCGACGAGACGGTGGAGCGCATCGCCGCGCGCGCGCGGGTGGGCAACGTCTACGTCAACCGCAACCAGATCGGCGCGGTGGTCGGCGTGCAGCCCTTCGGCGGCCAGGGCCTGTCCGGCACCGGCCCCAAGGCCGGCGGCCCGCACTACCTGCCGCGCTTCGCCACCGAGAAGACGGTCACCGTCAACACCACCGCCGCCGGCGGCAACGCCTCGCTGCTGACGCTGGGCGACTAGCGCCGCGACGCATCGGGCTCGCGCGCGAGCGCGCTCCCACGGAGGCGGTGGATTCGCTCGCGGCACCCCCCACGCTCGGCGCGCGGCCGTCGGGAACGAGCGGTCCCGACCGTCGTTCGCCCTCGTGCGCGCGTCCGGCGGCGACTGGCGCGCTCGCGCGCTCCTACGAAAGCGAATGCGGCTCCTGTAGGAGCGCGCTCGCGCGCGACCGGGCGTTCCCGCGCGCGCCGGCGCGCGGCTACTTCGCCGCCGCCTTGGCCAGGAAGTGGATCAGCTCGCGCACCGGCTTGCGCTGCTCGGCGGGCAACGACAGGAAGGCGTCGATGGCGTGGCGGTCCTGCACCCCGACCGCGAACGACTGGCCGGTCTCGCCCAGCCGCTTGTCCAGCGGCTCGTCGGCGTAGAGGTCCTCCGGCGCGATCCGCAAGGCCTTCGCCAGCGCCCGCAGGTTGCGCCGGCGCGGCGTGGTCTTGCCGCGGATCCAGTTGTGCGCCGCCTGCGGCGTGACCGCATCGCCGCCGTGGGCGGAGACCAGATCGGCCAGGTCCCGCGCGCCCTCGCCGAGGCCGGCGGCCTTCAGGGCTTCGCGCAATCTGGCACCGAATTCGGCCTGCTCGCTCATCATCCAATGGACGGTAGAGCGCTCCAGGCCCGGGAAAACCAATAATTGGTTTATGATCTGATCAATTATTGATTGATCGGGTCTGGATGACCAGTTCGCTGCCCGACGCACTCCCCGCGATCGTGCGCGCCGGCCGCCGCCAGGCCGAGCGCGCGCTGGCGCGTTCGGGCCGCCGGGGGCCGCGGCTGCATACGCGCGAGGAGGCGGGCGCGCCCGGCGAGGCCGCGGCGCCCGGCGGCTGGCGCAACCGGCTGATCCACGGCGACAACCTGCAGGCGATGGCGGCGCTGCTGGCCGGCGACGCCGACACCCCCGGCCTGCGCGGCCGCGTCGACCTGATCTACATCGACCCGCCGTTCGACACCGGCGCCGACTACCGCAGCCGGGTGCTGCTGCCGCCCGCCGCGCCCGGCGGCGCGCCCGCCGGCATCGCCGCCTTCGCCTACGCCGACACCTGGCCCGACGGCACCGCCGGCTACCTGCGCATGCTGGCGCCGCGGCTGGTGCTGATGCGCGAACTGCTGGCGCCCACCGGCTCGCTGCACGTGCATTTGGGGATGCAGGCCAGCCACTACGTGCGCGCGCTGCTGGACGCGGTGTTCGGCCGCGAGAACTTCGTGCAGGAGATCGTCTGGGCCTACGGCGCGCCCTCCGGCGGGCGCGCGGCCGGCGACACGCTGGTGCGCGCGCACGACGTCATCGTCCACTACGCGCGCTGCCGCGAGCGCCGCTACGCCCGGCGCATCCGCCTGCCCTACGACCCGCGCTACGTCGAGGCCTGGTTCCGCCACGCCGACGCCGACGGCCGCCGCTACCAGCGCCGCCAGCGCGGGCGCGGCGCCGACGGCGAGCCGGTGTGGACGCGGCAGTACCTGGACGAGAGCCCGGGCCTGCCCGCCTCCACCGTCTGGAGCGACATCCGCCCGGTCTACGCCGATCCGCGCGCCTGGCGGCCCGCGCACGCCGGCCGCTCGGAGCTGACCGGCTACGGCACCCAGAAGCCGGAGCGCCTGCTGGCGCGCATCGTCGAGCACGCCTGCCCGCCCGGCGGCCTGGTCGCCGACTTCAACGGCGGTTCCGGCACCACCGCGGCGGTCGCCGAGCGGATGGGCCGGCGCTGGATCGCCGCCGACCTGGGCGGCGCGGCCTGCGCGATCGCGCGGCGGCGGCTGTGCGCGCAGGGCGCCGCCCCGTTCCTGCTGCAGACCGTGGACGCGCCCCGCGCCGGCGGCGCCTGGGCCGCGCGCGTGCTGGCCGCCTACGGCGCCCGCCCCCTGCCCGGCGCGCCGCCCGGCACCGGCGCCGTCGTCGAGGCCGGCCGCCGCACCCTGGTCCACGTGGCGCCGCCGGGCCGCCCGCTGGGGCCGGCCGCGGTCGAGCGCATCCTCGCCCGCAGCGCGCGCACGCCCGGGTGCTGGGACCGCCGGGTGGTGCTGGGCTGGCGGTTCGCGCCCGGCCTGCCGGCCTGGCTCGCCGCCCGCGGCGATCCGGTGCCGACGGTGCTGCGGATCCCGCCCGAACTGGCCGCCGCGGGGCTGGCGGCGCGCACCCGGGCGCGCTTCGACGGCCTGCGCCACCTGACGCTGGCGCGGGCGACGCGGCAGCGCGCGGCCGGCGGCGGCGAACGGATCGAGGTGGCGCTGGCCGGCTGCACGCTGCTGACGCCCGAGGCCGTGGACCTGCACGCGCGCGACCGCGCGGCGCTGCTCGCCGCGCTGCGCGCCGACCCGCTGGCGCTGGTGCAGGACTGGGCGGTCGACCCGGACTACGACGGCCGCGTGTTCCGCCCGGCCTGGCGCGAGGCGCGCGACGGCCCGCGGCCGCTGGCCAGCGGCGGCACGGCCCGGTTCGAGCTGCCGCGCACGCCCGGTGCGCGCCGGCTCTGCGTGCGCGCCACCGACGCGCTCGGCGCCTGCGCCGAGGTCGTGCGCACGCTGCCCGCGCCGCGCTGAAACGCGGCGGCTAACATGGATGCCCCCCACACCGACGACGCCGATGGCCTTCGCCGCGTTCGCCCTGATCCTGGCGATGCTCGCGCTGGGCATGCTGTTCGCCCGCCTGCGCGCGCTGCCCGGCGACGCCGCGGAGACGCTCAACCGCGTGGTGCTGCTGGTCTGCCTGCCGGCCGCAGTGCTGATCTACGTGCCGCGCCTGCGCTTCGACGCCTCGCTGCTGGGCGTGGCGGCCACCCCCTGGCTGCTGGCCGCCGCCGGCGTCGCGCTGGTGCTGCTGCTCGCGCGCCTGCGCCGCTGGCGACGCGACCGCGTGGCGGTCCTGCTGCTGTGCGTGGTGCTGGGCAACACCAGCTTCATCGGCTACCCGATGGTGCGCGCGCTGCTGGGCGACGCCGCCCTGCCCTACGCCGTGGTCTACGACCAGTTCGGCACCTTCGTGCTGCTGTCCACCTTCGGCCTCTACGTGCTGGCGCGCTTCGGCGGCGACGCCCCGCCGGGGCCGGTCGAGATCGCCCGGCGGGTGGCGCGCTTCCCGCCGCTGTGGGCGCTGGTCGCCGGCCTGACGGTGATGCCCGAGCACCCGCCGGCGTGGATCGCCGAGGCGCTGCAGGCGCTGGCCGACGCGCTGCTGCCGCTGGTGATGCTGGCGGTGGGGCTGTCGATCCGGCTGCGCATGCCGGCCGAGGAGATCGGGCCGCTGGCCGCCGGGCTGGCGCTGAAGCTCGTCGCGATGCCCGCGCTGGCGCTGCCGCTGTCGTGGCTGTTCGCGATGCCACCGGCGATGCTGCAGGTCAACGTGCTGGAGTCGGCGATGCCCAGCATGATCACTGCCGCGGCGCTGGCGATCTCGCACAACCTCGCCCCGCGCCTGGCGGCGGCGCTGGTGGGCTACGGCATCCTGCTGTCGCTGGCCACCCTGCCCGCCTGGGCCTGGCTGCTGGCGCGCCTGGGCGGCTAACGTGCCGTCGGGTCGTGCGCGGCGTGCGCCGATTGCAGGAGCGCGCTCGCGCGCGACAGGCGCGCGGGGAATGCCCGGCCGCGCGCAAGCGCGCTCCTACCGTTCCGGGCATGCGCCGCCGTGCGATGTCCGCAAACGACAAGCCCCGCTTGCGCGGGGCCTGTCGCGACGCGGGGCCGGGCGCGGGCCCGGCGTCCGGATCAGAACTTGTAGTTGACCGACGCGGCCAGGATGTCGCCGCCGACGTCGAAGGTGCCGCGCACGCGGTTCGCCGTCGCCGAGGTGGTGTCCACGTTGGCGTCGTTGACGAACAGGTGGGTGTAGCCGACGTTGTACTCCAGCGTCTCCGACGGGGTCCAGGTCAGGCCCAGCGACAGCCACTTGCGGGTCTGGTCCGGCACGCGCACGTCGCGGTGCTGGTAGGAGGTCGGGGTCTCGTCGTAGGCCACGCCGCCGCGCAGGGTCAGGCGGTCGCTGACGCGGTAGTCGACGCCGACCGAGCCGAAGGTGGTGTCGTCGTAGCCGAAGTCGAGCACCGTATCGGCCTGGTTGGAGCCGTAGTCCACGGTCACCGAGTCGAAGGACGGCTTCCACGCGGTGCGCGACAGGTCGGCCATCAGCGACCAGCGGTCGTTGAAGGCGTGGGTGAAGCTGACGGTGGCCACCGCCGGCAGGGTCACCGTGGCGCGGCCGTCGGTGTCGACGAACCAGCCCGGGCGCACCTGGCCCAGCACCGCGGCGGCGTTGTCGGGCACGTCGAAGTAGGCGTCGCCGTCGATGTCGTGCTCGACCTTGGAGCGGTAGCTCAGGCCGATGTGGGTGTTCTCGGTGATGCTGAACAGGCCGCCGACGGTCCAGCCGATGTCGGTGTTGGAGCCCTTGATGGTGCTGAAGCCGTCGGCGTTGCCCGGGCGGAAGCCCAGCGGCGCACCGCCGCCGGTGAACAGGATGGTGCCGAAGTCCACCGCGTTGCCCAGCTCGATGCTCAGGTGCTGCGCGAACACCGAGGCGCCGAAGGACAGGTAGGGATTGACGTCGTAGGACAGGGCGAAGCCGAGGTCCACGGCCTCCAGCTCGGTCTTGACCGCGTTGTAGCGGCCGACCCAGTCGCGGTCGTAGTCGGTGGCGAAACCGAACGGCGCGGTCAGCGACATGCCGAAGTGCAGGCGGTCGTCCTCGCCGAAGGGGGTGTGGAAGTACGCCGCCGGGACCGGCGCGATCTTGCCGGCGTCGCCGCCGTTGCCGCCGCTGATCGGGCCGCCGGCGCCGCCGAGGTAGCTGCCGGTGCCCTCGAAGTCGGCGCTGAAGCTGATCACGCTCAGGTCGACCTGGACCTGGCGCCCGTCGAGGCCGCGCATGCCGCCGGGGTTGTTGACGATGATCGAGGCGTCGCCCGGGGCGCTGGCGGAGCCTGCGAAGGCGCGGCCGAGGCCCTTGGCGCTGTTCTCCTTGAGCTGGAAGGCCGCGGCGTGGGCGCTGCCGGCGAAGGCCAGCGCGCCGGCGACGCCGAGCGCCAGCGCGGAGCGGGACAGGAAGGGGGATGGATTACGCATGGGGTGAGGTCTCCGATGACGATTGGGGGACGCACCGCCCCCGGTCCGCGCCTTGTGCCGGCGCGGTCCCGTGCATCGGAAATACCCCTCCCGACCGCGGTGCGGGGCGCACTATACCGTACCGTCGGGTCCGGACTCCCGACGCACTGCGGCATTCGCCGGGAGGCGGTATCTTCACCGCTTCCGCGCCCGGCCCGACCGCATGTTCGTCGCCATTCCCACCCGCGCCCAGCCCGCCTTCCGCTGGGCCACCCCGCTGCTGGCCGGCCTGCTGTGGCTGGCCTACGTGGCGGTGAGCCTGCGGCCGGACGCGGTGCGCCACGACCTGCTGCTGGACTGGGGCGCGCTCAGCGGCGGGCTGGCCCCGCCGGAGCTGTGGCGCACCTGGTCCGAGCCCGAGCGCTGGCTGCGCCTGCTCAGCGCGCTGTTCCTGCACGCCGACTGGACCCACCTGCTCGGCAACCTGGTGTTCCTGCTGATCTTCGGCCTGCCCGCCGAGCGGGCGATGGGCCCGCTGCGCTTCCTGGTGCTGTTCCTGCTCGGCGGCGCCTTCGCCAACTTCATCGCCGCGCTGGCGATCGGCGCGCCGGAACGGCTGATCATCGGCGCCAGCGGCGCGGTCTCGGCGATCATCGGCGCCTACCTCGCGCTGTTCCCGCGCGCGCGGCTGGGCGTGGTGGTGCCGCTGGGCCTGTTCCTGGAGTTCGTGCGCGCGCCCGCCTCGCTGCTGATCGGCATCTGGGCGCTGCTGCAGGTGGTGTTCGCCTACATGGGCCCGGCCTTCGGCGCCGTGGCCTGGGCCGCGCACGCCGGCGGCTTCCTGTTCGGCATGCTGTTCGCGCTGGCATCGCGCGGGGCGATCGCGCGGCGGCTGCGCAAGCGGCAGGGGTATTGAGGGCGGGGATTCGGGATTGGGGATGGGGGATGGCGGAAGCGGGGGCGTCGCCTGGGCGGGTGCGGTTCCCACGGGGCGAATCGCGGCTCCTATAATCGGGGCATGTCCAAGGCGCTCTACAAGGTCAGCTTCCTCAGCCACGGCAAGGTGTACGAGCTGTACGCGCGCCGCGTGGCGAGCGGCAGCCTGTGGGGCTTCGTGGAGGTCGCCGAGCTGGTGTTCGACGTCCACGACGGCTTGGTGGTGGACCCGACCGAGGAGCGCCTGCGCGCCGAGTTCGGCGACACCCGCGTGCTGCACCTGCCGATGCAGGCGGTGCTGCGGGTGGAGGAAGTCGAGCGCAAGGGCCAGTCGGCGATCCGCGACGCCGAGTCCGGCGAGCGCGTGGTCACCCCGTTCCCGTTGCCGGCCAAGCCGCGCTAGGCGCATGGGCGGCCGACGCGTTCGAGGCGAACGATCCACCCGCCCGGGCATGGCGGCCCGCCGCGCATCGACGCCGCGCCTCGCCGCCTTGCTCGCGTCGTGCCTGCTGCTGGCCGCGTGCGGCCCCGATGTTGCCGAGGACGCCCCCGAGGCCCCGTCGGCGGCCGCCGCCGTCGAAGCCGCCGCGGAGGCGAACGGCAGCTACTTCACCGTCGTCGTCACGCTGTCCGAAGCGGCCGCGCGCTTGCTGGCGACGGAGCGCCTGGGCCTGCAGGTGGAGGCCGAATGGTTCGGCTATCCCACCGTGGCCGCGCAGCAGCGGCGCGTCGCCGGCACCGAGGACCCGTGGCTCGGCCTGCACCGCGAGCGGCGCGAGCTGGAGGGCGCCGGCCGGGTCCGCTTCCGCTCCCCCGCGTTCGACCCCGATCGCCTCGCCCTCGTCGAGCAGGGCCGCCCGCACCTGCTGGTCACCGTGTCCGCCGGCGAGGACGCCGCCGACGCCGGCGGCGACGCCCTGCTCGACTGCGGCACCTTCCAGGACCGCCTCGCCGTCGCGGTGCGCGACGGCGTCGCCATCGATTGCCGCCTCGCGGCCGAATAGCGCGCGCGTCCGCTGGCACCCGGCACGGTCGCGCGCGAGCGCGCTCCTACAGGCGACATGCGCGGCGCATCCACCGCCATCCGCAGGAGCGCGCTGGCGCGCGACGACCGCCGCGCAGAGGCCCCGTCGCCCGCTCAGCGCGCGCGCAAATGCGGGGTCACCCGGGCGTCGAGCAGCTCGATCAGCTCGGGGGCCATGAACTCGAAGCGGTCGGGGATCTCGAGGCAGACCACGCGCCGGCCGTGCAGCTGCGGGCCGAAGCGGCCGGCCAGTTGCGCGCGGTGGCGGCGCTCCATGACGAAGACCAGGTCGGCCCACGCCAGCAGGTCGGGGCCCAGCGGTACGTCGGCGTCGCGGCGCAGCCCGGCGGAGGCGGTCTCCACCCCCGGCCAGGCGGCGAAATGCTGCTCGGCGGTGGGACTGCGCAGGCGGTTGCGGCCGCAGACGAACAGCACCCGCAGCGGGCGTGCCGCGGTCAGTCGCCGTCTCCGGGCGGCGGCTCGACGGCGGGCGGCGTGCCGTCGGCGGGTGGTGCGCTGTCGGTCGGCGCGCTCTCGGTCGGCGTGTCGTCGGCGGGCGGCGCGGCGGGCTCTTCGCGCGGGGGCGTGGCCGGCGCGGGTGCGCCGCCGCCGGGAGTGGGCGACGCGGGCGCGGCCGGCTCGCCGGCC
>NZ_JAIWPR010000073.1 GCF_021191635.1 Alterluteimonas quercicellularis
GCCTGCTGGTCGGCGAGGCGACGGGCTTCGGCGGCGCGCAGTGGGGCCTGGGCTACGGCTACGACGCCCACGGCTCGCTGGCGTCGATGACCTATCCCAACAACCTGTCGGTGAGCTATGCGCCCAACGCCCTGGGCCAGCCGACGCGGGTGGGCGACTACGCCACCCAGGCCCGCTACCATCCCAACGGCGCGATGGCCGGGTTCACCTACGGCAACGGCGTGGCCTGGACGATGACGCAGAACGCGCGCGGGCTGCCGCACAGGGAGGACAGTGCCGGGGTCCAGCGCTACGAGTACTGGTACGACGCCAACGGCAACCCGACCCACCTGCACGACCAGACCCGGGGCAACGCCTACAGCCGCAACCTCCAGTACGACGCAGCCGATCGCCTGACCGGCGCCGGCTCGGCCAGCTTCGGCGGCGATCACTGGCACCGATTCAAGTACGACGCCTTGGACAACCTGTACTCGTGGACGCATGCCGGGGTCAAGGACTACTCGCAGTACGTCTACGATCACAACTTCCGGGTCATCCAGATCCGTAATGCCGCGGGCGCAGCACAAGTGACGTTGAGCTACGACGCCCAGGGCAACGTGGCCCAGCGCAACGGCCGGGCCCACGTCTTCGACTACGGCAATCGCCTGCTCCAGGTGCCGGAGGAGTGGTACACCTACGACGCCCACGGCCGCCGCCAGCTGGCCTGCAGTCCCAGCGCGTGCAACTACCATCACTACGGCCAGGACGGGAAGCTGTACTACAGCAACAACAACCGCACCGGCCGGCGCGAGAACTACCTGTACCTGGGCGACAAGCAGGTCGCGATCCGCGAAGCCGCGGTCGGCAACAACAACCAGGACGTCCAGGTGAAGTACCAGCACACCGACCTGCTGGGCAGCCCGGTGGCGATCACCGATGCCGCCGGCACGGTGCTGGAGCGCACCCACTGGGCCCCCTACGGCGCCGCGATCGACAAGCCCGCCTACGACGGCATCGGCTACACCGGCCACCGCCAGGACGGCGCCACCGGCCTGGTGTACATGCAGCAGCGCTACTACGATCCGCAGATAGGGAGGTTTCTGTCGGTGGATCCTGTTACCGCGTACGACAACGGCGACATGCGGTTTTTTAATCGCTACAGTTACGCTGCGAATGCGCCTTACGCCTTTATAGATCCAGATGGGCGGGAAATCAGGCCAGTTGGAACTAGGCAAGAGATCAGGGCAATAAATCGTGCTTTGAGGAAAATCGAGAGATCAAATCCTGCCTCTAGAGACAGGATGCAAGCAATGCGTAATTCTGATCATGTTCACACGATTAGATTTCCGCAGCCCGGAGAGTCGCCAGAGAATAAGACAATCGGAGACCGGGCTAATGAAGGCGTTCCTGGCGTCGGCACCGGTAGCGAGACAATTGTTGACCCTACGTCGTCGGTAACAACAGTCAACAGGGATGGAGCTCGGATAACCTCCAGCGGCGAGGCAGTGCTGGCGCATGAACTCCTCGGGCACGGGGGAGATAAGGATAACGGTGTTATGGATCGGAGTATAAACCCGGCAACAGGAGAGCGTAGAAGTGAGGAACGTGCTATGGATGCGGAGAACGAGTACAAAGATGCAATCAGAGAGCCTAGGCGCGATTGTCACTCGACGTGTTAGCCCTGCAGCGTTGATCGCGGCCCTTCTTTTGGCAGGCTGTCAATCGGTGTCTGTAAGTTCTGGCAGCAAATGGCAGGTAAAAAATTTTGACACTACTACGCTGCAGGATGTGAGCGCGAGTTCGGTCGATCAAATGCTTGTCAATCAGCTGGTCGAGGATTACAAGAAGTATCCTAGCGACAGTGATTACTCAGAACTGGCGCTGTTGCGCGTTCTCGAAGATAGGGGCGGTGGAAGGCGATACTTTGTTTTCGATCTCCACTACGTCGATGACGTGAGTGTCGTCTATGTTCTGGATTCGCATGACGTTATATTGGAGAGGTTTATTATGTCTCCTTGGGTTAAGTAGGCGGTGGAAGGGGGCGTCATCAATGTGTAGGGGGGCAGCACCCAACGGGCTGCCGGAAGCCGGCCACGATCACGATTGCAGCTGACGCTTTGCTAGTTACGGCCGACCGGGGCTTTGTGCGATGATCGACATTCCGTCCGCGGCGGCATCGGCTACTCGGGCGCTGCCGCTCCCCTCGCGACCCGAGGCGATCTCGACTTGAGAGGACAGCTGTTTCCGGCAGGAACAAAGTCGCTCGACTACCTTCCCCGCGCAGCCGGATCCAACGAGGCATTGAGCAGCGCCGCGAGCCGCGAGCCGCCGAGCGCGATCTGGCGCTCGGCGATGGGGCGCCAGGTGGCGATGTAGCGGCCGTCGATCCGCGGGCGGGGCGGGTACACGCCTTCGGTGGTGGCGATGCGGCAGGCGGCTTCGGCCCAGGCCGCGGGGTCGCCGGCGTCGGCGGCGACCGGGCCCGGCGAGGGGCCGAGCAGGCGCGCGCGCTGCGCGGCCTCGCGCTCCTCCATGCCGCGGAACAGGCCGCTGTCCCACAGCGCGTGCAGGTTGGTGCCGTAGCCGTCCGGGGTGCCGTCGGGCTGGTTGACCTGGACGGTGTTGCCGCCGCGGTCGCGGGCGTAGCCGGCGTGCATGGGCTGGTGGGTGTCGCCGACGAAGTGCACGACGAACTTCAGCGCCTGCCGGCGCGCCTCTGCGGGCTGCGCGGTGTCGCCCAGGATCGCGGCCTGCGCGCGGATCGCCTCGACCACGCAGTCGCCGCCTGGGCAGTCGCGGGCGGCGTCGTAGGCGCAGCCGGACTCGGCGATGTTGACGTAGTGCCAGCGCGCGCTGCGGCGGCCGAGGTCGGGATCGCGCTCGCGCAGCTGGTCGGCCCAGTTGGCGATGCCGGCCAGCGTCGGCTCGGGTTCGCCTTCCAGCAGCGCGTCGACCTGTGCGCGCGCGGCGGGGGTGAGGCCGGCCTCGGCGATGTCGGCGACCAGGCGGTGGCCGCGCGGGCCCCAGGCCAGGGCGTCGCCGCAGGCCAGCGCGAGGCCGCACAGGGCGATGGCGGCGGCGCGGAACGAAAAAGGACGGGTCATGCCGGCAAGTGTACCGGCACGACCCGTCCAGTCCCCTATCGGAGGTTGCCCGGCGCGGGCCGGGCGGGGCGGTCAGAACGTCATCACGTAGGCGGCGCCGTAGGCCCACGGGTCGATGTTGACGGTGCCGAGCTTCGCGCCGTCCAGGCGGACGCTGCTGTCGATGTCCATCCAGCGCACGTCGACGCGGATCGCGCCGCGCTCGCCGACCTTGAAGTCCAGGCCCGCGCGGGCGGCCAGGCCCCAGGAATCGCCGAGCTCGAGGTCGCTGCCGGCCAGCGCGCCCTCGGTGTCCTCGCTGAAGAACGTGGTGTAGTTCACGCCGATGCCGAGCAACGGCGACACCGTGCCGCCGCTGTTGAAGTGGTACTGCAGGCTGACCGTCGGCGGCAGGTGCTTGGTGCTGCCCACGGTGCCGAGGCCGTCGATGTCGATGTCGTGCTGGAACGGCAGTGCGGCCAGCACTTCCAGGCCCAGGTTGTCGCGCAGGAAGTACTCGAAGGTGATGGTGGGACGCACGCTCGAATCCACCGAGACCGGCAGGGTGCCGCCGGCGAGGCTGCCGTTGTCGGACTTGGGGTCGACGCTGTGGGCGCCGATGGCGAGGCTCCAGTCGCCGGCGGACTGGGCGGCGGCCGGCAGGGCGGCGCCGGCGGCGAGGAGGGCGAGAAGGGAGGCGGAGAGCAGGCGCATCGCAGTGGCTCGTGGTTGGGATGGGGCCAGTCTCCCGCCGCGGACCGGCGCCCGCCTTGATCGGAATCAAGGCGCGGGCACGGCGATCCTGCCCAGGCTGCTAAAATCAGTGTCCCCCGGCGGTCCCCCGCCCGCCTCCATCCATCGTGCCGCGCCTCGCGGCTGCAGGAGTCCTCCAACATGGCGATCAAGGTAGGCATCAACGGCTTCGGCCGCATCGGCCGCAACGTGCTGCGCTCGGCGGTCCAGAACTTCGCGGACGACATCGAGATCGTCGCGATCAACGACCTGCTCGAGCCCGACTACCTCGCCTACATGCTGCGCTACGACTCCGTGCACGGGCGCTTCGACGGCACCGTGGAGGTCGATGGCGGCACGCTGGTGGTGAACGGCAAGCGCATCCGCCTGACCCAGGAGCGCGATCCGGCCAACCTCAAGTGGGGCGAGGTCGGCGCCGATGTGGTGATCGAGTCTACCGGCCTGTTCCTGACCAAGGACACCGCGCAGAAGCACCTCGACGCCGGCGCGAAGAAGGTGATCCTGTCGGCGCCGTCCAAGGACGACACGCCGATGTTCGTCTACGGCGTCAACCACGAGACCTACGACGGGCAGGCGATCATCTCCAACGCCTCCTGCACCACCAACTGCCTGGCGCCGGTGGCGAAGGTGCTCAACGACAAGTGGGGCATCAAGCGCGGCCTGATGACCACCGTGCACGCCGCCACCGCGACCCAGAAGACCGTCGACGGCCCGTCGAACAAGGACTGGCGCGGCGGCCGCGGCATCCTGGAGAACATCATTCCCTCGTCCACCGGCGCGGCCAAGGCGGTCGGCGTGGTGATCCCGCAGCTCAACAAGAAGCTGACCGGCATGTCGTTCCGCGTGCCGACCTCCGACGTGTCGGTGGTGGACCTGACGGTGGAACTGGAGAAGCCGGCGACCTACGAAGAGATCTGCGCGGAGATGAAGGCGCAGAGCGAGGGCGCGCTGAAGGGCATCCTGGGCTATACCGAGGACAAGGTAGTCGCCACCGACTTCCGCACCGACCCGCGCACCTCGATCTTCGACGCCGACGCCGGCATCCAGCTCGATCCCACCTTCGTCAAGGTGGTGAGCTGGTACGACAACGAGTGGGGCTACTCGAACAAGTGCCTGGAGATGGTGCGCGTGGTCGCCGCCAAGTAGGCGCCTCGCGTCGCGCCAAGCGCCTGCGAAGCCCCGCGCGAGCGGGGCTTCTTGTTTCCGGGCGGCGAGGGGTATGGTGTGCGCGTTGCGCCGGACCGGCGAGGGGAGTCTCGAGCATGACCGAACTGCTGGTGCTGGCGGGACTGGCGCTGCTGGCCATGCCGGTGCTGCTGGTCGTCGCGCTGGTCATGCTGTTCGGGCTGCGCGGCCGCGTGACCGAACTCGAAGCGGCGCTCGCGCGGCTGCGCGCCGAGGCGGCTGGGCGGCCGGCGAATCCGGCGCCGCGGGCTGCCGCCGAGGCGCCATCGCCGGCGCGGGCCGCGCCCCCGCCATCGACACCCGTTCGAACCGCGGCGCCGGACGCGCCGCTGTCGCCGCGTGCTCCGGAGACGGTCGCCACACCGCCGGCTGGTACGGCCGCTCGAAGCCATGCCGTTCGCGATCCCGCGGCGCCCGATCCCGTGGCGCGTGCGCTGCGCCTGGTGCGGCGCTGGTTCACCAGCGGCAACGTGCCGGTCAAGATCGGCATGCTGGTGCTGCTGGCCGGCGTGGCCGCGCTGTTGAAGTACGCCAGCGACCAGGGCTGGCTGGCGGTGCCGCCGGAACTGCGGCTGGCCGGGGTGGCCGCCGCCGCGCTCGCCGGCCTGGTCTTCGGCTGGCGCCGGCGAGAGAGCCACCGCACCTTCGCGTTGAGCGTGCAGGGCGGCATGATCGGCATCCTGCTGCTGGTGGCGTTCTCGGCCTACCGCCAGCTCGGCGTGCTGCCGGCCGGTCTCGCGTTCGCGATCAGCGTGGCGCTGGTCGCCGGCGCCGGCGCGCTGGCGGTGCTGCAGAACGCCCGCGCGCTGGCGATGCTCGCGGTGCTGGCCGGCTTCCTCGCGCCGATCTGGCTGTCGACCGGCGGCGGCAGCCACGTCGCGCTGTTCTCGTACTACGCGGTACTCAACGGCGCGATCTTCGGCATCGCCTGGTTCCGCGCGTGGCGCGAGCTGAACCTGCTGGGCTTCGTCTTCACCTTCGGCATCGGCACGCTGTGGGGCGTGCTGCGCTACGCGCCCGACCAGTTCGCGTCCGCGCAGCCGTTCCTGGCGCTGTTCTTCGCCTTCTATCTCGCGATCCCGCTGCTCCATGCGCGCAGGCGCCCGGCACCGCGGCGCGACATCGTGGACGGCGGCCTGGTATTCGGGGCGCCGCTGGTCGCCTTCTCGCTGCAGGCGGGCCTGCTGCAGGGCCGCACGATGGCGCTGGCGCTGTGCGCGCTGGGACTCGCGGCGCTCTACGCCGCGCTGGCGTGGGGCCTGTTGCGGCGCGCGCGCTACGTGCCGCTGGCGCAGGCCTACGCGTTGCTGGCGGTGGGCTTCGCGACCCTGGCGGTGCCGCTGGCGCTGTCGGCCGAGGCCACCGCCTGCGTGTTCGCCCTGGAGGGCGCGGCGCTGGTCTGGCTGGGCCTGCGCCAGGACCGCCGCCTGCCGCGCTTCGCCGGGCTCGCGCTGCAGCTGGCGGCGGTCGTGGCCTACGCGCTGGCCGCGCCGCGCGTGCCGGGGGCCGCGGCCGCGTTCGCCAACAGCGGGTTCGTGGGTGCGCTGCTGATCGCGTTCGCCGGACTGGCGATCGCCGCCTGCTACCGGCAGGCGCAGCGGCTCGACGCCGCCCGCGCCGCGTACGTCTGGGCGCTGGCCTGGTGGCTCGGCGCCTGGGGCTTCGAACTGATGCGCCTGCTCGGGCGTGCCGCGGAACCCGACGCGCTGCTCGCGCTGGCCGCGGTCACCGGCTGGCTGGCGGCGGAGGCGCACCGGCGGCGCCCGGACCCCGCGCTCGGCCTGACGCTGTTCGCCGCCATGCTGGCGGCCGTGCCGCTGGCGCTGTGGCAGAGCGCGGTCCATGCGCAGCCCTTCGGCGGATACGGAGCCTGGGCGTGGGCGCTGTTCGCGGTGCTGGGTGCGCGCGGCCTGGCCTGCCTGCGCGGCGGCGACGGCCGCATCGCCCGTGCCGCGCAGTTCCTGTGGTGGCTGCTGTGGCCGCTGGTGCTGTCGCTGCTGCTGGGGCATGCGGCCGCGCGCGCCGGGCTGGCGGACGGCTGGCGCCTCGCGGCGCCGGCGCTGCCCTGGATCGCGGCGGCGGCGCTGGCCCTGCTGCGCTGGCGCTGGCTGGCGCGGCCGCTGGGCGCGGGCTTCGACCCGGCGCGTCCCGCGCTGCGCGGCACGCTGTGCGTCGCGCTCTCGCTGTGGTGGCTGCTGGCGCTGCGCGACGCGGGCGACAGCGCACCGCTGCCGTGGCTGCCGCTGCTCAATCCGCTCGAACTGGCGCAGGTCGCGGTGGCGGTCCTGGTGGCGCGCTGGCTGTGGACGGAGGACGCGCCGGACGGACTGGCTCGGGCGCGCACGCCGCTGCTGGCGGCGCTGGCGTTCCTGCTGCTCACCGCGGCCACCTTGCGCGCTGCGCACCACTGGGGCGGGGTGCCGTGGAATGCGCGGCTGCAATCCAGCGGGCTGGCCCAAGCCGCGCTGACGGTGGTGTGGAGCGTCTCCGGCGTGCTGGGCTGGGTGCTCGGCTCGCGCCGCGGCCAGCGCACGCTCTGGCTGGCCGGCGCGGTGCTGATGGCGGTGGTGCTGGCCAAGCTGGTGCTGGTGGACCGCGGGCACCTGGGCAACCTGTGGGGCATCGCTTCGTTCATCGCCTACGGCCTGCTGTGCACGGTCGTCGGCTTCCTCGCGCCGGCGCCGCCGCGCGAGGCCGCGCCCAGCGAGCAGCCCGCATGATCCGCCCGGCCTGCGCCTGCCTGCTGTTCGCGATGGCCGTGGCGCGGGCCGCGGCGGCCGATCCGCGGGCGGCCTTCGCGGCGCAATGGCCGCTCGAACTGTCCGCCGCCGACGCCGGCGCCTACCGGGTCGAGCTGACCGAGGCGATCTACGCCCGCGCGGGGTCGCCGGCGCTGGCCGACGTGGTGGTCGTCAACGGCGAAGGCCGCGAGGTGCCGTCCCTGCTGGCGCCCGCGCAGGCGCCGCGCGCGGGCGCGCCGGTCCTGCACGCGCTGCCGTGGTTCCCGCTGCCCGCCGGGCGCGCGCCGCGCGACATCGCCGCGATCAGCGAGATCGATGCCGCGGGCCGGCTGCGGCGGGTCGAGCTGCGCGGCGAGGGCGGCCGCGCCGGCGAGGCGGTGCCGGGCGAGGTGCTGGTCGACGCTTCCGCACTCGAGGCCCCGGCGCGGGCGCTGCACCTGGACTGGGACGGCTCGCAGCCGCCCTTCGAGCAGGTCTTGCGGATCGAGGCCTCGGACGATCTGCGGCAATGGCGCATCGTGCAGCCGGAAGCGCGCGTGCTGGACCTGCAGCGCGGCGGCGAACGGCTCGCCGAGCGCCGCATCGGTTTGTCGGCCCCGGTCCGCGCGCGCTACTTCCGCCTGGTCCCGCTGCGTCCCGCGGCTGCGCCGCTGCGGCTGGACGCGGTGCGGGCCGAGGTCGCGGCGGCCGCGCCCGAAGCGACGTGGCGGTGGCGCAGGCTGGCGCCGCGGCGCGTCGAGGCCGAGGGCCGGGAGGTCTTCGAGTACCGCCTCGACGGGCGCTTCCCGGTCGAGCGCGTCGACCTGGCCCTGGCCGGCAACGCCACCAACACCTGGAGACTGGCCGCGCGCGATTCGGGGGAGGCGCCCTGGCACGACGCGACCGGCGCCTGGGTGGGGTACCGGCTGGCGACCGGTGACGTCGTGGAGCGTTCGCCGCCGCAGGCGCTGGCCGCGCCCACGCGGGTGCGCGACTGGCGGCTGGCGCCGGGGACGCCGGTGCCGGGCACGCCGCCCGACCTGCTGCTGGGCTACCGGCCGGAGGCGCTGGTGTTCGTGGCCGAGGGGCCGCCGCCGTACGCGCTGCTCGCCGGCAGCGCCCGGGGCGTGCGCGCGGACGCGCCGGTGGCGCCGCTGCTGGACGCCCTGCGCGCGCAGCGCGGCGACGGCTGGGCACCGGCGGCGGCCATGCCGGGCGCGATGGCGGTCCTGGCCGGCGACGCCGCCCTGCTGCCGGCCGAAGCGCCGCGCGACTGGCGGACCTGGGCGCTGTGGGGCGTGCTGCTGCTGGGCGTGGCGGTAGTGGCGGGCTTCGCGCTGAGCCTGCTGCGCCGCGCGCCATCGCCGTAGGCGCGCGCTTGCGCGCGATGCGTGACGTCGGGCCCTCGGAAGAAGCGATGCCGGCGGTCGTTCGCCGCCGTCCGCGCGTGGGGACGCGTTCGTCGCCTGCCGCAGGTCCGGTGGCAGCTGGCCCGGTCGCGCGCGAGCGCGTTCCTACGAAAACGGGAAGGCCCCGCCGGGGCGCGGTTTGCGGTGGCGGCGCCGGGCGGCCGACAATGGCGCCTTCGCATTCCCCAATTCCAGAGCGAACCGATTCCATGTCCATCCTCCGCATGACCGACCTCGACCTGTCCGGCAAGCGCGTGCTGATCCGGCAGGGCGAGCCGGGCTGACGCGGACCGCCCTATCGGCGGTCCGCGCCGGCGAGCGCCCGGCCATGGATGGCCGGGCCGGTCGTTCCGAAGATGCGGTGTTGCGCCATGGATGGCATGCCGCCGCGAATTCCCTACCCATCCGAGAGCGAACCGATTCCATGTCCATCCTCCGCATGACCGACCTCGACCTGTCCGGCAAGCGCGTGCTGATCCGGCAGGACCTCAACGTCCCGATCGAGGGCGGCCGCGTCGTCTCCGACCAGCGCATCGTCGCCTCGCTGCCCACGCTCCGGCATGCGCTGGAGCGGGGCGCCGCGGTGATGGTGATGTCCCACCTCGGCCGCCCGAAGGAGGGCGAGTGGAGCGAGGCCGATTCGCTGGCGCCGGTGGCCGCGCACCTGGGCGGTCTGCTGAAGCGCGAGGTGCCGCTGGTGCGCGACTGGGTGGACGGCGTGGACGTGCAGCCGGGCGAGATCGTGCTGCTGGAGAACTGCCGCATGAACGTCGGCGAGAAGGCCGACGACGAGGCGCTGGCGAAGCAGTACGCCGCCCTGTGCGATGTCTTCGTCATGGACGCCTTCGGCACCGCGCACCGCGCGCAGGCCTCCACCCACGGTGCGATCCGCTTCGCGCCGGTCGCGGCGGGCGGCCCGCTGCTGATGGCCGAGCTGGACGCGCTGGCGCGCGCCCTCGACGATCCGGCGCGGCCGCTGCTGGCGATCGTCGGCGGCAGCAAGGTCTCCACCAAGCTGGAGCTGCTGACCCGCCTGGTGGACCAGGTCGACCAGCTGATCGTCGGCGGCGGCATCGCCAACACCTTCATCGCCGCGCAGGGCCATGCCGTGGGCAAGTCGCTGCACGAGCCGGAACTGCTGGAGACCGCGCAGCGCATCCTCGCCGACGCCCGCGCCAAGGGCGCGGAGATCCCGATTCCCGTGGACGTGGTGGTGGCCAAGGAGTTCCTGCCCGACGCCGAGGCGACGGTGAAGCCGGTGGACGCGGTGGAGACGGACGAGCTGATCCTCGACATCGGCCCGAAGACCGCGCGCCGCTACGCGGAGATCGTCGGCGAGTCGGGTACGGTGGTGTGGAACGGCCCGGTCGGCGTGTTCGAGTTCGACGCCTTCGCCAAGGGCACCGAGGCGGTGGCGAAGGCGATCGCCCACAGCCACGCGTTCTCGATCGCCGGCGGCGGCGACACCCTGGCCGCGGTCGACAAGTACGGCATCGCCGGCGACCTGGGCTACATCTCCACCGGCGGCGGTGCGTTCCTGGAGTTCCTGGAGGGCAAGACGCTGCCGGCGGTGGCCGCGCTGGAGGCCCGCGCGGGGTGAGCCGCGACACGCTGTTCTTCGATCTCGACGGCACCCTGGTCGACTCGGAGGCCGGCATCCTGGGCGGGATCGCCCACGCCCTGGCCGAGATGGGCGAGCCGGCGCTGCCGCGCGAGGCGCTGCTGGGCTGGATCGGGCCGCCGATGGCGGACAGCTTCGACCGCCTGTTCGCCGGCGACGCGGCCCGGACCCGGCGCGCGCTGGCGCTGTACCGCGAGCGCTACGACCGCCAGGGCTGGCGCGAGGTCCGCGCGTACCCGGGCATCGGGGACGCGGTGGAGGCATTGCGCGCGGCCGGCCACCGGCTCGCGGTGGCGACCTCCAAGAGCGAGCGCTTCGCCCGTCGGATCGTCGACGCGCTGCCGTTCGGCGCCGCGTTCGAGACGGTGGTGGGCGCGAGCGAGGACGGCAGCCGCCGCTACAAGGACGCGCTGATCGCCGAGGCGCTGGCGCGGCTGTCGCTTGCGCCGGCGGCGTGCCGGATGATCGGCGACCGCCGCATGGACATCGAGGGCGCGCGCCAGCACGGCATGCGCAGCATCGGCGTGCTGTGGGGCTTCGGCGGGGAAGCCGAGCTGCGCGCCGCGGGCGCCGACGCGCTGGCGGCTGCGCCCGCGGAACTGGCCGGCCTGGTCGCCTGAGCGCGGCCTGGAGTGTGCGGCGGGTCGGGGCCGGACTGTGGCGCGTTGCGCGCTTTCGGCGCTGGGAGGGCGGCGATTCACGCCGCCTTCGCCTTCGCTCCGCTCCCGGCGTGCACTGTCCGCAACGCGGCATGTGCCGCGCGATCGGAGAGTGGACATGCGTATCCGGAACTTGCTGACCGCCGTCGTCGCGGCGGGCGTGCTGACCGGCGCGAACCTCGTCGGGGTGGCCGGCGCCAATGGCTTCCCGGGAACCGAGATGTACTACGACGACAACGGCGTGCTGGTGGGCGAGGCGAACTTCGGCTGCGTCCCCAACCGTGCCTGGGGCGTGGCGACCCCCAACGTCGTGGTGCGTGCGGGCTGCGAATTCTCGGCCTAGGACCGCGCGGGCCGGCCCGGGGCCCCCGGGGCGCCCGGGCCGGCATTCGCCGCGCCGGGCGCGGACCGGAATGCCGGTCGGGACAGCGGCCGGGACATCCGCCGGGGTATTGAATCGGCGGCGGCGGCCTGTGCTAGTTTCCCCGGCTCGCCGGAGAGAGCGCCCATGACCCAGATCCAACGCCGTCGCACCCGCATCCTCGCCACCCTCGGCCCCGCCACCGACGCGCCCGGGGTGCTCGACGCCATCCTGCGCGCCGGGGTCGACGTCGTGCGGCTCAACTTCTCGCACGGCGATCCGGCCGCGCAGAAGGCGCGCGCGCAGGCGGTGCGCGAGGCGGCGCTGCGGGTGGGCGCCGAGGTCGGCATCCTCGCCGACCTGCCCGGACCGAAGATCCGCATCGAGCGCTTCGCCGAGGGGCGCGTGCAGCTGCGCGCCGGCGAGCGCTTCGACCTGCTCGCGAGCGAAGACGCGCCGCCCGGCGATGCGCGCCAGGTGGGCGTGAGCTACCTCGGGCTGCCCGGCGACCTGCGCGCCGGCGACGTCCTGCTGCTCGACGACGGCGTGGTGCAGCTGCAGGTGGAGTCCATCGAGGGGCCGAGGATCGTCACCACGGTGCTCAACGACAGCGTGCTGTCCGACCGCAAGGGCCTGAACCGGCTCGGCGGCGGCCTGTCGCTGGGCGCGCTGACCGACCACGACCGCGCGCTGATCGAGGTCGCCGCCGAACTCGACGTCGACTTCATCGCGGTGTCGTTCTGCCGCAACGCCGCCGACATGGAAGAGGCGCGGACGCTGGCGCGCGCGGCCGGCAGCGACGCCGCGCTGGTATCCAAGGTGGAGCGCGCCGAGGCGATCGAGAACCTGGGCGAGATCATCGACGCCAGCGACGTGGTCATGGTCGCGCGCGGCGACCTGGGCGTGGAGATCGGCGACGCCGAGCTGCCCGGGCTGCAGAAGAAGATCATCCGCGAGTCGCTGGCGCGCGACCGCGTGGTCATCACCGCCACCCAGATGCTGCAGTCGATGGTGGACTCGCCGATCCCGACCCGCGCCGAGGTGCTGGACGTGGCCAACGCGGTCATCGACGGCACCGACGCGGTGATGCTCTCGGCCGAGACCGCTGCCGGCAGCTTCCCGGTGCGCGCGGTCGAGGCGATGGCGCGGATCTGCCTGGGCGCCGAGCGCCAGTTCGACCACGACACCGATTTCGAGGACGCGCAGCGCAACCTGGAACGCGCCGACCAGGCGATCGCGATGGCGGCGATGTTCCTCACCGAGCACATCGGCGTGCGCGCGATCGTGGCCATGACCGAGTCCGGCGGCACCGCGCGCTTCCTGTCGCGCTTCCGCTCCAACGCGCCGATCTACGCGTTCTCGCGCCACCCCGGCGCGCGCCGGCGCATGCGGCTGATGCGCGACGTGTTCGCGTTCGACTACGACAGCCGCGGCCAGACCCCGCGCGAGGCCGCGCGCGGCAGCGTCCGCACCCTGGTCGACGCCGGCATGCTCGCGTCCGGCGACCGCGTGGTGTTCACCAGCGGCGAGCACATGGAGACCCACGGCGCCACCAACACCCTGCGCCTGCTGCAGGTGGGCGCCGACGGCCGCGCCGAGGGGCTGGGGGAGCTGTAGCGGAGGCGCCGTGCGGCGTCGCGACAGGCCGCGCCGCGGGGTGGGGCTATAATCGCGGGCCTTCCCAGCCCCGAGCCGGAACCACGACATGAGCATCGAACAGCTTGCCGAAACCGCCCAGGCCATGGTCGCCGCGGGCAAGGGCATCATCGCCATCGACGAGTCGACCTCGACCATCGCCAAGCGCTTCGACGGCGTGGGCATCCCCAACAACGAGGAGAACCGGCGCGCCTACCGCGAGCTGCTGCTGACCACGCCGAAGCTGGGCGACTACATCAGCGGCGCGATCCTGTTCGACGAGACCATCCGCCAGTCCACCCGGGACGGCGTGCCCTTCACCAAGGTGATGGCCGACAACGGCATCATCCCGGGCATCAAGGTCGACAAGAGCACCCACCCGCTGGCCGGCTTCCCGGGCGAGGTGGTGACCGAGGGCCTGGACGGCCTGCGCGACCGCCTCAAGGAGTACTACAAGCTCGGCGCCCGCTTCGCCAAGTGGCGCGCGGTCATCACCATCGGCGAGGACATCCCCTCCGGCACCTGCATCGAGGCCAACAGCCACGCGCTGGCCCGCTACGCCGCGCTGTGCCAGGAGAACGGCCTGGTGCCGATGGTGGAGCCGGAGGTGCTGATGGACGGCGACCACGACATCGAGACCTGCTACGAGGTCACCGAGGTCACCCTGCGCTCGCTGTTCGACGCGCTGTACAACCACAACGTCATGCTCGAAGGCACGATCCTCAAGGCCTCGATGGTGCTGCCGGGCAAGGGCAGCGGCGAGGGCGCCAGCGTCGACGAGGTGGCCTCCTCGACGCTGATGTGCCTGAAGTCGGCGGTGCCGGCGATCCTGCCGGGCATCGTGTTCCTGTCAGGCGGCCAGTCCGACGAGGACGCGACCGCGCACCTGGACGCCATGAACCGCATGGGCCCGAACCCGTGGCCGCTGTCGTTCTCCTACGGCCGCGCCATGCAGCAGGCCGCGCTGAAGCTGTGGTCCGAGGACCTGGCCGGCAACGTCGCCAAGGCGCAGGAAACCGTCTACGCGCGCGCCCGCGACAACGGCCTGGCCGCGCTCGGCCAGTGGTCGCGCGCGGCCTGATCCAGCCCACGCGCCACGCTTCGCCCCGGACGCCGGCCCCGCGCCGGCGTCCTGCGTTTCCGGGGCCGTCACCCGCGCCGCGCTAGCCTCCAAGCCGGTTCGCAACGGAGACCGACGCCATGGCCACCGTTTCCGCCGGTTCCGGCCGGCTGCACGTTCCCCTGGCGGTGCAGGACGCCCTGCGCCGCGGCCGACCCGTGGAGGCCGCCCGCCTGCTGCGCAAGGCCAATCCCGGCGTCGGCCCGAAGGAGGCGCGCGCGGCGCTGGCCGACATCTCGCGCGCCCCCGCGGGGCGGATCGAGGGCGTCGCGCCGCCGGCCGGCGTGGGCGAACTGCCGACCGAGGTCGCCGCCAAGCTCGCGATCGGCCACACCCGCGAGGCCGCCCAGCGCCTGCGCGACTCGCAGCCGGGGCTGAGCGAGGACGAGGCCCGCGAGATCGTCGAGCGGCGCGCCTCGCCGCTGCTGCAGCAGGCGCGGGCCGGTACCATCGTCCGCGGCGACAGCGGCCGTTTCGGCTGGGTCGGCTGGCTGCTGGTGCTGGTGGCGGCCGGCACCGGGCTGTCGCTGTGGCTGGGCGGGCGCTGAACCCCGATCCGTGTAGGAGCGCGCTTGCGCGCGATGCTTTCCGTTCGGGCGCCGGATGCAAAAAGCATCGCGCGCGAGCGCGCTCCTACAGGTGGGCAGGCGACCGCTACGGCAGCCCGGCCAGCCAGTCGTCGTCGGAACCTTCGTTGACGCCCTCGAACAGCGGGGTGGAGAAGTAGCGCTCGCCGGTGTCGGGCAGCATCGCCAGCACCACGGCCCCCTCCTCGGCCTCCTGCGCGACGGTCAGCGCCGCGGCCAGGGTGGCGCCGGCGGAGATGCCGACGAAGACGCCTTCCTCGGTCGCCAGCCGGCGGGCGGTGTCGATGGCGTCGACGTCGGTCACTGACAGCAGCCGGTGGGCGGCCTCGCGGTCGAGCACCTCCGGCACGAAGTCCGGGGTCCAGCCCTGGATCTTGTGCGGCGCCCAGTCCTTGCCCTGCAGCAGCGAGGCCCCGGCGGGCTCGGCGGCGGTCACCTGGACCTCCGGCCGGGCCACCCGCAGCACCTGCGCCACCCCGGTCAGGGTGCCGCCGGTGCCCCAGCCGGTGACGAAGTGGTCGAGCCGGCGGCCGGCGAAGTCGCGCAGGATCTCGGCGGCGGTGGTGTTGCGGTGGTAGGCCGGGTTGGCCGGGTTCTGGAACTGGCGGGCGAGGAACCAGCCGTGCTCCCTGGCCAGTTCCTCGGCCTTGCGCACCATGCCGCTGCCGCGCTCGGCGGCCGGGGTCAGGATCACCCGGGCGCCGTAGGCGCGCATCAGCTTGCGGCGCTCGATCGAGAAGGTCTCGACCATCGTGGCGACGAACTTGTAGCCGCGCGCGGCGCAGACCATGGCCAGGGCCACGCCGGTGTTGCCGGAGGTGGCCTCGACCACGGTGTCGCCGGGCTTGAGCAGGCCGCGGCGCTCGGCGTCGAGGACGATCGCCAGCGCCAGCCGGTCCTTCACCGAGCCGCCGGGGTTGAAGCTCTCCACCTTGGCGTAGAGTTCGACGTGGCCCGGGCCGATCCGGTGCAGGCGGACGATGGGGGTGTTGCCGACGGTATCGAGAATGCTGTCGTACAGTGCCATGGTTCTGCCTCGTCAGGCGCGGCGCGCGGTCCGTCCAGACTGGGGCAAAACGCGCGAGCGGGCGAGCGGTTGACATGGAACGCTGTTTTTTCCACACCAGCTAATGGCATGCTCGGCGTCACGGCATGCCGGGTAAGATCGGCCGGTTTTCGCGGCCCGTGAAGGTTTTCCCTTGTCCCACGCTGTTTCCCGTTCCCGCCCCGGCCCCCGTGCGCGCCGGGCCTTCGCGCGATTCGCGCCCCTCGCGCTCCTGGCCCTGGCGTCCTGCGGCGGCGGGAACGAGCCCGGCACCGCGCCGGGAGGCGGCGCGGTGCCGGTCACCACCACCGTGGTCCAGCCCCGGCAGTGGAACGACAGCGTGGCGGCGCTGGGCACGGTGCAGGCGCGCGAATCGGTGATCGTCACCGCCAAGGTCAGCGAGACGGTGCAGCGCGTTCATTTCGACAGCGGCGACGAGGTCGCGGCGGGCAAGGTGCTGGTCACGCTGTCGGGCAACCAGCAGCAGGCCACCCTGCAGGCGGCCGAGGCGGCGCGGATCGAGGCCGACCAGCAGTACCTGCGCGGCCAGGAACTGGCGGCGCAGCAGCTGATCGCGCGCGCCTCGCTCGACACCCTGCGCGCCACCCGCGACGCCGCGCGCGCCAGCGTGGCCGAGATGCGCGCCAACATCGGCGACCGCACGATCCGCGCGCCCTTCGCCGGCCTGCTCGGCCTGCGCCAGGTCAGCCCCGGCACCCTGGTCACGCCGGGCACGCCGATCGCCACCCTGGACGACATCGGCGCGGTCTACGTGGACTTCCCGGTGCCCGAGACCCAGCTCTCGCGCGCCACCCCGGGCCAGCGCGTGTTCGGCCGCGCCGCGGCGTGGCCGGACCAGCCCTTCGAGGGCGTGGTGCAGACGATCGACGCGCGCATCGACCCGGATTCGCGCGCGGTGGTCGTGCGCGGCGCGTTCGACAACCCCGAGCGGCGCCTGCGGCCGGGCATGCTGGTGCAGGTGAGCCTGCAGCAGACCACCCGCGACGCCCTGATGATCCCCGAGCTGGCGGTGGTGCAGGTCGGCCGCGACACCTTCGTCTACCGCGTGCGCGAGGACGAGACCGTCGAGCAGCTGCCGGTGGTCGTCGGCGTGCGCGGCGAGGGGCTGGCCGAGATCGTCGAGGGCCTGGAGCCCGGCACGCGCATCGTCGTCGACGGCGTCGGCAAGCTGCGCCCGGGCATGCAGATCGTCGAGGGCTCGGTGCAGGAGGCGCGGGCGCAGCAGGCCGAGCCGCCGGCCGTCGCGCCGGGCGGGCCGCAATGAAGCTCTCCGACCTCTCGATCCGGCGGCCGGTGTTCGCCGCGGTGGTCAGCCTGCTGCTGATCGCGCTGGGCATCATGGCCTTCACCCGGCTGACCGTGCGCGAGCTGCCGAACATCGATCCGCCGATCGTCTCGGTCGAGGTCCGCTATCCCGGCGCGTCGGCGGCGGTGGTCGAGACCCGCATCACCCAGATCCTCGAGGACGCCCTGGCCGGCATCGAGGGCATCCGCATGATCGAGTCGCGCAGCCGCAACGGCAGCTCCGACGCGACCATCGAGTTCAACGTCACCCGCGACATCGAGGCGGCCGCCAACGACGTGCGCGACGCGATCAGCCGGGTCATGGACCGCATGCCGGACGAGGCCGACCCGCCCGAGATCTCCAAGGTCGAGGCCGACGCCGATCCGGTGGTCTGGCTGAACATGCGCTCCAACGCCATGGACACCATGGAGCTCAGCGACTACGCCGACCGCTACGTGGTCGACCGCCTGTCCGCGCTCGACGGCGTCGCCCGCGTGCAGCTCAGCGGCTCGCAGCGCTACGCGATGCGGATCTGGCTCGACCGCGACGAGATGGCCGCGCGCGGGGTGACCGCCGCCGACGTCGAGGCGGCGCTGCGCAGCGAGAACGTCGAGCTGCCGGCCGGACGCATCGAGTCGCAGACCCGCGACTTCACCCTGCGCGTGGAGCGCGGCTACCGGGAGCCCGCGCAGTTCGCGCAGATCCCGCTGCGCCGCGGCGAGGACGGCTACGTGGTCCGCATGGGCGACGTGTCCCGCGTCGAGCTCGGTTCCGCCGAGCGCCGTTCCTACATGCGCAGCAACTCGGTGCCCAACGTCGGCCTCGGGATCGTGCGCACCTCCACCGCGAACGCGCTCGACGTGGCGCGCGCCGCGCGCGCGGAGGCCGAGCGCATCCAGCAGACCCTGCCCGAGGGCACCGAGATCTTCGTGGCCGCGGACAACACCGTGTTCATCGACGCCGCGATCGGCCGCGTCTACTGGACGCTGGCCGAGGCGATGGGACTGGTGTTCGTGGTGATCTGGCTGTTCCTGGGCAGCCTGCGCGCGGCGATCATCCCCGCGATCACGGTGCCCGTGTGCCTGATCGCCGCCTTCATCGCGCTGTACGCGTTCGGCTTCTCGATCAACCTGCTGACCCTGCTGGCGCTGGTGCTGTGCATCGGCCTGGTCGTGGACGACGCGATCATCGTGCTGGAGAACGTGCAGCGCCGCGCCGACCTCGGCGAGCCGCCGCTGGTGGCCGCGCGCCGCGGCACCGCGCAGGTCGCCTTCGCGGTGATCGCGACCACCGCGGTGCTGGTGGCGGTGTTCCTGCCGGTCGGCTTCATGGAGGGCAACTCGGGGCGGCTGTTCCGCGAGCTGTCGGTGGCGCTGGCCTGCGCGGTGGCGCTGTCGGCCTTCGTGGCGCTGACGCTGACGCCGATGATGTGCTCGAAGCTGGTGCGCCCGCACGCCAGCCCGCGCGGCTTCAACGCCTGGGTGAACCGCCAGCTCGGCCGGCTCAGCGACGGCTACGGGCGCGGTGTCGGCCGCGTGGTGGGGCTGGCGCGCGGGCGCCTGCTGCTGCTGGTGGGGCTGGCGATGGCCGGCTGCGCGCTGGTGGCGGCGCTGCTGATGGCGCGGGTCCCGGCCGAGCTGTCGCCGGCCGAGGACCGCGGCCGGTTCGTGGTCGGCATCGACGCGCCGGAGGGCGCCGGCTTCGACTACACCGTCGAGCAGATGCACGACGTGGAGCGGATCTTCGAGCGCTACGTCGGCGAGGACGGGCCGATCGAGCGCGCCAACTCCCGCGTGCCGCGCGGCTGGGGCGGCAGCGAGGACATGCACACCGGGCAGATGGTCGTGTTCCTGAGCGACTGGCGCGAGCGCGACGCCAGCACCAGCGATGTGGTCGAGCAGCTGCGCGCCGAGTTCGCCGCGCTGCCGGGCGTGACCGCGCGCGCCAACGTGCCCGGCGGCCTGGTCAGCAGCCGCGGCCAGCGCTACCAGCTGGTGCTGGGCGGGCCCGACTACGCGGAGCTCGCGCTGTGGCGCGACCGCATGCTGATCCGCATGCGCGAGAACCCGGGCATCCAGGACCCGGATTCGGACTACAAGGAGACCCGCCCGCAGATGCGCGTGGACATCGACCGCGCGCGCGCGGCCGACCTCGGCGTGTCGGTGGAGGAGATCGGCCGCACGCTGGAGACGATGATGGGCCAGCGCCAGGTGACCACCTTCGTCGACAACGGCGAGGAGTACGACGTCATCCTGCAGGCCGACCGCGCGCGGCGCATGTCGCCCGACGACCTGACCGGCACCTACGTGCGCGGCCGCGACGGCGTGCTGGTGCCGCTGTCGAACCTGGTCACCACCAGCGAGATCGCCGAGGCCGGCAGCTTCAACCGCTTCAACCGCATGCGCGCGATCACCATCAGCGCCGGCCTGGCCCCCGGCTACACGATGGGCGAGGCGCTGGACTGGACCCATCGCGTCGCCGCCGAGGAACTGCCCGACTACGCGCAGGTGGACTGGAAGGGCGAGAGCCGCGAGTTCCAGGAGGCGGGCGCGGCGGTGCTGCTGACCTTCGGCATGGCGCTGCTGATCGTCTACCTGGTGCTGGCCGCGCAGTTCGAGAGCTTCGTGCATCCGTTCTCGATCATGCTGACCGTGCCGCTGGCGGTGGTCGGCGCGCTGATCGGCCTGTGGGCGACCGGCGGCACCTTGAACCTGTTCAGCCAGATCGGCATCGTCATGCTGATCGGCCTGGCGGCCAAGAACGGCATCCTGATCGTCGAGTTCGCCAACCAGCTGCGCGACGAGGGCAGGAGCGTGCACGACGCGATCGCCGAGGCCTCCGCGGTGCGCCTGCGCCCGATCCTGATGACCTCGATGGCGACGATCGTCGGCGCGATCCCGCTGGTCGTGGCCGGCGGGCCCGGCTCCGCCAGCCGCGCGACCATCGGCGTGGTGGTGATCTTCGGCGTCGCGTTCTCGACTTTGCTGTCGCTGTTCGTGGTGCCGGCGTTCTATGCGCTGCTGGCCCCGTTCACCCGCTCCCCCGAGGCGCTGGCGCAGGAACTGGCGCGGCTGGAGGCGGAAACCCCGGCGGTCGGCGGCCACGCCTGAAACCAGAACCGGGGTCAGAGTGCAGTCTTCCGCAGGAAACTGCACTCTGACCCCGGTTTTTTTCCCATGCAGGAGACTCGACCGATGGCGCCTTCGCGCTGGGACCACGTCCGCCTCGAAGGGGAAGGTTACGCGCTGCGCCGCTGGCGCGCCGACGACCTCGACGCGCTGCTGCGCCACGCCGACGATCCGGAAGTGGTCCGCGGCCTGAGCGACCGCTTCCCGAACCCCTACACCCGCGCCGACGGCGAGGCCTTCCTGGCCGGGCGGGTGGTCGACCTGAGCGAGCCGGTGCTGGCGATCGAGATCGGCGGCGAGGCCTGCGGCAGCATCGCCGTCCGCCAGGGGCGCGGCGAGCGCGACCACAGCGGCGAGCTCGGCTACTGGCTGGCGCGCGCGCACTGGGGCCGGCAGGTGATGCGCCGGGTCGTCGCCCTGTACCTGCCGTGGGCGATGCAGGCGCTGCGGCTGTCGCGGGTGCAGGCCAACGTGCTCGACACCAACCCGGCCTCGGCGCGGGTGCTGCAGCTCAACGGCTTCGTCGAGGAGGGGGTGCTGCGCGGCGCAGTGCGCAAGCCCGACGGGCTGCACGATCTGCGCGTGTTCGGCCTGCTGCGCGCGCCGGACCCGCGGTAGAGGAACGCGTCCCCAGGCGGGACGGCGGCGAGCGACGGGCGGCACCGCCTCCTGCGGATTCCGAAGCCGTCGCGCGCGGGCGCGCTCCCACGGGCCTGGGCGGGCCGGCCTCCGGCAGCGTCGCATTCGCGGGCCCGATCATGGAGAATCGGACTTTCGTGCGTCGCGCGCCTCATCTGCCCCCAGCCGGAGCCAGGATCGATGGACCAGTTGCTCACCGCCCTCAACGGCCTGATCTGGAGCAAGGCGCTGATCGCGCTCTGCCTGGGCGCCGGCCTGTGGTTCTCGTTCCGCACCCGCTTCATGCAGGTGCGCGGCTTCGTCGAGATGACCCGGCTGACCTTCACCGGCCACAGCTCGGACGCCGGCGTGTCGTCCTTCCAGGCGCTGGCGCTGTCGATGTCCGGCCGCATCGGCATCGGCAACATCGCCGGCGTCGCCACCGCGATCGCCTTCGGCGGGCCGGGGGCGGTGTTCTGGATGTGGGTGATGGGCTTCCTGGGCGCGTCGACCTCGTACATCGAGTGCTGCCTGGCGCAGATCTACAAGGAGAAGGACAACGAGGGCCGCTACCGCGGCGGGCCGGCCTACTACATCGAGAAGGGCCTGGGCCTGAAGTGGTACGCCTGGGCGTTCGCGCTGGCCACCATCGTCGCCACCGGCGTGCTGATGCCCGGCGTGCAGGCCAACGCGATCGCCGACAGCGCGGTCAACTTCTGCCAGGGCACCACCGCGTGCCCGAGCCTCGAGGGCCAGTGGTTCGGCCTGGATGCGGTGTTCGCGCTGAAGCTGGCGATCGGCGTCGTGGTCGGCCTGCTGCTGGCGGTGATCATCTTCGGCGGCGTCAAGCGCATCGCGGCCTTCGCCGAGGTGGTGGTGCCGTTCATGGCCATCGGCTACATCCTGATGGCGGTCGTGGTGATGGTCCTCAACGCGGAGTTCGTGCCGCAGATGTTCCGGATCATCTTCGAGAGCGCGTTCGGCGTGCACGCCGGCTTCGGCGCCATGCTGGGCCTGGCGATCGAGTGGGGCGTCAAGCGCGGCATCTACGCCAACGAGGCCGGGCAGGGCACCGGGCCGCACGCGGCCGCCGCGGCCGAGGTCTCGCACCCGGCCAAGCAGGGCTACGTGCAGGCCTGGGCGATCTACTTCGACACCATGCTGGTCTGCACCGCCACCGCGTTCCTGATCCTGGCCACCGGCATGTACAACGTGGTGATGCCCGACGGCGCGATCCTCCACGAGGCGGTGCCCGGCGTGCAGGCGGGCTCCGGCTTCGCGCAGGCGGGCATCGAGTCGGTGCTGCCGGGCTGGGGCGCGGGCTTCGTCGCGATCGCGCTGTTCTTCTTCGCGTTCACCACGATCATGGCCTACTACTACATGGCCGAGACCAACCTGACCTACATCAGCGGGCACAAGGTGAAGCCGCTGGCGCGGCTGGTGCTGCGGCTGGCGCTTGTCGGGATGACGATCTTCGGATCGGTGCGCACCGCCGAGATGGCCTGGACCTTCGGCGACATCGGCGTGGGCACCATGGCCTGGCTCAACATCGTCGCGATCCTGCTGCTGCAGAAGCCGGCGCTGCTGGCGCTGCGCGACTACGAGGCGCAGAAGAAGATGGGGCTCGACCCGGTGTTCGATCCGCTGAAGCTGGGCATCCCCAACGCCGACTTCTGGGTCAAGCGCGGCCAGCCGTGAGCGGGCAGGGCCCCGGCGACGATGATCCCTGGCGCCGCGGCGGCGGGCGCCGCCCGGCCGCCGGGCCGCCTTCCGCGCCGCGCCCG
>NZ_JAIWPR010000074.1 GCF_021191635.1 Alterluteimonas quercicellularis
CGCCGGGCACGAGCATCCTGTCGACCTACCGCAGCGGCTCGACGCCGAGCTACGCCAACAACAGCGGCACCTCGATGGCGGCGCCGCACGTGGCCGGCGTGGTGGCGCTGATGCAGTCGGCGGCCGATACCCCGCGCACGCCGGCGCAGATCGAGACGATCATCAAGGACACCGCCCGCGCCTTCCCGGCCACCCCCGACCGCGCCATCGGCGCCGGCATCATCGACGCCAACGCCGCCGTGGCCTCGATCCAGGGCGAGGAGCCCGGCCCGGGCCCCGGTCCCGGCCCGGGGCCGGGCGAGCTGCAGAACGGCGTGCCGGTGACCGGCGTGTCCGGCGCGGCCGGCAGCGCGCAGTACTGGACCATCACCGTGCCGGCCGGCGCGACCAACCTGCAGGTGTCGATCTCCGGCGGCAGCGGCGACGCCGACCTGTACGTCCGCTTCGGCTCGCAGCCGACCACCAGCGCCTACGACTGCCGCCCCTACCAGAGCGGCAACGCCGAGGCCTGCACCTTCGCCGCGCCGCAGGCCGGCACCTACCACGTGCTGGTGCGGGGCTACTCGGCGTTCTCCGGCGTCACCCTGACCGCCAGCTACGCCACCGGCGGTGGCGGCGGCAGCCAGCTGCAGAACGGCGTGCCGGTGAGCGGCCTGTCCGGCGCCAGCGGCAGCGTGCGCAACTGGACGCTGGAGGTGCCCACGGGCGCCACCAACCTCAGCTTCGCGCTGTCGGGGGGCACCGGCGACGCCGACCTGTACGTCCGCCGCGGCTCGGCGCCCACCACCACCGCCTACGACTGCCGCCCGTACCGCACCGGCAACAACGAGACCTGCACCTTCGCCTCGCCGCAGGCCGGCACCTGGCACGTGAGCGTGCGCGGCTATTCGGCGTACTCCGGCGTGTCCCTGGTGGGCAGCTACAACGGCGGCTGAGCGCGCCGCCCCGCCCGGGCGGCCGCCGCACGGCCGCCCGGCACCCGTTCCGGCGCTCCCGCCCTGGGGAGCGCCCGGTCTCGAGCACCAGGGCCCCATGAAGAAGGATGGACAGTCGATGAAAGCTTGGTTCGCGATCCTCGTCGCCGGCGTGGTCTCCGCCGGCGCCGCCTCGGCCTCGGCGCGCGACGTGCGCCCGGCGGCCTTCGACCACGCGCTTCCGGCCGAGCACACGGTCGAGGTGCGCAACATGCCGGCGGTGGACAACGCCGCGCTGCTCGCCGAGGACCGCCGCGAGGCGGCCGCCCGCCGCGACGCGCCGGTGCGCTTCGCCGCCCCGCACAAGGTGGCGATCACCCCGCTGGACGCCGGCGACTGGGACGAGCTGGACGCCGACACCCTGGTCTGGCGCCTGCGGGTCGAGTCGCGCGGCGCGCTGTCGCTGAACTTCGGCTTCGACGAGTACCGCATGCCCGAGGGCGGCCGCCTGGTGGTCTATCCGGCCGGCCTGCCGCGCGACGCCGACCCCGGCGCCATCCGCGCCTTCACCGCCGCCGACAACAAGCCGCACGGCCAGCTGTGGACGCCGGTGGTCCCGGGCGACCACGCGGTGCTGGAGGTGGTGGTGCCGAAGGCGCGCGCCGACGAGCTGCGGCTGCGCCTGGCCAGCGTGAACCACGACTACGTCGGCTTCGGCAAGCTGGCCCGCGAGGGCGCCCTGGAGCAGGTCAAGGGCGTCTCCGGCGCCTGCAACGTCGACGTGATCTGCCCCGCGGGCGACACCTTCCGCGACCAGATCCCCGCGGTCGGCGCCTACTCGCGCTTCGGCACCCTGTACTGCACCGGCTCGCTGGTGAACAACACCGCCAACGACCAGAAGATGTACTTCCTGACCGCGCACCATTGCGGCATGGGCACCGCCGACGCCGCCGCGTCGATCGTCGTCTACTGGAACTACGAGAACTCCTACTGCCGCACCCCCGGCAGCGCCGACAGCGGCGCCAACGGCGACGGCAGCCTCGCCCAGAACCAGACCGGCGCCACCGTCAAGGCGACCTGGGCGACCTCCGACTTCACCCTGCTGGAGCTCGACGCCGCCGCCGATCCCGCCTTCGCGCTGTACTGGGCCGGCTGGGACCGCCGCGACGTCGCCTTCAACGGCGCCACCGGCATCCACCACCCGCGCGTGGCCGAGAAGCGCATCACCCATTCCAACAACCCGCTGCAGATCGAGGGCTACCTCGGCGCCGCCGGCACCAGCCACCTGAAGGTGCAGTGGAACCCGGAAGGCACCACTGAGGGCGGCTCCTCCGGCTCGCCGATGTACAGCCCGGACAAGCGCGTCATCGGCCAGCTGCACGGCGGCTACGCGTCCTGCAGCACCACCGGCGCCGACCACGTCGACTGGTACGGCCGCATCTACACCTCGTGGGCCGGCGGCGGCACCGACGCCACCCGCCTGAGCACCTGGCTCGACCCCACCGGCACCGGCGCGGAGTTCATCGACGGCGTCGGCGCGGACGGCGGTGGCACGCCGGGCGCCCCGGTCGCCGGCTTCACCTTCGAGGTCGACCACGAGACGCTGACCGTCAGCTTCACCGACACCTCGACCGACGACGGCAGCATCGCCTCACACGCCTGGGACTTCGGCGACGGCACCGCCTCCACCGAGGCCAGCCCGGTCAAGACCTACGACGCCGCGGGCGAGTACACGGTCGTGCTGACCGTCACCGACGACGAGGGCAACACCGGCACGCGCAGCCAGACGGTGGAGGTCGGCGACACCGGCCCCGACGCCATCGAGCTGCTCAACCTCACGCCGGTGCGCGGGCTGTCGGCCGCGGTGGGCGAGAGCCTGCTGTACCGGCTCGACGTGCCGGAGGGCGCCAGCGGGCCGCTGACCATCCTCACCTCCGGCGGCAGCGGCAACGTGAGCGCGTACGTCAGCCACGAGGCCGAGCCGACCGCCGAGGCCTACGACCTGCGCTCGGTGCGCCCGGGCAACAACGAGAGCCTGCGCATCGCCGCGCCGCAGGCGGGCAGCTACTACATCAAGCTGGTGGCCGAGACGACCTTCGCCAACCTGACCCTGCAGGCCCGCCACAACTGATCCGCCGCCGTCATCCGTCGTCTTTCGCGACGCGCGCATCGCCCCGGTCCGCCGGGGCGATGCCGTTCTGGGGACGCCGCGGTTGCCGGCGCGTTCACCCGGCCTGCGGTAAGACCGGTCGGGAACATGGGAGGACGGACATGCGGATCCTGATCCTGGCGGCGCTGGCCGCGATCGCCGTCGCGGCGGTCGCCCACGGCGCGAGCGCGCGAGCGGAGGAACGGAAGACGATGGCATCCGAAGACGTCGCGCTGACGGGCCAGGGCCCGTGGCAGCGCTTCATCGTGAAGTACCGCGACGACACCGCGCCCGGGCGCGATCCTGCCGCGGTGCCGGAGCGGCTCGTGCGCACCGCCGAGGCCACCGGCCTGGCCGCGCGCGCCGGCGCGCCGGCGCTGCGCTGGGAGCGGCGGATGGGCGTGCGCGCCGACCTGATCGTCGCCGAGCCCGCGCTGGACCGCGCGCAGGCGCAGCGGCTGCTGCGCGCGCTGGCGGCCGACCCCGAGGTGGAGTATGCCGAGCCCGACGCGCTGATGCAGGCCGGCCCGGGCCCGGAGATCCGCGGCCCCTCGATCCGCGGCGACTAGCGTCTGCCCCTGGGCGGAGCGCCTGTGTCGCGCGCAAGCGCGCGCCTACGCCGCCGGCTCGAAGCGGTTGGCCTCGACGTTCTTGCGCACCCGGGCCGGGTCCCAGATGCGGCCGTTCATGGCGATGTACACGCCGGCCGGCAGCGACTGCACCGCGCCCACGGCGGTGCCGATGTTGAACTCCGCGTCGGAGCCGCGGAACCGCGCCGGGTTCAGCGCGCCGGTGAGCACGATGGTCTTGTCCGGGATCGCCGCCAGCGCCCGCGCGGTGTCCACCATCGAATCGGTGCCGTGGGTGATCAGCACGTGCCGCGCCGCCTGCGCGGCGATGGTGGAACGCACCAGCGCGCGGTCCTCGTCGGTGAGGTGCAGCGAGTCCTTGCGCAGGATCGGGATCACCACGAAGCGGAACGCCACCCCCAGTTCCTCCAGGATGCGCCCGATCTGCGGCTCGCCGACCTGGTAGTCCGACTTGTCGTCGAAGTAGACCTTGTCGATGGTGCCGCCGGTGGTGACGATCAGGAGTTCTTCCATCGGGCGCTCGCTCGGGAGGGGGACGTTCGGGAGAGGGACAGGGGGGCGGGGCGCCGGCGCCTCATCCGCCGGGCGCGGCGAGGCGGTAGTCGGGGCCGTAGAGTTCGCAGATTCTCAGCCAGGCCTCGCCCGGCGGCAACATCGTGCGCTCGCCGCCGTCCCCGTCGGGGTGCAGGAACGCGCAGTCCGCGCCGTCCTCGCGGCCGGTCTCGCCGACCACGACGCGGAACGCCATCGAGCCTGACGCGCGCGGCGGCGGCCCCGGTTCGACCGGCCAGGCGTGGTACTCCCAGGCGCAGCAGCTGGCGCGCCCCGCCTCGACCACGTGGCCGTCGATCATCGTCAGCTCCGCGTAGCCGCCCTCGAAGAACGGGCGGAAGACGCCGGCCGGCCGGTCCAGGCGGTACACCGCGCCGGCGCAGTTGGGCCCGGCGCCGCACGAGCCGATGGCTTCCACTTCGTGCACGCCGTCGGCGTCGAGGTCGATGAAGCGGACCGCCCGCACCGGCTCCTGCGGGTCGGGCGAGGGCGCCTCGAGCGCGACCGCGAACGCGTCGCTGCCGGGCGGGGCGTAGCGGACGACGGCGCGCACGCTGGCCTCGTCGCAGCCGCCGTGCCGTTCCAGGCGCAGGCGGGAACCGTCGCGGTTGGCGATGTCCTCGACCTCGACGCGGTCGCAGCCGGCACGGTCCGCGGCGGCCACCGGCGACGCGGCCAGCGCGAGAAGGGCGAGCGCGGGCAGGCGCATCAGCGGGCCTTGCGGAAGCGCGCCCGCAGCCCGTTCCAGCTGGCGCCGCCGATCGCCGCCAGCGCCAGGACGATCTCCGTCCAGCCGTAGGCGCGGTCGGCGGGATCGCTCCAGGCCACCATCACCCCGTGCGAGAACCAGAACAGGCCGAGCACGCCGGCCCAGAAGCGCGCGCGGGCGCTGCCGGCCAGCACGCCCGCGAGCAGCAGCAGCGGCGGCGCCACGAACACCAGCAGCGCGGCGAGGAGATGCCCGTCCGGCACCAGCCAGGCCGCGAACAGCGCCGCCAGCCCGGCCAGCGCGGCCGCCAGCAGCCAATGCGCGGGCGGCCGGGCGCTCATGCCAGCCGGGCCGCCAGCGCGGCGACGCGGCGGCCGAGCGCGCGCGCCAGCACGGCCTCGTCGTCGCTGGGCTGCGGATCGTCGCCGCCGCCGGCGACATGGCTGGCGCCGTAGGGCGTGCCGCCCTCGCGGGTGGCGCTCAGCGCCGGCTCGGTATAGGGGATGCCGGCGATCACGCAGCCGTGGTGCAGCAGCGGCAGCATCATCGACAGCAGCGTCGATTCCTGGCCGCCGTGCTGGGTCGCGGTGGAGGTGAACACCGCCGCCGGCTTGCCGACCAGGGTGCCGCTGGCCCACTCGGCGCCGAGCCCGTCGAGGAAGTGCTTCAGCGGCGCGGCCATGTTGCCGAAGCGGGTGGGGCTGCCGAGCAGCAGGCCGGCGCACTCGGCCAGGTCCGCGCGCTCGACGTAGGGCGCGCCGTCCTCGGGCACCGGCGGCGCGGCCGCCTGGGTGACCGCGGCCACCGGCGGCACCGTGCGCAGCCGCGCCTGCATGCCCTCGACCTCGCCCACGCCGCGCGCGATCTGGCGCGCCAGCCGCGCCACGGAGCCGCCGCGGCTGTAGTAGAGCACCAGGATGTCGGGCATCTCGCCTGTCCGTGGGGCCGCGCGCGGCCGGTGCGTCAGGATAGAGCATGGCGGCGCGAGGCCCGTCGCCTCACCGGTGCCGTCCCCCGCATCGGGTACGCTTCGCCGATGGAGCCGCTGGATACCTTCAATCGCTGGAGCGAGCGGATGACCGACCGCGCGCGGGCCGGCTCCTTCGTGCGCTTCCTGTGGCGCCGCTTCCGCGACGACCGCCTGTTCGAGGCGGCCGGCGCGCTGGCGTTCACCACGGTCTTCGCGCTGGTGCCGCTGAGCATGGTGGTGTTCGGCGTGCTGTCGGCGTTCCCGGTGTTCGAGTCCTGGAGCGGCCAGCTCACCGACTACATCTTCTCCAACTTCGTGCCCGACTCGGCGCGCAAGGTCCAGGACTACCTGCTGGCGTTCTCGCAGAACATCGGCCAGCTCACCACGCTGGGCGTGATCGCGCTGGTGGCCTCGGTGCTGATCACCCTGCAGGGCGTGGAGGCCACGTTCAACCGCATCTGGCGCGTGCCGACCGCGCGGCCCAAGGTCAGCCGCTTCCTGGTCTACTGGACCGTCCTGACCCTGGGCGCCCTGGTGGCCGCGGCGAGCCTGGCGCTGTTCACCCGCTTCCTGGCGCTGGACGTGTTCCAGAGCACCGCCTCGGGGCAGTGGATGCAGCGCGCGCTGCTGCAGATGGCGCCGCTGGCGATCGAACTGGCCGCGATCGCTACCGTCTACCGGGTCATCCCGCACCGCACGGTGCAGTGGCGGCACGCCTTCGGCGGCGCGCTGCTGGCGGCGGTGCTGCTGGAACTGGCCAAGCGCCTGATCGCGGTGTACCTGGGCAGCTTCGACGGCTACCAGCGCATCTACGGGCAGGTCGCCTTCATCCCGATCCTGCTGCTGTGGATCTACTTCTGCTGGCTGGCGATCCTGCTCGGCGCGTCGTTCGCCTCGTCGCTGTCGGCCTTCCGCTACCAGCCGGCGGCGATGCGGCTGCCGGTGGGCTTCGAGCTGTTCGGCCTGCTGCGCCTGCTCGGGCGCTTCGCCCAGGCCCGGCGCGAGGGACGCGGGCTGCACAGCGACGAGCTGATGGCGCTCGAGCCCTGCCTCACCGATGCGCTGGTGCAGCGCTTCTTCTCCCAGCTGGAGCCGGCCGGCGTGCTGGTGCGCGGGGAGAACGGCGCCTGGCTGCTCGGCCGCGACCTCGACGGGGTGACGCTGGGCGAGCTGTACGAGACCTGCCGCCTGCGCATCCCCGTCCGCGAGGCCCATCTGCCCTGCCACGACGACGCGCTCGGCCGCGCCGCGCTGGCGGCGGTGGACGAGCTGCGCATGCCGCTGCGCGAGCTGCTCAAGCGCCGCGTCGGCGACCTCTATCCTTCCGGCAAGGACCCTTCGACATGACCCGATTCCTGCTCCCGCTCCTCGTCGCCGCGGTGCTGCTCGGCGCCTGCCGGCGCGAACCGCCGGCCCCCGCGGCCGATCCCGCCGCAGCGCCGCCGCCCGCCGACACCGGGCCGGCGCCGGCCGAACCCGCCGGCGAGGACGCGGACGCCGCGCGGCCGGACCACCCGCGGCTGCAGGTGACCACCCTCGACGGCGCCGCCTACGACCTGGCCGACCATCGCGGCCAGTGGGTGATCGTCAACTTCTGGGCCACCTGGTGCGCGCCCTGCCGCAAGGAGATGCCCGAGCTCTCGGCCCTGGGCGCGATGCGCGAGCACATCGAGGTCATCGGCCTGGCCTACGAGGAGATCGAGCCCGAGGCCATGCGCGCGTTCCTGAAGGAGCGCCCGGTGCTGTATCCGATCGCGATCGTCGATACCTATGCGCCGCCGGCGGACTTCGAGACGCCGCGCGGCCTGCCGCTGACCTACCTGATCGATCCGCAGGGCAAGGTGGCCCAGCGCTACCTCGGCCCGGTGACCGCCGAGCGCATCGAGCGCGACATCGCCGCCGCCGGCGGGCCGCCGGTGCCGGACGCCGGGGCGTGAGCGCAGCGCGCTTCCTCGTCGCCGGCCGCGTGCAGGGCGTGTTCTTCCGCGCCTCCGCGCGCGAGCAGGCGCAGCGCCTCGGCCTGCGCGGTCACGCGCGCAACCTCGACGACGGCGGGGTCGAGGTCCTCGTCGCCGGCGACGAGGCGGCGATCGAGGCGCTCGCGGCCTGGCTGCGGCACGGGCCGCCGCTGGCCCGGGTCGAGTCGCTGTCGCGCGACGAGATCGCCGCCGACGCGGTCGCGCACGACGGCTTCGAGGTGCGCTGAGCGCGGCGTCGCAGGAGCGCGCTCGCGCGCGATGGCTTTTCTGGCTACCAAAAAAAAAACGGTGCCGGCCCTCGTTTGCCGTCGTCCGCGCGTGGGGACGCGTTCTGCTTCTGCCGTGGGTCCGGTGGCACCTGGCACGGTCGCGCGCAAGCGCGCTCCTACCGGAAGCGCTTTCTCGGAAGGCGTATGCGGATTTTGTAGGAGCGCGCTCGCGCGCGACAGGCGGCGCAAGGGGCGAGGGAACGGACGACCCATGCGCCGCTACGGCGCGCCGTCGTCCTGCAGTTCCGCCGCGCGCGCCCGCAGCGCCTCGTCGAGGGGCGGCGGCCGCGCCTCGGCCGGCTGGATCTGGTCCTTCCAGCCGGGCAGCCGCTTCACCCCTTCCGCGGTCTTCATCAGCGCGTAGCCGACCGCCATGTTGACCAGCCCGCCCTGCATGCCGATCTCCTCCAGGCTGGGCGGCTCGCGCCATGCGCGCCGGAACACGTTGTCCTCGACCTCGATCGGATTGCGGAACGCGAACGGGTCCTCGATCCGCTCGGCGACGACGCGGACCGGCGCCAGCTCGGCGACGGGCGCCGCGGCCTCCGATGCCGCGGCGTCGGCCTCGGCGGCGTCCTGCCCGCGGGCGGCGGACGCGATCGTGCACAGCAGGGCGATGCAGGCGATGCGCATGCTTTCAGCCCGCGGGGTAGGGCGGGATCGGCGCCAGCACGCCGTAGCGTTCCTTCTTCGGTCGCCCCGGCAGCGGCGGGAACGCCAACGGCGCGGGCGGGTCGACGCGGGTGTCCGGCAGGCGGTCCAGCAGGTCGCGGATCAGGGTCAGCCGGCCGCGTCGCTGGTCGTTGAAGTCCACCAGCGTCCACGGCGCGTGCGCGGTGTGGGTGGCCTGCAGCATCGCCTCGCGGGCGCGGGTGTAGTCGGCGTAGCGGGCGCGCGCCTCCATGTCGATCGGCGAGAGCTTCCATCGCTTGATCGGGTTCTCCAGGCGTTCGGCGAAGCGCTGCTCCTGCTCGGCCTGGTCGCAGCACAGCCAGTACTTGAACAGCAGGATGCCGTCGTCGGCCAGCAGCCGCTCGAACGCCGGCGCCTGGTGCAGGAAGGCCTGCACCTGGGCCTCGTCGGCGAAGCCCATCACCCGCTCCACGCCGGCGCGGTTGTACCAGCTGCGGTCGAACAGCGCGATCTCGCCGGCCGCCGGCAGGTGCGGCGCGTAGCGCTGGAAGTACCACTGGCCGGCTTCCTGGTCGCTGGGCTTGGGCAGCGCCACGATCCGGCACTGGCGCGGGTTCAGGGGCTGGGCGATGGCCGCGATCGCGCCGCCCTTGCCGGCGGTGTCGCGGCCCTCGAAGACCACCAGCAGGCGCCGGCCGCTGGCCTTGAGCCAGCGCGCGGCGCCGGCCAGCTCGACCTGCATCGGTTCCAGCAGCGCCTCGTAGGCCTTGCGCTTGAGGGGCTTCATGCGCGGCGGCTACTCGCGCAGCCGCGGGCGCAGGGTGGCGAGGTTGCAGGGCCGGGTACGGGCGTCGAGCTGGTCGCGCACGATGCGCTCCCAGGCCGTGCGGCAGGCCGAGGTGGAGCCGGGCAGGCAGAACACGAAGGTGGCGTTGGCGAGGCCGGCGAAGGCGCGCGACTGCAGCGACGAGGTGCCGATCTCCTCGAAGCTGATCGCGCGGAACAGCTCGCCGAAGCCGGGCATCTGCTTGTCCAGCAGCGGCGCCAGCGCCTCGGGCGTGGAATCGCGTCCGGTGAAGCCGGTGCCGCCGGTGACCAGCACGCCGTCGACCGCCTCGTCGGCGATCCACCGCGAGACGATCGCGCGCATCGCGTAGCGGTCGTCGGGCAGCAGCGCGCGTTCGGCCAGCCGGTGGCCCGCCGCCTGCAGCGACTCGACGAGGTAGTCGCCCGAGGTGTCCTCGGCGAGGCTGCGGCTGTCGGAGACGGTCAGCACGCAGATCGACAGCGGGATGAAATCGCGTTCGGCGCTCATGCGGGCAGGGTAGCGGCCGCGCAGCCGGAACGAAAGAGCGCTGTAGGAGCGCGCTCGCGCGCGCTGCTCGCGCTGCTCGCGCTGCTCTTGTCATCGGGATTCCGAAAAGCATCGCGCGCGAGCGCGCTCCTACGACAGCGGGGAGGGCGCCTCGCCGCGGCGGTGCCGCGCCGACAGCTCGTTCACGATGCGGGCGAAATCCGCCGCGAACCCCGGCATGTCGAACAGCCCCGCGGCGTCGCGCTGCGCCTCCACGCGCCGGCGCAGCGCGCGCAGGGCGTCGGGATCGCGGCCCAGCGCGGTCGCCGTGGCCACGAAGGCGTCGTCGTCGGGGACGTTCAGTTCCGCCAGGCCGAGGTGGTGGTTGAGGCTGGCGGCGACGCGGGCGGCGAAGGTCTCGCCCGGTCGCGTCAGCACCGGGCAGCCCGCCCACAGCGCGTCGGAGGCGGTGGTGTGCGCGTTGTAGGGATTGCAGTCGAGGAACAGGTCGGCCAGCCGCAGGCGGGCGAGGTAGGCGGCCTGCGGCTGCTTGGGCATGAACACCAGCCGCGCCGGCTCCACGCCGGCCATGCGCGCGGCCTCGCGCAGGCGGCGGTCGGCCTCGCCGGGGCCCGACAGCAGCCACAGCGCGCTGCCCGGCACTGCGCGCAGCACCGCCGCCAGCCGCGCGAACGAGGCCGGGTTGAGCTTGTAGCTGTTGTTGAAGCAGCAGAACACGGTGCCGGTCTCCGGCAGCCCGCATTCGGCGCGTGCGGGCGGCGAGGGGATTCCGCGCCGCGTGTCGGAAGGCTGGAAGCAGCGCGGCAGCCAGGCCGGCTGTTCGGAGTGATGCACGGTCAGCGCTTCGGGCAGCACGACCCGGTCGGCCAGCACGTAGTCCAGCCAGGGCGCGCCGCTCGTGCCCGGGTAGGCCAGCCAGTTGACCTGCACCGGCGCGGGCCGCATCGCCAGCGCCTCGGGGCGGCCGCCGCCACCCCAGCCGCGCAGGTCGAACAGCACCTCGATGCCGGCCTCGCGGATGCGCCCGGCGACCTGCGCGTGCGGCAGGTCGGCCACCTCGTGCAGCGCGTGCGCGGCCGCCTGCAGGCGCCGGCGGATCGCGCTGCCGTCGTCGGGGTTCAGCGCGAACAGGTGCACCTCCGGGCCGCCGAGCGCGCGCAGCGCCTCGAAGAAGGCGGCGGTCAGCAGCCCGGTCGGGTGCGCGCCGAAGCCGTTGGACAGGAAGCCCGCGCGCACGACCTCGCCGTGCGCGGGCGGGGCCGGCGGCAGCGGACGCACCCGCGCGGCCACGTCGGCGGCGCGCAGGCGCGCGCAGGCCAGCTGCTCGGCGGCCGTCGCGTCCTCGCTGAGGAAGGCGAACGGCTCGATCGCCGCCTGCCCGGCGGCGACCGCCTCGCGCACCTGCCGCGACAGCGCGTCGAGCCCGCGCCAGTCGCACAGCCGGCGCCGCCAGGCGAGCAGATAGGCGGCGATCTGCGGATGCTGCGGCAGCAGCGCGTGCGCGCGGGCGTAGGCCTCGTTGGCGTCCTCGGCGCGGCCGGCGTCCTCCAGCGCATGGCCCAGCCAGACCGCGATGCCGGCATGGCCGGGCGCGCGCGCGGCCGCCGCGCGCAGCGCCTGCACGGCGTCGTCGTGGCGGCCCAGCATCCACAGCCCGCGCCCCAGGCGCGCCAGCGCTTCCGGGTGCCCGGGCGCGAGCTGCAGCGCGCGCTGCGCCGCGCCGGCGCCGCTGCGCGCATCGCCCGCCTCCAGTTCCACGTCGGAGAGCAGGATCCAGGCCATCGCGTCCTGCGGCGCGCGCTGCACCGCCAGGCGGGCCTGCGCGCGCGGATCGGACGGGCCGGTGCTCATGCCGCGTCCAGCGGCAGCCGGAACCACAGCGTGCCGTCGAAGCGCTGCCAGCCGGCCGCGCGATAGAGTGCCTGCGCGGCGTGGTTGTCCGGCGCGGTCTCCAGTTCCAGCCGCAGCGCGCCGTCGGCGCGGGCGAAGCCGGCCGCCGCCGCGAGCAGCGCGCGCGCCACGCCGCAGCGGCGCTGCGCGGGTTCCACGAACAGGTCGTTGAGGACCCAGACCCGGCCCAGCCGCACCGAGGAGAACATCGGGTAAAGCTGCACGAAGCCGGCGGCCGCGCCCCCGCGCGAGGCCAGCAGCACCGCCGACTCGCCGCGCGACAGGCGCTCGGCGAGGAAGGCGCGGCTGCGCGCCGGCTCGTCGGGCTGGCCGTAGAAGGTGCGGTAGCGGTGGAACAGCGGCGCCACGGCGTCGAGATCGTCGGGCACGGCGCGGCGGATGTCGGCGGTCATGGCGGGCGGGCGGGCGGCGCGGACGGCCATGCTCGCGCGTCGGCCGGCGCGTGTCACCCCGCGACCGCGGCGATGGGCGTTCGCGCGGCGAGCTGGGCTGGCGCGATCCCGCGCCGCTCAACCCGCCTCGGCGAGCCTCGCCAGTTCCTCGGCCTGGTGCTCCTCGGCCAGGCGGTCGACCAGCGGGTCGAGCGCGCCTTCGAGCACGTTGGGCAGGTCGTACAGGGTCAGGCCCTCGACCCGGTGGTCGGTGATGCGGCCCTGCGGGTAGTTGTAAGTGCGGATGCGCTGGCTGCGGTCGCCGCTGCCCACCTGCAGCTTGCGCGTGGCCGCGGTGGCCGCGGCGCGGCGCGCGGCCTCGGCCTCGGCCAGCATCGCGCGCAGCCGCTTCATCGCCTTGTCGCGGTTGGCGTGCTGCGAGCGCTCGGTCTGCGATTCCACCACCACGCCGCTGGGCACATGGGTGATGCGGATCGCGGAGTCGGTCTTGTTGACGTGCTGGCCGCCGGCGCCGGAGGAGCGGAAGGTGTCGACCTTGAGGTCGGCGGGATTGAGCTCCACCGGCTCGCCGTCCTCCTCGACCGGGATGATCGCCACCGTGGCCGCCGAGGTGTGGATGCGGCCCTGCGACTCGGTCTCGGGCACGCGCTGCACGCGGTGGGTGCCGGACTCGAACTTCAGCCGCGCATAGGCGCCGGCGCCCTCCACGCGGGCGACGATCTCGCGGAAGCCGCCGTGCTCGCCGGGGCTGGCCGATTCCACCTCGACGCGCCAGCCCTGGCGCTCGGCGTAGCGGCCGTACATGCGGAACAGGTCGCCGGCGAAGATCGCGGCCTCGTCGCCGCCGGTGCCGGCGCGGATCTCCAGGTACAGGCCGCCCTCGTCGCGGGCGTCGCGCGGCACCAGCAGCGCGGTCAGCTCGCCGTCGAGCGCGTCCAGCCGCGCCTGCGCCGCGGCGATCTCCTCGTCGGCCAGCTCGCCCAGTTCCGGGTCGCCGCGCAGCGCCTGCGCGCCGGCCAGGTCCTCGCGCGCCTGCCGCTCGGCGGCGAGCGCCGCGGCCAGCGGCTCGAGCCGGGAGAACTCGCGCGAGAGGCTGCGGAAGCGCGCGGGATCGGCGGCGACCTCCGGTTCGGCCAGCAGCCGCTCCAGTTCGTCCCGCCGCTCGGCCAGCGCCTCAAGCTTGCGGCGCAGGGTCGGCAGCATCGTCGGCGGGATCCTGGGTGGGGCGCAGCGCGCGCTCGAGGGCGCGGGCGAGTTCGGGGTTGCCGCTGGCGGCGGTCTCGCGCACGGCGGCGGTCGGCGCGTGCAGCAGGCGGTTGGTCAGGGCATGGGCGAGGGATTCCAGCACCGCGTCCGGGTCGCGCCCGGCCGCCAGCTGCTGGCGCGCGCGCGCCAGCGCCTCGGCGCGGGTCCGCTCGCCGTGCGCGCGCAGCAGCTTCAGCGGCGCGTGGAAGGCGGTGGCGGCCTGCATCTCGTGGTAGCGCGAGACCTGCAGGTCGATGATCGCCTCGGCGGCTTCGGCCGCCTCGCGGCGATTGCGGCGGTTGTCCTCGACGGCGCGCTCGAGGTCGTCGACGGTGTACAGGTAGGCGTCCTTGAGCTCGCTGACGTCCGGTGCGATGTCGCGCGGCACCGCCAGGTCCATCAGCAGCATCGGCTTGTGCCGGCGCACCTTCAGCGCCGCCTCGACCTGGGCGCGGTGCAGGACCGGCTCGCGGCTGGCGGTGGCCGAGAACACCACGTCGGCCTGCGAGAGATGGCGGTCGAGGTCCGGCAGCGGCAGCGCCACGCCGCCGTGGCGCGAGGCCAGCGCCTGCGCGTGCGAGAGGGTGCGGTTGGCCACCAGCAGGCGGCGGGCGTCGGCCTGGACCAGGTGGCGCGCGGCCAGTTCGATGGTCTCGCCGGCGCCGATCAGCAGCACCGTCGAGTCCGACAGGCGCGCGAACGACTCCTGCGCCAGCCGCACCGCCAGCGAGGCGACCGAGACCGGGCTGTTGCCGATCCGGGTCTCGCTGCGCGCGCGTTTGGCGGTCACGAAGGCGTGCTGGAACAGGCGGTCGAGCCGGTTGCCCAGGGTGCCGGCGGCGCGCGCCGCGGCCCAGGCCTGCTTCACCTGGCCGAGGATCTGCGGCTCGCCCAGCACCAGCGAGTCCAGGCCCGTGGCCACCCGGAACAGGTGCCGCGCGGCTTCGTTGCCGCGATGGGTGTAGAGGTAGGCGCTGAGGTCGGCGTCGGGCCGGTGGGCCAGCCAGTGGGCGAGCGCGCTGCCGTCGTCGTCGGCGATCGCGTAGAGCTCGGTGCGGTTGCAGGTCGACAGCAGCGCCGCCTCGCGCACCGGCGGCAGCGCGCGCAGCGCGGCCAGCGCTTCCGGCAGCCGGTGCTCGGCGAACGCCACCCGCTCGCGCAGGGCGACCGGCGCGCTCTGGTGGTTGATGCCGAGGGCGAAAAGACTCATGACAGCGGGCGACGTGCGTTCAGGGGCTTGCGATAAGCTTGCGGCCGAACGCCGTATTTTACGGCCCGATCGCCTCCGATGCCCGTTTTGCTTCCTTCCGCGCGCCGCCTCCCCGTCCTGGCCCTCGTCCTGGCCCTGCTGGCCGCCCCCGCCGCCGCCCGCGAGGCGGTGCCCGGCGACCTGCTCGACGCCACCCTGTCCGGCGAGTTCGCCCTGCAGGCCGGCCGGCTGGACGAGGCGGCGGACGCCTACCTGCGCGCCGCCCGCGCCGCCGACGGCGACGCCGCGCTGGCCGAGCGGGCGGTGCGCATCGCGCTGCTGGCCAACGACGACGAGCGTGCCGGCGAGGCCCTGCGGCTGTGGGCCGAGCGCGCGCCGCGCTCGATCGAGATGCGCGGCATCGAGGCGACCTGGCTGCTGCGCACCGGCCGCGATCGCGCCGCCCGCCGCGAGCTGGTGGCCCTGCTGCGCGATCCCGACCCGGCCGGCTGGCGGCACGCGCTGGCGGCGCTGGGCACCGGCAGCCGCGACCCGGAGGACGCCTCGCGCCTGCTGGGCCGCCTGGTCGACAGCGGCGCGATCCCCGACGACCTGCAGGCCTGGCTGGCCTTCGGCGGCCTGGCCCAGCGGCTGGGCGGCGACGTCGCGCCGCGCATCCTGGACGAAGTGGTGCGGCGCTTCCCGCAGGAGCCGCGCGTGGCCCTGCTGCGCGCCGCCCAGCTGCGCGAGGACGGCGACGCCGAGGACGCGCGCGCCGCGCTGGCGCTGATCGAGGACCAGGCGCTGCTGTCGCCGGAGCTGCGGCTGGCGATCGCCGCCGAGTACGACAGCCTGGGCGCGGCGGCCGACGCCGCGCGGATCATGGGCATGGGCCCGCAGGACGAGCGCAGCTACGGCCTGCGCGCCTCGCTGCTGGTCAAGGCCGAGGACAAGCCCGCGCTGGAGGCGCTGTACGCCGAGCTGCGCGGCGAGGCCGACGCGCCCGATCCCGGGCGCCGCCTGCTGCTGGGGCAGATGGCGGAGTACCTGGAGCGCTACGAGGAAGCGCTGGAATGGTACGAGAGCGTGCCCGGCGGCGAGCCGCGCAACGTCGCGCGGATGCGCGCCACCCGCGTGCTGTTCGAGCTGGGCCGCAAGGACGAGGCCTTCGCCGCGCTGCGCGCGATCCAGGGCGACGCCGCCGCCGACGACAACCTGCGCCGCGATGGCTACCTGCTCGAGGCGGAGCTGCACCAGCAGGACGATCGCCCCGACGCCGAGCTCGACGCCTACAACCGCGGCCTCGGCGCACACCCGGACGACGGCGCGCTGCTCTACGCCCGCGCCCTGATGTGGGAGCGGCGCGACGACGTCCCGCGCGCCGAGGCCGACCTGCGCCGGATCCTGGTGGCCGAGCCGGAGAACGTCGCCGCGCTCAACGCGCTGGGCTACACCCTGGCCGACCGCACCGACCGCTACCGCGAGGCGCTGGAGCTGATCGACCGCGCCCGCGTCGCCGAGCCGGATAACGCCGCCATCATCGACAGCTACGGCTGGGTGCTCTACCGCCTGGGCCGCAACGCCGAGGCCCTGGTCGAGCTGCGGCGCGCCTGGACGCTGATGAAGGACCCCGAGGTCGCGGCCCACATCGCCGAGGTGCTGTGGGCGATGGGGCGCCAGGACGAGGCGCGCGAGTACTTCCGCCGCGCCAACGAGCTGGACCCGGACAACCGCTCGCTGCGCCGTGCGCTGGAGAACACGGGAGTGGAGCTGTGAGGGCCGCGCGCGGCGTCGCGCTGCTGCTGGCCGGTGCGCTGCTGGCCGGCTGCGCGACCACGCGGCCGGGCCCGGCGCCGGCCGCGGTGGCGCTGGCGGGCCCGGCGCTCGCCGCCGCGACCGCGCGGCTGCAGGCCCGCGAGGCCGCCCTGCATGCGCAGCCCGCGCTCGCCTTCAGCGGCCGGGTGGCGCTGTCCAAGGGTCGCGAGGGCGGCAACGGCCGCATCGAGTGGAGCCAGCGCGGCGCCGACTATGCAGTGACCCTGAGCGCGCCGGTCACCCGGCAGAGCTGGAGCCTGACCGGCGGCCCGTCGGGCGCGCGCATCGACGGCCTGGAAGGCGGGCCGCGGCAGGGCGCCGACGTCGGCCTGCTGCTGCACGAGGCGACGGGGCTGGAGATCCCGGTCGCGGCCATGGCCGCCTGGGCCGCCGGCGCCCGCGCCGACGGCGCCCGCTTCGGCGAGGCCGAGATCGCGTTCGACGCCGAGGGCCGGCTCGCCCAGCTGCGCCAGGACGGCTGGACCATCGACTACCTCGGCTGGCAGCCCGAGACCGCGGGCGGCGCGCCGGCCCTGCCGGTGCGCCTGGACGCGCGCCGCGACGATGCCCGGGTGCGGCTGATCGTCGACGACTGGCGCCTGGGCGAGACCGCGGCGCAGTGAGCCCGGCCGCCGATCGGGCGTCCGCCGCCGGCTGGAGCGCCTGGCCGGCGCCGGCGAAGCTGAACCTGTTCCTGCGGATCGTCGGTCGCCGCCCCGACGGCTACCACGACCTGCAGACCGTGTTCCGGCTGCTGGGCTGGGGCGACACGGTGCACCTGCGGCCGCGCGCCGACGGCCGGATCGCCCGCGTCGGCGAGGGGCCGCGCGGCGTCGAGGCGGAGGACGATCTCGCCCTGCGGGCGGCGATCCTGTTGCAAAAAGAGGCCAACGTCCCGCAAGGCGCCGATATCTGCATCGAAAAGCGCATCCCGATGGGCGGCGGCTTCGGCGGCGGCTCGTCCGATGCGGCCACCGTGCTGGTGGCGCTGGACCGGCTGTGGGGGCTGGGCTGGCCGCGCGAGCGGCTGGCCGCGCTGGGCCTGCGGCTGGGTGCCGACGTGCCGGTGTTCGTGCACGGGGCCAACGCCTGGGCCGAGGGCGTGGGGGAGCGGCTGACGCCGCTGGCGCTGCCGCCGGCCTGGTACCTGCTCGCCGACCCGGGCGTCGGGGTGCCGACCGCCGTCCTGTTCGCGGACCCCGAATTGACGCGTCATGCCCCGCCCGCGACAATAGCCGACTTCGTTTCGGGTGCTCCGCTCGGCAATGCGTTCGAGCCGGTCCTGCGTCGCCGCGAACCGGCCGTCGAGGCCGTGCTCGCGGCCTTGTCGCAGGTCGGCCGCGCGCGGCTGACCGGGACCGGCAGCGGCTGCTTCGTCGAGTTCGCCAGCCGCGAGGACGCCGAGGCCGCGCGCGCCGCGCTGCCCTCCGGCCTTCGGGCCTGGGTGGCCGCAGGCGCCGCGCGTTCGCCGGTGCTTGAACGGCCGGGATTCGGGATTCGGGATTAGGGAATTCGAGAGAAGCAGATCGACGTTCGCCTTTGCGAATCCCCAATCCCCAATCCCGAATCCCGGCTCCCCAGGGGCGTCGCCAAGAGGTCCAAGGCACCGGGTTTTGATCCCGGCATTCGCAGGTTCGAATCCTGCCGCCCCTGCCATCCGGCAGGTCCATCCCCCCACCCGCTACGGTCAGAGCGACGCGGAGACGCCCCCATGAAAGAAGATCGCAACCTCCTGATCTTCTCCGGCAACGCCAACAAGCCCCTGGTCCAGGCGGTGTGCCGCGAGCTCGGCACCCGCATGGGCAAGGCCCTGGTCTCGCGCTTCTCCGACGGCGAGGTGCAGGTGGAGATCGAGGAGAACGTGCGCCGGCAGGAGGTGTTCGTGATCCAGCCGACCTGCGCGCCCAGCGCCGAGCACCTGGTGGAGCTGGCGGTGCTGATCGACGCGCTCAAGCGCGCCTCCGCCGCCAGCGTCACCGCGGTGATCCCGTACTTCGGCTACGCCCGCCAGGACCGCCGGCTGCGCTCCTCGCGGGTGCCGATCACCGCCAAGGTGGCGGCGAAGATGATCGGCTCGGTCGGCACCGACCGCGTGCTCACCGTCGACCTGCACGCCGACCAGATCCAGGGCTTCTTCGACATCCCGGTCGACAACGTCTACGCCTCGCCGTTGCTGCTGGCCGACATCTGGCGCGCGCACGGCACCGACAACCTGATCGTGGTCTCGCCCGACGTGGGCGGCGTGGTGCGCGCGCGCGCCATCGCCAAGCGCCTGGACGACGCGGACCTGGCGATCATCGACAAGCGCCGCCCGCGCGCCAACGTCGCCACGGTGATGAACATCATCGGCGACGTCGAGGGCAAGACCTGCGTGCTGGTGGACGACATCGTCGACACCGCCGGCACCCTGTGCGCGGCCGCGGCGGCGCTGAAGGACAACGGCGCCACCAAGGTCGTGGCCTACTGCACCCACCCGGTGCTGTCGGGCGCGGCGATCGAGAACATCACCCGCTCGCAGCTCGACGAACTGGTGGTCACCGACACCATCCCGCTGTCGGCCGCCGCGCGCCAGTGCGCGCAGATCCGCCAGCTCAGCGTGGCCGAACTGCTGGCCGAGACCATCCGCCGCGTGGCCTTCGGCGAATCGGTCAGCTCGCTGTATGTGGATTAGGGGCCGGGAATCGGGAATCGGGAATCGTTAGAGGCGACCTGTCTGCTTTTCCGATTCCCCATTCCCGATTCCCGTTTCCCGGTTTTTTCAACCGACTTCCCTGGTCGCGGGGGAGTCGCCCAAACCGCCGCGAGGCGGATCATCAACGAAGGTAGTGACACAACATGTCGAATCATGAAATCTCGGTCGAGCGCCGCGAGGACGGGGGGAAGGGTGCGAGCCGCCGCCTCCGCCTTGCGGGCAAGATCCCGGCCATCGTCTACGGCGGCGAGCTCGCTCCCGTCAACATCCAGCTCGACCACGAGAAGGTCTGGCTGGCCAGCCAGAACGAGTGGTTCTATTCCTCGATCCTGGACCTGAGCCTCAACGGCGACGTGCAGAAGGTGCTGCTGCGCGACATGCAGCGCCACCCGTACAAGCAGCAGATCATGCACCTGGACTTCCAGCGCGTGAGCGACAACGAGACGCTGCGCGCGTCGGTGCCGCTGCACTTCCTCAACGAGGAGGGCTCGCCGGCCGGCAAGGCCGCCGACGTGGTGGTCACCCACGAGCTCAACGAGGTGCAGGTCAGCTGCCTGCCGAAGGACCTGCCGGAGTTCATCGAGGTCGACCTCGGCGCGCTGGAAGTGGGCCAGTCGATCCACCTGTCCGACCTGAAGCTGCCGGCCGGCGTCGAGCTGCCGGAGCTGAAGCTGGGCAAGGAGCACGACCTGGCGGTGGTGATCGCGCGCCACGGCCGCGTCGAGGCCGAGCCGGAGGAGCCGGCCGAGGGCGACGCCGAGGCCGATGCCGGCAAGGGCGAGTGACCCCCGCGCGGGCGCGCCGCAGGCGCGCCCGCCGGTCCCTGCGATGGACGGATTGCGACTGATCGTCGGGCTGGGCAATCCCGGCCCGGAACACGCGCGGACCCGGCACAACGCCGGGTTCCGCTTCGCGGACGCCGTGGCCGAGCGCTTCGGCGGTCGCTTCGGGGTCGAGGCCAAGCTGTTCGGCGAGGCCGCGCGCGCCGACATCGGCGGCCGTCCGGTCTGGCTGCTCAAGCCCGCCACCTTCATGAACCTCTCCGGCAAGTCGGTCCTCGCCGCGCAGCGCTTCTGGAAGATCGAGCCGGAGCAGACCCTGGTCGCCCACGACGAGCTGGACCTGCCGCCGGGCGTGGCGCGGCTCAAGTTCGACGGCGGCCACGGCGGCCAGAACGGGCTGCGCGACATCATGCGCCTGCTCGGGCACGGTCGCTTCCACCGCCTGCGCGTGGGCATCGGCCATCCCGGCAGCAAGGACAAGGTCACGCCCTGGGTGCTGGGCCGCGCCGGCGCCGACGACGACATCCTGATCGGCCGCGCCGTCGACGACGCCCTGGACGCGCTGCCCCTCGCGGTCTCGGGCAACTACATGGACGCGATGACGAAGCTGCACACGAGCAGGGAATAGGGAATGGGGAATCGGGAATCGGAACAGCAGGACGCTCCTGCTGCACGATTCCCGATTCCCGATTCTCCATTCCCGGATCTGTACATGGGCATCAAATGCGGCATCGTCGGCCTGCCCAACGTGGGCAAGTCGACCCTCTTCAACGCGCTGACCAAGGCGGGCATCGCCGCGGCCAACTTCCCGTTCTGCACCATCGAGCCCAACGTCGGCGTGGTGCCGGTGCCCGATCCGCGCCTGGGCGAGCTGGCCGAGATCGTCAAGCCCGAGCGGGTGGTCCCGACCGCGGTGGAGTTCGTCGACATCGCCGGCCTGGTCGCCGGCGCCGCCAGCGGCGAGGGGCTGGGCAACAAGTTCCTGGCCCACATCCGCGAGGTCGACGCCATCGCGCACGTGGTGCGCTGCTTCGAGCACGGCGACATCGTGCACGTGGCCGGCAAGATCGATCCGATCTCCGACATCGACACCATCGACACCGAGCTGGCGCTGGCCGACCTGGAGTCGGTGGAGAAGGCGCTGCAGCGCGCCGAGCGCGCCGCCAAGGGCGGCGACAAGGACGCCATCGCGCGCAAGCCGGTGCTGGAAAAGCTGCAGAAGGCGCTGGCCGACGGCACGCCCGCCCGCGCCGCCGGCCTGGACGCCGATGAGCGCGCGCTGGTGCGCGACCTGTTCCTGCTCACCCTCAAGCCGGTGATGTACGTGGCCAACGTGCTCGAGGACGGCTTCCGCGACAACCCGCTGCTGGAGGCGGTGCGCGAGCGAGCGCTGGGCGAGGGCGCGGAGGTGGTGCCGGTCTCGGCGGCGATCGAGGAGGAGCTCTCCCAGCTGGAGGACGCCGACCGCGACGCCTTCCTGGAGGACCTGGGCCTGGACGAGCCCGGCCTGAACCGGGTGATCCGCGCCGCCTACCGGCTGCTGGGCCTGCAGACCTACTTCACCGCCGGCGTCAAGGAGGTGCGAGCCTGGACGGTCAAGGCCGGCGCCACCGCGCCGCAGGCCGCGGCGGTGATCCACACCGACTTCGAGAAGGGCTTCATCCGCGCCGAGACGATCGCCTTCGACGACTTCGTGAAGTACCGCGGCGAGGCGGGCGCCCGCGACGCCGGCCGCCTGCGCCTGGAGGGCAAGGAGTACCGCGTCCAGGAGGGCGACGTGCTGCACTTCCGCTTCAACGTCTGAGCCCGGCGTCGCCGGGCCTGGGCGCGGCCGGCGGCGGGGCGTACACTGTCGCGCTCCCGCGCGGGCGCCCCGGTCCATCCATCCGACGCCGGGATGCGTTGACAGCGCCCCCGGAAGGGGCGAAAATCGCGGGCTGTTTTCACCGGTTTCGATTCGCCGGAGGGATACCCAAGCGGCCAACGGGGGCAGACTGTAAATCTGCTGGCTTACGCCTTCGGTGGTTCGAATCCACCTCCCTCCACCAACGCAACACCTGCGGGCCGGCTGCAAGGCCTGCGGGGGTCGGAACGATCCGATACAAGCCGGCGGCAGTCCACCGCGGCCGGTGCAGCAGGAAGTCCGCCGAAGCGGGAGTAGTTCAATGGTAGAACCTCAGCCTTCCAAGCTGATGGTGCGGGTTCGATTCCCGTCTCCCGCTCCATTGGGCACCCGCCGCCAGGCGACTCGATCCACCCCGACGCAGGACGCGGCGGGCGCGGCACCCGGAACGCCGGTCGCCGCAGGCGGCGAGAAGGAACGGAACAACTCAGTGCTCACGTAGCTCAGTCGGTAGAGCACCTCCTTGGTAAGGAGGAGGTCGATGGTTCGATTCCATTCGTGAGCACCACTTTTCGCGGCAATCCAAATCAACTGTTCATTCGAGACACGCAACCATGGCCAAGGGTAAGTTCGAGCGCACCAAGCCCCACGTGAACGTGGGCACGATCGGTCACGTGGACCACGGCAAGACGACGCTGACGGCGGCGCTGACGAAGGTGGGCGCGGAGCGTTTCGGCGGTGAATTCAAGG
>NZ_JAIWPR010000075.1 GCF_021191635.1 Alterluteimonas quercicellularis
GGAAGTGGCGCGCCTGCACCTGGAGAAGATCGGCGTGAAGCTGACCCGGCTCACCAAGGACCAGGCCGACTACCTCGGCGTGCCGGTGGAAGGGCCGTTCAAGCCGGAGCACTACCGGTACTGAGCGGCCGGCCGGCCGGCGCATGCGAAGCGGGCGCCCTCGGGCGCCCGCTTCGTTTTACGGCAGCCGCGCCTCGCGATCGGCCGCGCTTGCCGCAACGGGGCGCGCACGCGCCATCGTCACGAACGCGCAGCGACCTGGAGATGCCGCCTGAAGAACCGCTCGCTGCGGGTCCACAGGTCGTGGAGATTGCCGGGACTCGAGATCACGTGGCCTTCGCCCCAGTAGTAGGCGAGCTCCACCGGTACGCCCTTGCCGTGCAGGACCGAGTAGACCTGCTCCATCGGCCGCGGCGCGGCATCGTACTCGCCCACCATCAGCAGCGTCGGCGTGACCGCCCGCTCCAGACGGAACAGGGCGCTGTTGGCGACCCAGCGCTCGCTGCGGGTCCACAGGTTGCCGCCGACGCGGTAGCGCTGGTCAGCCGCTTCGTAATAGAACCGGTCGGTCTGGATCAGGTGGGCGGCGCAGTCCAGCGTCTGGTACGGCAGGCGCGCCGAGTACGTCGTCTGCGCCAGGTCCGGGAAGGTCGACGCGGCGGCGATCGCCTTGAAGCGATCGGTCGTCGCCAGCAGCGCCAGGGCCGCGAAGCCGGCGTCGGAATGCCCCCAGAATCCGTACTGTCCCGGCAGCACCTCCGGCTGGCGGTCGAGCACGTCCAGCCAGGGCAGGATCAGGCCCGAGACGTAGTCGAGCGGATCGGCATCCTCCGGCCGCTCCTTCATGGGCAGCGGCGCCAGGAACACCGCGAAGCCCTGCGCCAGCAGGTGCTGGAACGGATAGACCACCGCGGCATCGTCGTTGATCCGGGTCAGCCAGCTGTCCAGCGACGGTGTCGAGTCCGGGTACGCCCACAGGACGACGGGCGAAGCGGCGCCGGAGGACCCGCCGGTCGGCGTCATCAGGATGCCGGTCAGGCGCTCGCCGTCCGCGGTCGTCCGCTCGACCTCGCGGGCGCGCGGGCGCCGTACTTCGGCGAGGTGGCGGTTGAGCACGAACGGCGATGCCTGCGCGGGGCCGCCCGGCGCGGAGACCAGCAGCCTGCTGGCCTCGTGGGCGTGGTGCTTGAATAGCACGCGCCCGTCCGCGGTCGCGTTCAGCAGCACGGCGCCGACCGGCGTCTCGATGGGATGCGTGCGGTGGCCCTCGCCCGCGACGGCGATCGCCTCGAATCGGCCGTCCTCCCGTGTCGCGACGATCAAGCAGCCCTCGCCGGACTGCATCACGGGCGAGGCCACGCTGCGGCACGCATCGCTCACCAGGCGTTCGCGCGCCCCGCGCACCAGGCTCAACGAGTTCCCGACCCACTTGGCGACCAGACCGGGCGCGATCGCCCAGGCCTGCGCGGACATCTGGCCCACGGTTCTCGTTGGCGGATGGGTCACCGGCTGTCTCGCGTTCACCACGGTCTCGACATCCGCGGTCGGATTGGCCGCGGCGAGTGCGGCGACGAACTCGGCGTCGACCGCGGATTCCGCCGCCCAGTGCCTGGCCGATCCGGTCGCGACGTCGACTTCCCAGCAGGCGTCGTCGCCGGTGGCGACGGCGGGCGAATAGCTCAGCCGCGAGGCCGCCGCGACGCGTCGCGAATCGTGCGACCACACCGGCAGGCGGCTCGGTGCCGCGTTGCCGACGGTCGCGAAGCCGGCCACGTCGAAGGACGCGCCGCCGTCCAGCCGGACGAGGGCCAGCGCACACGACACCATGGGGTCGTCGGTCGCGCCGGTGAACCGCAGCGGGGCCTGCTGGCGCGCCGCCGGGTCGATCGCCACGCGCCCGTCCGCCCGCAGGATCGCGGCCCATCGCGCATCGCCCGACAGCGAAACCCCGCGGATGTCTCCGGTGTACAGCGACGACATGGCCCCCGTATCCGGCTCCAGCGCCATCAGCCGCCGGCCGGCGAAGCAGGTCGTACCTTGCGGCGTCCAGGTGCGCACGGACCGCTCGCCGCCGAACGTCCGGCCGCGCAGCCGCGCGTAGATCGACGCCGAGGACGGCCCCGCCAGCTCGTCGAAGGGCGTCTCGTCCTGGCCTGCGGCGATGAACAGGATGCGCTCCTCGCCCATCCACACGAACGGCAGCGGCAACTGCGCGAAGCTGGGCGCCTGGTCCTCGCGGCCGACGGTCCTGAGCCTGCCGTGGATGTCGACGTTGACGCGCTCGTGCAGCGTGGGCCTGCGGCCGGCCACGTCCCAGACCACCAGGCCGACCCGGCCATCGCCGCCGGTGGTCAGCGCCGCCAGCTGTCGGCCGCTGGGCGAGAACATCGCCGACCAGACCCATCGATCGTCCAGTTCCAGCCTGCGGCAAGCGGACAGATCGGGATCGCACAGCCAGACCTCGCCGCGCTTCACCAGCGCCGGCCTCTGCATGTCGAAATGCGGGCCCGCATCGCCCAGGGGGCGAACGATCACCAGGGCGACATCGCCCTTGGCCGACACCTCGGCCCTGACGACGTCGGAGCGCTTCAGGGCGTCGGACCAGGCGTAGGGCCGAAGCCCGTCGGCGCCGATCGCCGGACGGTCCGCGCCACCGGCGAACGTGGCCGCGGACGATGCGCCGTCGGCGCCGATCGCGCGCGACGCCACGCCGGCGGCCGCGCAGCTCGCGAGGCCGAGCAGGAGATCGCGACGGGACAGCGCGCCGGGGCGCCGGTATGGACTGGACATGATCTGGCCTCTCGGTGCCTGTGCGGCTGCACGGAATGCGGAGTGCGGGAACGGGCCGGCGATGTCGCGACGGATCGCTTGCCGCCCCCTGCGGGCGGCGCTCGCAGCGCCGGCGACACGGTCATCGGGCCTCGCTCCACCACGGCTCGGGGAAGGCCGTGGTGCGCGGCCAGACTTCGTCGAGCGTGTCGCCGTCGTGGAGCCGGCCGTCCTTCATGACGTAGCGGATCGCGCTCGCATGGCGGATGTCGTCCAGCGGGTTGCGGTCGAGCACGATCAGGTCGGCGAGCTTGCCCGGCTCCAGGCTGCCCAGGTCCTGCCCGTAGCCCAGGGCCGTCGCCCCGCACAGCGTGGCCGCCCGCAATGCCTCATGCGCGGTCATTCCGCCTTCGACCAGCACCCAGAGATTCCAGTGGTAGCCCAGGCCCATGAAGTCGCCATGGCTGCCGACGCACACCCGCCCACCGGCTTTCGATATCGCCACCGCGGCCTCCGCCAGGGGCCGCGTGTAGCTCTCCTCCGGCGGACTCCAGTAGCTCCCGTACTTCCTGCGCTCGAGCATCCCGGGCGGGTAGAAGCGGTTGATCTTCTCGTCGTCGTACAGGCCCGCCTGCTGCAGGTAGGGCGCGAAGCCCTGCAGGAACGGCGCACCGTAGGTCATCAGCACCGCGGGCGTGTAGACCCTCCCCGACCTCGCGTACAGCTGCACCACGTCGTCGTAGAGCGGCGCGTACGGCAGGACGTGCTCGTGGCCGCTGAATCCGTCCAGCGACTCGGTCAGGCCGATGCGGAAATCGCTGCCGCCCTCGGTGGTGGCCATCAGGCCGAGCCGCTTCGCGGCCGCCACCATCCACTGCTGCTGCCGGCGATTGCCGACCAGGTACGACTTGATCGTGGAGACCCGGTAGTAGTCCCTGTAGCGCGTTGCCATGTCCAGGGCATCGTCGAACGAGGCGAACGCGCTGGTGCTGAAGATGCCCGGCCCGGTCGAGACCGAGCGCGGGCCCAGGATGTCGCCGGTCTCGACCAGGTCCTCGTAGACGAAGGCGTCGACCGTCTGGGTCTGCGGATCGCGGCCGGTGGTGACGCCGTAGGCCAGGTAGTTGGCCATCGGCCAGTTTTCCATGTCCAGCACGCCGCGCCGCTGCTGCATCAGGTGCGGGTGCAGGTCGATGAAGCCGGGCACGATGGTCGCGCCCGACACGTCGATGCGCTCCGCCGTTGCCGGGATCGCGATGCTGCCGCGCTCCCCGAGCGCGGCGATGCGGTTGTCGACGACCAGCAGGTCGGCGTCCTCGACGATCTCGTCCCCGCGCATCGACACGACCCGCGCCCCGCTGAGGACGACCGCGCCGTGCGGATGCTCGCGCGGCCGCCGCACCTCGATCGCCGTCGATTTCGGATCGACCGCCTTGGTCGCGCCGTCGCGCATCTCGACGTCCGCAGCCGCCGCCCGGAACAGCGTGTTGCCGAGCACCCAGGTCGCCTCGGCGCCTTCGGGCGTCCAGGCGATGTCGTCGGCGCCCAGCCGTTCCAGAGCGCGCAGCGGCAGCGGAGACTGCGCCAGGTCGATCGCCAGCGGCGCGCCGAGCCCGGTCCACGACATCGGCAGCAGATAGGCGCGGTTGCGGTAGCGCGCCAGCACATGGCGGCCGTCCGGGCTGAGCAGGGTGGTCGACCTGTCGTCGCGGCCGTACTCGCTGCCGACCGCCGCGCCGGTGACGCGCAGGTGGGTGCGCCGGTCGCTGCCGTCCAGCCGCATCGAGACCAGGCTGTTGCCCGGCACGCCGGAAAAGAAGACGCGCTGACGATCCGGACCGAAGTGCGGACGCGTCAGGCCGTCGGCGCGCCCCAGGATCCGCACCCCGCCGCCGTCGCCGTCGATCCACGCCAGGTCCGGGCCGGTCGAGGCCTGCTCGTCGGCCCGCGCGTCCTCGACGGCATGCCCGTGCCCGTCCCCATCCGCCGCGCCCATCTCCATGAGGTCGGCGTACCGCCCCAGGAAATCGTGCCGCGACATGCGCAGTGCGATCAGTCGCTCGCCGTCCGGCGACCAGGCCGGATCGCGGTAGTAGCCCCCGTCGTGGGTCAGCCGGATCGGATCGCCGGCGCCATCGGCGCGCCGCTTCCACAACGCCCCGCCCTGCGTGCCCGACCAGGTGACGTAGGCCAGCCAGCGGCCGTCCGGCGACCAGGCCGGCTGGTAGCCGCCCGTGGCGCCATCGGTCAGCTGCCTGGGGACGCCGCTGGGCCACGATTGCAGGTACAGTTGCCCGAAGGCCGTGAACGCCAGCCGGCGGCCGTCGGGAGACAGCGCGGGGCGCTGCACGATGCGCGCCACGACCGGCCCGTCGGCGACCCGGGCCTGCACCTCGATGGACGGCCCCAGCGCCTGCGAGACCTGCACCTCCATCGGAATCGCCTGTGCGGTGCCGTCGGCCATCGAAATGCGATGGATCCTGCCGTCGTAGGCCGCGACGATCGACCCGCCGTCGGGGGTGAAGGCATATCCCGGCAACAGGTCCGAGTTGGGCGAAAAGGAGTCCTGGTCGTCGCGTTGCACGCCGGCGATCAGGCGACGCTCATCGCCTGTGCGCAGATCGCGCAATCGCAGCTCGGTGAGCGCGTGGCGGCGTGTCGCGTAGGCCAGCCAGCGGCCGTCCGGGGACAGCACCGGGCGCATCGCGCTGCCCTGCGCGGAGGTGAGGGTGGTCTCCTGCCCGCTCTGCCGGTCGCGCCGCCTGATCTGCCAGTACGGCATGGACTTGAGCGTGCCCGCCGAGACCGAGAAGTTGGTCCTGTTGCCGCGCGCGTAGGCGTAGTAGAAGAAGCGCCCGTCCGGGGACGCGGTGGCGCCCACCGCGTTGTTCCACTCGTCGGGAGGCGCGTTGGGCGCGGACTCGGTCGGCAGCACCGCGATGCCCTTGCCGCCGGCGCGGTGGTAGAGCCAGAGCTCGATCGAGCGCGCATAGGTCTGCGGCGCGGCCCTCGACACCAGGATGGACTGGCCATCCGCCGTGAAGCCGGGGGAGATGAAGCGGCTGTAGGGATCGCGGGTGACCGGCTGCGGGTCGCGCCCGTCCGCGCCGATCAGCCACACGTCCTCCGAGCCTGCGCGGTCGCTGACGAACACGATCCGGCGCCCGTCCGGCGAGTAGCGCGGCTGCGCATCGTAGGCCGGGCCCCGGGTGAGCGGCGTCGCGCGCCCGCCCTCGATGGGCAGGGTGTAGAGATCGCCCAGCATGTCGAAGACAATCGTGCGCCCGTCCGGGGAAACGTCGAGCGACATCCAGGTTCCCGTGCCGGTAGTGAACTCCACGGTGCGGGTCGGCACGAGCGGCAGGCCGGCCTGCGCGCCCGGGGGATCGCCGTCGCCCTGGCCGGGGTCCGGCGCTCGCGGCGGCTCCTGCGACCAGGCCGCGCCGGCAGCCAGCCAGCACGAGGCGATCAGGAAGGATCGGAACACGGTACCCAGTCGATCGTTCATGCAGGCTCTCGTCATCGTTCTCGACGCGCGGAGCGTCCCGCGGCGGGGAACGCCGGAGCGAGGCGCCCCGGCCGCCGCCGCCACATCACCAGCGCTCGATCACCACCGTTTGGAGACGGACAGGCTCAGGAACCGGCCGATCGCGGAGTAGTTCGTCGAGTCGTATGGCGCGTCGCTCAGCGTGGTCAACGCATACAGCGGAGGATCGCGGTCGAGGAGGTTCTGCGCCGAGAGCTCGAACGCCATGTCGGCGAGGATGCCCCGGTCACCAGCGATCTCGTAGCGCAACGTCGTATCGAAGGTGGTGAAGGAAGCGCCCCTGCTTTCGTTCACGGTGTCGGTCACGCCGCTCCTGTAGTTGCCGAACAGCGAGGCGGTGAACCCGCCGGCGCTCCAGACCGCGCCCAGGCGGCCGGCGATCCTGGCCGGGTAGAACAGGATGTCGCTCGCCGCGGAATAGCCCGAGGTCGAGGTGAGGGCGCGCTCGCTGTCGAGCCAGCTGACCGCGCCGCGGATCGTCAGCCGGCTCGCGGCGAGGTCGATCCGGTAGGTCGCGGAAAGATCCACGCCTTCGATCTTCTGCTGCGACGCATTGACGAAGCGGTTGTCGATGATCGCCAGCACGTTCGCCGGGTCGTAGGGCCCGGGGGTGTAGTTGGCGAACTCGAACAGGCTGGCGATGAGCGCGGCCTGCGCCTCGGGCGTCGGGTCGTAGTGGATGAAGCCCTCGAACACGGGATCGAGCAGCGCCTGGCTGGAAGTGATGATCGGCTGGGTGATGCGCTCGGTGTAGTCGACGTGGAACCAGGTCAGCTCCGTCTCCAGTCCCGGCAACGCCTCGGGATGGAACGCGACCGACGCGCTCAGGGTGCGCGCCCGCTCCGGCTGCAGATCGGGGTTCCCGCCGTTGATGTACAGCGCGGTGGCACCGGCCGGGCCTCCGAAGGTCGTCGCGGGGTAGAGATAGCCGCCCTGGCCGATGTAGCGCTGGTAGAGCGTGGGCGCCTTGAAGGACTTGCCCCAGGACGCCTTCAGGGTGAGGTCGGCGCCGGGCGAATAGATCAGCCCGAGCTTGGGCGTGGTCACCCGGCCGTAGCTGTCGTGGTCCTCGCCGCGTATCGCCGCGGTCAGCCCGAGCCGATCGACGCCGGTGACGTGCTGCCCGGGGCCGACGAGCGGGATATCCAGTTCGGCGTAGGCGAAGCGGCTGCTCTCTTCGCCGTCGGCCGCGACCCGTTGCTGGTACAGGTACACGAACTCGTTGTCGCGCTGGCCCGCGCCGACGGCCAGGCGCGCGTCGCCCGCGGGCACGGCGAACAGCGGGCCTTCGGCGCCGACCTCGTACAGCCGGCTCTCGTTGGCGTAGCGGAAGGGGCGGTCCAGCGAGATCTCGCCCGTCGCCCGGTTCTGCCCGATCGAGCGGAACTCGGTCTTGTCCCTGCCCAGGGCCGCGCTGGCGCTGAGCGTCCAGTCCCCGGGCAGGGACAGGATCAGGCTGGGGGCGATCAGATCGGTCGTCGTCTCGGTCGGATACCGGTAGTAGACGGCCTGGTAGCCGAACTCCGTGAGCTTGTCGCGCTCGGTCCTGAGCGCGTCCAGCTGCAGCTCGACGCGGTCCCCCAGGGACTGGTGCGCACTGAGCAACCCGCTGCGCAGGTCGCTCCCCTGGTAGAGCGTGGTGTGATCGAACATGCCGTGCGAGTAGTCACGCTGGTCCGAGTAGATCGGATCGTTGTCGGACTTCTTCCACGTCGCGATCAGCCCGCCGGTCGACCAGGTCGTTCCCGCGGTGGCGACGTACTCGCGGGTGGCCAGGCCGCCCTGGGCCGAGTCGCCGTAGCGCGCGCCGACCGCCAGGCCGTCGAAATCGCGCTTGAGCATGACGTTGACGACGCCGGCGACGGCATCGGAACCGTAGATCGCCGACGCGCCGTCGGTCACGATCTCGATGCGCTCCACGGCCTCGACCGGGATCGCGCTGATGTCGACCGCCTGGTCGTAGCCGCCGTACGACATGCGCCGGCCGTTGATCAGGGTCAGGGTGGCGTCCTGCCCCATCGCGCGCAGGTTCGCGGCGGAGCCGCCGGTGACGTTCTGGTTGTAGAACCCGCCGCCGCCCGCGCCCGCGGTCACGCCCGGGTTCTGCCCGCCGGCGTAGTTCTGCGGGATGCTGCGGATCACCTCGCCGAGGTCGGTGAAGCCCTCCTGCCTGATCCGCTCCGAGCCGATCGAGATCACCGGCGATGGCGCCACGCCGCCGCGGATGCGCGTCCCGGTGACGACCATCGCGCCCAGGTCCTTCACCTCGGACGCGGCCGAGGGCGCGAGGGACGTTTCCGGGCCCGGCTTCGCAGGCGCGGCGGACGCGCGCTTGAGGACGAACGTCCTGCCGTTGACGGCCTCCACCTCGATGCCGGACCCCTGCACCAGGCGACGCAGCGCTTCGCCCGGCGCGAGCTGCCCGGACACGCGCGGCGCATCGAGCGCCTGCACCAGCCCGGGCTCGTAGGTGATCAGCACCCCGGTCTGTTCGCCCAGCCGGTCCAGCGCCTGCGCGAGGCTGCCGGCGGGAATGTCGATGGGCTGCGGCGCGGGCGCGGCCTGCGCCAGCGCGGGGCCGGTCGGCAACGCCGCGGCGAGCGCGGCGGACAGCAGCAGTCGCGTGAGTCCGCTGCGGGTGCGGAACGAAGAAGCGGTCATCGGTGGCGTTTCCCCTGGGCGTGCCCGTGATGCGGTGGGTGACGGCACGGCGCCGCATGGGCGCGATGCGATGTCACGGTGGCGGCGCCGCGCTGCGCGGCGGCTTCACCAGACAAGACGGGCTTTCGCGCCGGGACCGAACCCCGATCGTCGCGGCGGCTGCGGATCAATCGCGATGCAGGTCGATCCGGCTTTCGCCCTGCTCGATGCGCACCGGCAGCAGCGCCTGCAGCGCGAGGGCGACCGACTCGCTGTCGCCCATGGGGAAGGTGCCGCTGACGGGCAGCGCGCCGAGCGCCGGGTCTTCCAGGCGCAGCGGCGTGCCGGCGTAGCGGTTCACTTCCGCCACCACCTCCGCCAGCGGCGTGGCGCGGAACAGCAGGCGTCCGCGCGTCCAGCTGCTGATCACCTCGGTATCGACCATGCGCAGGGCGACGGGCGTCCCCCCGTCGGCGTAGATGGCCTGGTCGCCCGGCACCAGCTGCCTGCGCTCGCCGCTGTCCGGGCGTTCCAGCGCCACCCGGCCTTCGAGCAGGGTGACGGTGACCCGCGCCGGATCGCGGCGCACCTGGAAGCGGGTGCCCAGGGCGGTCACGGTGCCGTCGCCCGCTTGCACCCGGAAAGGACGCTTGGGGTCGTGCGCGACGCCGAACACGGCCTCGCCGCGCTCCAGCGTGACCGTGCGCCCGCGGCCGGTCATGCGCACGGCCACGGCGGTGTCGATGTTGAGCAGGAGCTGCGATCCGTCCTGGAGCCGCACGGTCTCGCGCTGGCCCGGGCCGGTGGCGTAGACGACCGGCGGCGGCTCGCGATCGAACATGCCGAGCGCGAGCCCCAGCGCCACCGCGCACGCCGCCACCGCGGCGGCCATCGCCAGCGGCATGCGCCAGCCCGGACGGGACCGCCGCCAGCGCGGATCGGTGGCGCGCAGGGCCTGCGCGGACAGCGCGTCCAGTTCCGGGTCGCCGGCGAGCCGCCCGATCTCTTCCCACAGCCGTTCGGTCCGCGCGTAGGCGGCGGCATGCTCCGCATCGCCCAGCCAGCGCTCGAACGCCGCGCGCTCGGCGGCCGTGCAGCTGCTGGTCCTCAGCCGCGCGAACCAGCGTTCGGCTTCGGCCATCGCATCGGAACCGGGCTGGGCGGGCGTCATGCCACCAGAGACGTTCATGCGCCGTAGTCCCGTACCCTGTCCCGACAGGCGGCCAGGGCCTTGGTGATCTGTTTCTCGACCATGCGCACGGAAATGCCGCAGCGCAGCGCAATCGCGTGGTTGCTCAGGCCGTGGAAACGGCTGAGCAGGAAGACGTGGCGGCACTTCTCGGGCAGGTTGCGGATGGCGGCCAGCACCAGCTCCAGCTGGCGCCGGTCGGCCAGGCGCTGCTCGGGCGTGGGCTCGCCGCCCTCGCCGACGGCGGCCAGGTCCTGCTCCTCCAGCGGCACGTGCGCCCTGTACCGCTGCGTCTGCGCCTGCCGCAGCTGGTCGTTGGCCACGTTGGTGGCGATGCGGAACAGCAGCGGCTTCCACGCGCTGACCGGCTCGGACTCGCGGTAGCGCAGCAGCCTGGCCATGCTCTCCTGCGCGGCGTCCTCGGCATCCTGCTCGCTGACGGTACGGCGGCGCAGGAACGTCACCAGCCCCGCATACTGCTGCGCGAGGAAGCTGTCGAACCGCCGCGGGGCGGGCGCGTCCGGCGCCTCGGACGCCCGCGGCGGCAGGTCCGGCGGATCGTCGGGCCCGTTGGCCATGCTGGTGAGCGCGCCGGTCGAAGATTGCCCCATGTGTAGATCACCCGAAGCCGCGAGACAAGCGTGTCGGGACAGCGCCGGCGGCGTGCGGATCCGCTCGTCGCGATGCCCATCCGATACCTAGACGGGATGGCGAGGCGAGACCGTACCCCGGATCGACGACGGGGCGCTCCCCGCCGCCGCGCCGGAAGCGCCCCAGCGCCGCGGCAGGCGCCCCGGCGCTACGGCCGCCAGTTCGCGTTGGCCTCCCAGAACGCCACGCTGCGCCGGTAGGCCTCGCGGTCCAGCGGGACGCCCGAGCCGCCCTCCTCCACGCCCAGCGCGTTGCGCATCATGGTGATCGGCGCCATCGGCAGTCCCTCCGGCCCGGCGGTGTAGAGACAGCCGACGATGCCCCAGTCGGCCTCGATCGGGGCGCCCTCCTTCGCCAGCTGCGCAGCGTCGTAGAGGATGGCCACCAGGTAGTCGGCGACCGGCGCCTCGACGCCCTCGAACCAGCGCACCAGCACCGGCAGCTCGTCGGGCGTGCGCGCCTCGTAGGCCGAGCGCAGCCGGTGGCGGTTGTCGTCGGTGACCGGCACGGTCAGGCAGCGCGTCGAGGTCCAGTTGCGGTGCACGTGCAGCCTGCAGAACGGCGCATAGCCGTCGAGCGCCTTCAGCGGCGGCTCGTCGTTGAGGCGGCGCTCGAACTCGTCGGGCCCGCAGTCGCGGATCGTGTTCACGCGCGGCGGCTGCGGGAACAGTCGGGCGCGGGCGAAGGGCGTCAGGACGATGGACATGGGGGCGCGCGTGGAGGTACGCCGCCAGGGTAGCGCCCGACGGGGAAGGTCGCCAACGCGGACGCGGCCAGGCGACACCGCGCGCCGGTCGCGCGCGTGCGCGCTCCTCCGGCCCTCAGGCGGCCTGCAGGCCCGGCCGGCCGGGTTCGACGACGAAGCTGGCGAAGGTGCGTACCGGCGCGTCGGGCACCATCACCCGGTCGAGGACCTTGAGGTCGCCGCGCCAGGCGTCGCGGGTCACGTCGCAGAGCACGTAGCCGCGCTTGTCGGTCATGGCCTTGAGCTGCGGGTTGAGGCTGCGGGTGTTGCGGTGGAAGTCGTCGTCCTCGCCGATGCCGTCCGACCCGGAGGTGACCGAGGTGGCGAGGAACTCGCAGGAGACCGGCGCGCCCTCGCCGCTGTTGTGCACCAGGTCGCTGGCGAAATGGCGGTGCGCATCGCCGCTGACGGTCACGACGTTGGTCATGCCCGCCTCCCGGATGCGGCCCAGCAGGCGGCGGCGGGCGGCGAGGTAGCCGCCCCACTGGTCGGTGGAATGGATGATCTCGCCGCTGTCGCGGTGGCGCATGGCCAGGTTGGCCAGGCCGACCTGCTGGGCGATGGCGTGCCAGCACTGGCCGTCGGGGCGCAGGCCCTCGTGCAGCCAGGCTTCCTGCTGCGCGCCGAGCATCGTGCGCTCCGGCGCCAGCGCGGCCTCGCCGAGCGGGCCGTCGCGGTCGCCGTTGATCTGGTCGCTGCGGTACTGGCGGGTATCGAGGAAGTGCGTGGTCAGCAGGTCGCCCCAGGCCGCGCGGCGGTACATCCGCATGTGGCCCTGCGGCGTGGGCAGCGAACGGCGGCGCAGCGGCATGTGTTCGTAGAAGGCCTGGAAGCCGGCGGCGCGGCGCAGCAGGAACAGTTCGGGCGGGGTGCCGTCCTGGTCGCGGTCGGCGGCCCAGTTGTTGTCGATCTCGTGGTCGTCGAAGCTGACGAACCACGGCGCGGCCGCGTGCGCGGCCTGCAGGTCGCGGTCGCCGCGGTACAGCGCGTAGCGGCGGCGGTAGTCGTCGAGCGAGTAGATCTCGCCGCCGACGTGGCGGCGCAGCGGCACGAACGGGCGGCCGTTCACGCGTCGCTCGCCGGGTCCGTTGTCCGGGCCCTCGTAGATGTAGTCGCCGTAGTGGAAGACGAAGTCGAGCGGCTCCTCGGCGATGCGCCGCCAGGCGGTGTAGTGGCCTTCCTCGTAGTGCTGGCAGCCGGCGACGGCGAAGCGCACGCGGTCCACGCGCGCGCCCGCGTCCGGGAGCGTCGCGCCGCGGCCGACCGGGCTGGTGGCGTCGCCCACGCGGAAGCGGTACCACCACGGGCGGCCCGGCGGCAGGCCGTCGACCTCGACGTGCACCGAGTGCCCCAGTTCCGGGCGCGCCAGCGCGCTACCGCGGCGCAGCACGCGGCGGAAGCCCTCGTCCTCGGCCACCTCCCAGGCCACGGCCATCGGCCGCATGACCATGCCGCCGCCCTGCTCCAGCGGCTGCGGGGCGAGGCGGGTCCAGAGCACGAAGCCGTCCGCGGCGGGCTCGCCGGAGGCGACGCCGAGCTGGAACGGATCGACGTCGAAGCGCGGGTCGGCGAGCAGGTTGCGCGGCGCGGCGGCGAAGGCCTGGTGGAACGGGGCGAGCAGCGCCGCGGCGGCGCCGGCGCCGAACGCCTTCAGCAGGCGCCGGCGGTGGAAGTCGTGGGGCATGGCGGATGTCCGGTCGGGCCGCGGCGCCGCGAAGGCGGCACCGCGGCGTGGATCACAGGGCGTAGATGGCGTGGACGTAGACGCCCTGCCCGTAGTCGTCGCGCTGGGAGATCGTGCCGCCCACGTCGCGGCCGTGGAACCATTCCGGCGAGGAATCGAACAGGTTGTCGATCTCGTACTTCAGCGTCCAGCGATCGCCCAGCCGATGCCACATCGACAGGTCCACGGTGGTCCGGCCGGCGGCGAACTTGTCGTTCCACGGCGTGGCGCCGATGCCGCTCATGTAGTCGTCCTGGTAGTTCGCCGACAACCGCACCATGCCGTCGATCGGCGGGATGCGGTAGGTCAGGGTCAGGTTGGCCATCCAGTCCGGCTGCGACAGCAGGCGGTCGATCCGCCGCTCGACGGTGTCGGTCACGTAGCGCATCTCGCCCGACAGCCGGCTGACGTTGAACGAGGCGCCCAGGTTGGGATGGAAGCCGAACGCGCGGTTGACGAGCGCGAGCTCCAGGCCCTGGATCTCCGAGGTCTCGGCGTTCATCGGCTGCCGCGAGCGGTACTCGACGCCGTCGTTCACCCACTCCGTGGTCAGGGTGAAGATGTCGTCGGCGATCTCCTTGCGGAACGCGGTGAGCGCGACCAGCGCCTCGCCGCCCGGGAAGTAGTGCTCCAGCGCGAGGTCGAGGTTCTTCGCCCGCCGCGGCCGCAGCTCCGGGTTGCCGCGGCTGATCGAGCAGCCGACGAAGTCCTCGCCGCAGTTCTCGGTCTCGGGCTGCGCGATCTGCGCCGGTGTCGGGCGCCCGATGGTGCGGCTGAACGAGCCGCGCAGCTTCCACGATTCGTCGAGGTCGTGCACGACGTTGAAGGAGGGCAGCCAGTGCGCGTAGTCGCCGGAGGGCCGCGAGAACGCGTCGCTGACCTCGCCGTTGACCGTGCGCGGCGACCAGCCGTCGAAGTCGGCGCGGTCGTGCCGCAGGCCCAGGATGTAGCGCGTGGCGTCGGTCGCGTAGTGCAGCGACAGGTAGCCGTTGGCGACCGTCTCCTCGTAGTAGTAGCGGTTCACCGCGTTGTACTCCGCCGATGCGTCCTCGTCGATCGGCGGCACGCCCTGGCTCCAGAAGCGGTCGTAGTCCAGCCAGGGGATGCGCAGGCCGTTGCTGCCGTGGGGCGAGTACTCCGGGTCGTACATGTAGCCGGTCACGTCGCCGCCGGTGAACGGCCGCAGGCTGTCGACGTGGCGGCCGATGCGCAGGCGGGTCCACTTCGCGCCGGCCTTCAGGCCGAAGCCGGTGGCGCCGGGCGCGAGGTTCCACGCGTAGTCGATGCGGGTGTCGAGCACGTTCTGCTGCGCGTAGTTGTCGGTCTTGCTGGCGCCGTTGAGCACGTAGCTGCGGGCGAACGGGTCGCCGGTGAACGAGGTCATCTGCGGCAGGTCGCGCATCAGGTAGGTGAAGGACATCGCCTCCCCGGGCAGGCTGCGCACCCGCGTCCAGGTCTCCAGGTCCTCGTAGACCTCCCGGGTGTAGCCCGCGCGCAGCGACAGCGTCGAGCGTTCGTCCAGGTCCCAGTCAAGGCCGGTGGTCAGGCCGCTGGCGGTGCGGTCCCACTGGTTGTAGCGCACCCGGGAGTCGATGTAGTTCACCCGCACGGTGCCGGTGTCCTCGGTCCGGTCGGTGATCGCGTTCGGGTCGCCCTGCACGTCCGAGGCGTTCATCGTCGACGACTCGCGGCGGTTGTACAGGTAGCCCATCAGGAACGAGGTCACGTCCGGCCGCGGCCGCCACTCGAACTTCGCCGAAGCGCCCTTGTTGGTGATGACGTTGCTGTAGTCGCCGTAGGAGAACCGCGGCAGCGCGTTGCGCCCGTCCCATCCCAGCTCGGGGTCGGGCGCGGCGATGGTCCGGCCCTCGTCGTCGAAGAAGGTGCGCTGGTCGTGCCAGATCTTGCTCGAGTTGCGCACCCGGTCCTGGTAGCGCGCGGTGAACACCAGGCCGAACTGCTCGTCGGCGCCGAAGCGGCGGGAGAACGCGGTCTTCAGGCCCTTGCCCCAGTGCGACCTGGTGGCGCCGCCGCTGTTCTCGCCTTCGGGACCGGCGAAGTCGGAGTAGATGCCGTAGCCGTCGACCATGAAGTACGGGCTCGGGGTGTTGAAGGCGGAGCGGGTGACGATGTCGATCGCGCCGCCGATGCCGGCCGAGTCCTGCTCGGCGGTGAACGCCTTGAACACGTCCACGCGCTCGGAGATGTCGCTGGGGATCAGCTGCAGGTTGACGCGCCGGCTGCCGGAGCCGTTCTCGCCGGTGGTGGCGATCGTCAGCCCGTCGAGCGTGGTCACGTTGAGGTCCGCGGAGATGCCGCGCACGGTGATGTAGCGCGGCTCGTCGCCGTCGCTCTCGACGCTGACGCCCGGCACCTGCACCAGCATCGAGGCGATCGAGTTGTCGCCGGTGGGCGCCTCGATGTCGTCGTAGGTCACCGAATCGACGATGGTGGGGCTGTCGCGCTTGACGTCCACCGGCTGGTAGCCGTAGCTGGCGGTGACCTGCACCGCGTCCAGGGTGTCGACGGCATCCTGCCTGCGCTGCGCGTCGCCGTCCTCGGCGACTGCGTTGCCGGCGGCGCCCACGGAGAGCGCGCCGGCGATGGCCAGAGAGAGGATGCTGCGGGGGGTCATCGGCGTTCCGGAAAAAAGAAAGCCACCGGGCGGTGGCGCGACGCATCGTATGGCCCGCATGCTGCAACGCGTTGACAGTTCGGCGGCAATGGCAATACACATCCATCGCGATAAAGAGATATGATGCGGGAGACGCCCCGAGCCACGCCACGCGATGATCCCGATCAGCTTCGAGTTCTACCCGCCCAAGACCGACGAGCAGCGCGCGCAGCTCGACCGCGCCGCGGAGCGGCTGAAGGCGCACGCGCCCGACTACGTGTCCTGCACCTTCGGCGCCGGCGGCTCGACGCTGAGCTACACGCCCGAGACCGTCCGCCGGCTGCACCAGCAGCACGGCTTCGAAGCGGCGCCGCACCTGTCCTGCGTGGGCGGCACGCGCGAGGAGATCCGCGAGCTGCTCAAGCTCTACCGCGCGATCGGCTGCCGCCGCCTGATCGCCCTGCGCGGCGACCTGCCCTCCGGCATGGGCCACGCCGGCGACCTGCGCTACGCCGCCGAACTGGTCGCCTTCGTCCGCGCCGAGACCGGCGGCCACTTCCGCATCGAGGTGGCCGCCTACCCCGAGACCCACCCCCAGGCCGAGGACGCGCAGACCGACCTGCGTCACTTCAAGGCCAAGGTGGACGCCGGCGCCGACGCCGCGATCACCCAGTACTTCTACAACGCCGACGCCTACTTCCGTTTCGTCGAGGACGCGCGCCGGCTCGGCGTGGAGGTGCCGGTGGTGCCCGGGGTGATGCCGATCGGCAACTTCGCCCAGCTGCGCCGCTTCTCCGAGGCCTGCGGCGCCGAGATCCCGCGCTGGATCGGCAAGCGCATGGCCGGCTACGGCGACGACGCCGCGGCGGTCCGCGAGTTCGCCGCCGACCTGGTGGCCGCGCTGTGCCGGCGCCTGATCGACGGCGGCGCGCCGGCGCTGCACTTCTACACCCTCAACCTGGCCCGCCCGACCCAGGCGGTGCTCGCCCGCCTGCGTTAGGGACGCGCGCGACAGGCCGCGGCCGGCCGAACTGCTAGGCTTGCCGCCATGGCCGCCTCCCCGCCCCCGCTGCTGGCGCTCGCCGCCGCGACGCTGGCGGCGCTCGCCGCCCTCGCGGCCTGCCGGCCGGCGCACGCGCAGTCGCAGATCAACCGCTGCCGCGGCCCGGACGGGGTGACCGTCTACACCGACAAGCGCTGCAGCGACGTCGGCGCGGTGGCGACCGGGCGGCCGGACGCCGAAGGCGCCGCGCGCCGCGGCCAGCGCGGCTGCGCGCGCAACCTGCGCGACCTCGTCCACGAGGTCACCGCCGCGATCGACGGCCGCGACGCCAACCGGCTCGGCGGGGTCTACCACTTCGCCGGCATGTCGCACCGCGGCGGCTATGCGGTCATGGACCGGCTCGAACTGATCGTGCAGCGCCCGCTGATCGACATCATCGCGCTGCGCCCCGCGGCCGCCACGCCGGCCGAGCCGTGGCCGGCGACGCCCACCGCGGCGGCCGCTCCCGACGCCACCGCTACCGCCGCGGCCGCACGCCGCACGCCCACGGCGCTGCGCATCGAGCAGGCCGGCCAGGACGGCACCCGCCGGCGCACGGTGCTCTCGCTGCGCCGCCACATGGGCTGCTGGTGGGTCAGCCTCTGAAGGCCGCGGGCCGGGCCCGGCCCGCGGGTATCCGCTACGCCAGTCACAAACGCTCCGGCAAGCCGCTCACAGTCCCGACGATCGGCCTGGGCCGCCCAGGCTGAATGGACCGCGCCGCGCCGGCGCAGCCCTACCCTGGGCGCGCGTCGCAGCGACGTCGACGCGGGACACCCACCTTCAAGGAGTTCGTCATGATCGTTCGCGTCATCAGGCGGCGCCTGCTCGCCACCCTGCTCCTGTCCGGATTCGCAGCCGCGGCGACCGCGGCGCAGACGCCCCTGCTGGTGTCGCTGGTCCCCGACGGCGCGGCGGCCAAGGCCGCGGGCAGCGACCGCGTGCTGTCGGCGATCCGCGCCGAGCCGGCGACCGACACCATCGAGTCGGTCGCCGTGCAGGCCGCGCACCTCGCCGAATCCACCCCCGCGCTGGACCTGCAGCTCGCGCCCGGCCGCAGCGTCCGCGCGCACCAGCAGTACGCCTACCGGAACCCCGACGGCACCGTGGTCTGGTCGGGCCGCATCGAGGGGCTGGACGACCCCGCCGCGCGCCTGCGCCGCTTCGGCGAGACGGAGGCGGTCGAGGCGCCCGACGCCTCGGTCCTGATCGTGCGCAACGGCGACAAGCTCACCGGCACCATCCGCGCCGGCGAGGACGTCTACCAGCTGCGCCCGCTGGCCGGCGGCGGCCACGTGCTCAGCCGGCTCGACCTCACCCGCATGCCGCCCGACCACCCGGCCGACTACCGCCCGCAGCTGGTCCAGCCGCTCGACCTCGAAGCGCTGGCCGGGTCCGCCGACAAGGCCAACACGGTGATCCGCGTGGGCGTGCTGGTCTCCAGTTCCGCGGCCAGCGCGATCGGCGACCTCACCGGCTTCGCCAACCTCGCCATCGCCGAGAGCAACCAGGGCTACGCCAACAGCGGCGTGCAGGTCACCCTGCAGCTGGCCTACCTGGGCACGACGACCTACTCGGGCACCAACTTCAGCACCGCGCTCAGCCATTTCGCCGGCACCAGCGACGGCAACATGGACACCTGGCACGCCACCCGCAACAGCACCGCCTCCGACCTCAGCGTGCTGATCATCAACAACAGCTCGTCGTGCGGGATCGGCTACCTCAACTCCAACGCGAGCACGGCCTTCAGCGTGACCCACTACGGCTGCGCCACCGGCTACTACACCTTCGCGCACGAGATCGGCCACAACTTCGGCGCGCACCACAACCCGGAGGCGCCGGCCAACAACACCACCTATCCCTACGGCCACGGCTACCTCGCCCCCGCCCGCAACTGGCGCACGGTGATGGCCTACAACTGCCCGAGCGGCTGCCCGCGGATCAACTACTGGTCCAACCCGGGCGTCACCTACGGCGGCGTGCCGATGGGGACCGCGTCCACCCACGACAACGCTCGCCTGCTCAACCTGCGGCGCACCGCGGTGGCCGCGTTCCGCTGAGGCACCTCCGGCGAGCCCACGGACGGGCTCGCCGGGCCTCCCCCACCGGCCGGCGGCGCGCCCCGGCCGCCCGGGAGAATGGCAGAATGCCGCCTCCCCGGCACACAGGCGCGCACCATGCAGTACCCCGAATGGATCTGGCACAACGGCAGCATCAAGCCGTGGGCCGAGGCCACCACCCACGTGATGGCGCATGCGCTGCACTACGGCTCCTCGGTGTTCGAGGGCATCCGCTGCTACCGCACCCCGGACGGCCCGGCGATCTTCCGCCTCAGCGACCACAACCGCCGCCTCTACGCCTCGGCCAGGATCCACGACTTCGCCATCCCCTACGCGCTGGACGAGCTCAACGCCGCCACCCGCGAGGTGCTGCGCCGCAACCGCCTGGACGCGGCCTACATCCGCCCGGTGGCCTTCCGCGGCCTCGGCGGCTTCGGCCTGACCGCCGAGACGCCGATCGACGTGTCCATCGGCGCCTGGCCCTGGGGCACCTACCTCGGCGAGGGCGTGCTGGAGAGCGGCATCGACGCCTGCGTGTCGAGCTGGCAGCGCTTTGCGCCCAACACCATCCCCGCCGGCGCCAAGGCCGGCGGCAACTACCTGTCGGGCCAGCTGGTGGCGCGCGAGGCGCGGCGGCTCGGCTTCGGCGAGGGCATCGCGCTGGCCTCCACCGGCCTGCTGTCGGAAGGCGCGGGCGAGAACCTGTTCCTGGTCTTCGACGGCGTGCTGCACACCCCGCCCGTCAGCGCCGCCCTGCTCAACGGCATCACCCGCCACAGCCTGATCGTGCTGGCCCGCCAGGCCGGGCTGGAAGTGGTGGAGCGCGACATGCCGCGCGAGTACCTGTACCTGTGCGACGAGCTGTTCATGTGCGGCACCGCGGCCGAGATCACTCCGATCCGCTCGGTCGACGGCCGCCAGATCGGCGAGGGCCGCGCCGGGCCGGTGACGCGGCAACTGCAGGAACTGTTCTTCGGCCTGTTCGACGGCCGCACGCCGGACGTCCACGGCTGGCTGGAGCGGGTCTAGCGCGGCCGGCGCCTACCGCGGTCGCGCGCCTGCGGCCGGGCTGCCCTGTAGGAGCGCGCTCGCGCGCGATGCTTTTCTCTCAGCGTGGGATGGAAAAGAGCCTCGCGCGCGAGCGCGCTCCTACGGGGGCCGGACCCGGCGGAAGGTGAGGTTGACCCGCGGCCCCACCGGCTTCGCGGTCTTCGGCAGCGCGTGGCGGTAGCGGCGCTGGGTGTCGCCGGCCATCAGCAGCAGGCTGCCGTGCGGCAGTCCGAACGCCAGCCGCGCATCGCCCGCTCGCGCCTTCAGCGCGAAGCGCCGTGCGGCGCCCAGGCTCAGCGAGGCGATCAGCGGGCGCGGCCCCAGCTCCGGCTCGTCGTCGCTGTGCCAGCCCATGCCGTCGCGGCCGTCGCGGTACAGGTTGGCCAGCACGCTGTCGAACGTGCCGCCGGCGGCCGCCTCCAGCCGCGTGCGCAGCGCCTGCAGCGCCGGCGGCCAGGGGTGCGGCGCGAAGCGCGTGCCCGAGTAGCGGTAGACCGCCCCCGGGTCGCCGATCCACAGGCTCAGGCGCGGGCTCGCGACCTCGCGGCCGAACAGGCGGATGCGATGGGTCTCCCAGGGCAGGTCGCGCAGCAGCGTCGCGAGCAGCGCGTCGGCCTCCGCGCGCGGCAGCCAGGCGGGATCGAGGCGCAGGTCGGCGCCCGGCAGGGGCAGCGGTTCGAGCGGCACGGCGGCGCGGTATCCGGTTCGCGGCGGGTGGCGTCAATTTGCCGCATTCACGCCCGAACCGCGACAATCGGCGCCTGCGATCCGGGAGCCAGCATGAACCAGCCAGCCGACGCCATCGAACGCGACGTGATGGAGTACGACGTCGTCACCGTGGGCGCCGGGCCCGCGGGCCTGTCGTTCGCGATCCGCCTGAAACAGCTGAACCCGGAGCTGTCGGTCTGCGTGATCGAGAAGTCCAGCACGATCGGCGCCCACATCCTGTCCGGCGCGGTGATCGAGCCGGGGCCTCTGGACGCGCTGCTGCCCGGCTGGCGCGAGGCGCCGCCGCCGGTCTGCGTGCCGGCGACCGAGGACGAGTTCTGGCTGCTGACCCGGGACGGCGGGCGCAAGGCGCCGATCGTGCCGCCGGGCATGCGCAACCACGGCAACTTCATCGTCTCGCTGGGCGCCCTGTGCGCCTGGCTCGCGCCGCAGGCCGAGGCGCTGGGCGTGGAGATCTACCCGGGCTTCGCCGCCGCGCAGACCCTGCACGCCGAGGACGGCACCGTGCTGGGCGTGCGCATCGGCGACATGGGCATCGCCCGGGACGGCAGCCACAAGCCGGGCTACACGCCGGGGATCGACATCCGCGCCAAGGCCACCGTGCTCGCCGAGGGCGCGCGCGGCCACCTGACCAAGCGGCTGGTGCGGCGCTTCGGGCTCGACGCCGACAGCGATCCGCAGGCCTACTCGATCGGCATCAAGGAGCTGTGGCAGCTGCCGGCCGGCCGCGGCGCGCCCGGCAGGATCGTGCACACCCTGGGCTGGCCCGCCGACCCGCACACCTACGGCGGCAGCTTCCTCTACCACCTGCAGAACGACCAGGTGGCGATCGGCTACGTCAGCGGCCTGGACTACCGCGACCCGGCCTACGCGCCCTACGAGGCCTTCCAGCAGTGGAAGCACCATCCGCTGATCAAGCCGCTGCTGGAAGGCGGCAACATCCTCTCGGCGGGCGCGCGCGCCATCGTCACCGGCGGCTGGCAGTCGCTGCCGAAGGTGGAGATGCCCGGCGCGCTGCTGATCGGCGATGCCGCCGGCCTGCTCAACGTGCCCAAGATCAAGGGCACCCACCAGGCCGTGCGCAGCGGCATGCTGGCCGCCGAGCACCTGGCCGCGCACGCGCTGGCGCCGGCCGGCTTCGACGCGGCGCTGCGCGAATCGGACGCCATGCGCGAGCTGCACAAGGTCCGCAACATCAAGCCCGGCTTCAAGCGCGGCCTGTGGTTCGGCCTGGCCAACGGCGCCTGGGAGACCGCCACCGCCGGCAGGTCGCCGTGGACGCTGAAGGTCAAGCCCGACTGGTCCTCGCTCGACCGGCTCGACGCCCGCGCCGGCGCGCAGGAACGGCCCGAGCGCGACTACGTGCAGCGCACGCTGCCGCCGCGCGACCGCCTGGCCGGGGTGTACTTCGCCGCCACCGAGCACGACGAGGACCAGCCGGTGCACCTGCACGTGCACGACACCTCGATCTGCGTGACCCGCTGCGTGGAGGAGTACGGCAACCCGTGCACGCGCTTCTGCCCGGCCGCGGTCTACGAGATCGTCGAGGACGCCGCCGCCGAGCACGGCCGCCGCCTGCAGATCAACGCGGCCAACTGCGTGCACTGCAAGACCTGCGACATCAAGGATCCCTACGAGATCATCACCTGGGTCACCCCCGAGGGCGGGTCGGGGCCGAACTACCAGAACCTGTGAGCGGGCTGCGCGCCGCGCTGGTCACCCTGGGCTGGCGCATCGGGCGCATCGGCTACCGCCTGCGCAACACCTGGGCCGGCCTGCGCCGCCGCGGGCTGCGCGGCTCCGCCGCCGCGATCGGCGCGGAGCTGCGGCAGCGCGCGGCACCGGCC
>NZ_JAIWPR010000076.1 GCF_021191635.1 Alterluteimonas quercicellularis
CGGGAGCGGGCGCCGGCGGCACGGCGGTCGCGGCCGGCCCGGCCCCGGCGCCCGGCGCGGCGGCGGCCGGCGACGGCCCGCCGCTGGTCGAGGTCTACGGCATCCTCGACGTGTTCCTGAGCGCGGGCGACTACGGCGACGGCACCGTGACCCGCCTGGACTCCAGCGGCGCGCGCGGGACCCGGCTGGGCTTCCGCGGCGGGCGGGTGCTCAGCGACGCGGTGGAGTTCGAGTACAACCTGGAAGCCGGCTTCAACCTCGATTCGGGCTCGATGCCCGATCCGGGCCGCATCTTCAACCGGCAGTCCTACGTCGGCCTGAAGACCGACTACGGCACGGTGCGCTTCGGCCGCATGAACACCATGCAGTTCGTGATGCTGGGCAAGTACGACGCGATGGACGCGACCACCCAGTCCTCTGCGCTGCTCAACCTGGCACCGTTCGCGCCGCGCTACAGCAACGTGGTCGCCTACATCTCGCCCAAGCTCGCCGACGCGGTCACGCTGCAGGCGCAGTACGGGCTCGGCGAGGCCGCGGACGGCAGCGCGAAGAACGCCAACTGGCACGTTTCGGCCGAGTACGAGAAGGGGCCGGTCGGCCTGGGCCTGACCCACGAAGAGATCAAGGACGCCACCGGCACCGTCGCCACCGAGTACACGCTGGCCGGCGGCAGCTACGACTTCGGGCGCTTCCGGCTGTTCGGCGGCTACCACCTCGCCGACGTCAGCAACGGCAGCCGCGACGCCGAGACCTGGTCGGTGTCGGGCCTGTACCGCATGACCCCGACCGACTGGATCTCGCTGGGCTACGGGCAGCTGTCCGACCGCACCGGCGCCGGCAACGACGCCAGCCAGATCGGCCTCCTCTACCAGCGCTTCATCGGCCGCCACACGGTGATCTACGCGGCGCTGTCGAAGATCCAGAACCGCAACCAGGCCCGCTTCACCCTCAACGGGTCGGCGGTGGCGGGCGAGCCGGTGGCCTATCCCGGCGCCGATCCGCAGGCGGCGCAGCTGGGCCTGCGCTACTCGTTCTGACCGTTCGCGCCCGCCGCCAGGACGGCCGCCGCGGGCGCACAATCCACGCGTTCGGGAGACACCGATGAACACAGCAGCATCGACCGCCGCCACGGCGCCGGCCGCCCCCTCGCAGAGCGAGATCCGCCGGGTCGCGATCTCGAGCTGGATCGGGACCACCATCGAGTTCTACGACTTCCTGCTGTACGGAACCGCCGCGGCGCTGGTGTTCGGCAAGCTGTTCTTCCCCGAGAACAGCGCGACCGCCGGCACCCTGGCCGCCTTCGCCACGCTCGCCGTCGGCTACGTCGCGCGCCCGCTCGGCGCCGCGGTGTTCGGCCACTTCGGCGACAAGGTGGGGCGCAAGAAGATGCTGATGCTCACCCTGGTGCTGATGGGCGTGTCGAGCACGCTGATCGGCCTGCTGCCGACCTACCAGATGGTGGGCATCCTGGCGCCGGTCCTGCTGGTGGCCTGCCGCCTCGTGCAGGGCATCGCGATCGGCGGCGAATGGGGCGGCGCGGCGCTGATGGTGGTCGAGCACGCGTCGGTGAAGAACCGGGCGTTCTGGGGCAGCTTCGCGCAGATCGGCGCGCCCAGCGGCGTGCTGCTGTCGACCGGCATCCTGGCGATCATGACCCAGCTGCCGCAGGAGCAGTTCGAGTCCTGGGGCTGGCGCATCCCGTTCCTGCTGAGCGTGGTGCTGCTGGTGATCGGCTACGTGATCCGCTCGAGCGTGTCGGAGAGCCCGCTGTTCGCCGAGGCGCAGCGCCGCCAGGCCGAGACCAAGGTGCAGGAGGTGAAGGTGCCCCTGCTGGAGCTGCTGCGCCGGCCCGGGCCGCTGTTCAGCGCGCTTGGCATCGGCCTGGGCGCGTTCGTGATCCAGGCGGTGATGCTGCTGTTCGGCCTGGCGCACCTGATCGACATCGGCTTCGACCGCAGCGACGTGCTGAAGGTGCACACGGCGGGCTCGGCGCTGCTGATCGTGCTGGTGGTGGTGATGGCCGTGCTCGCCGACCGCCTGGGCCGGCGCCCGGTGGTGCTCGCCGGGGCGCTGCTGTCCGCGGCCTGGGCGTACCCGATGCTGCACCTGATGAACACGGGGCAGATGTGGGGCCTGGTGCTGGCGGTCGCGGTGGGCACCGTCGCGCAGGCGGCGATGTACGCTCCGCTGGTCGCCCTGCTCGCGGAGAAGTTCAAGTTGCGCACGCGCTATACCGGGGCCTCGCTGGGCTACCAGGGCGCGGCCCTGATCGGCGCCGGCTTCACGCCGCTGGTGGCGACCGCGCTGAAGGACTACGCCGGCGGCGGCACCGGCCTGGTCTCGGCCCTGCTGCTGGGCTGCAGCCTGCTGTGCGCGGCCTGCGTCTGGTTCAGCGGCGAAAGCCAGCACAACGACCTGAGCGAATGAGCGCGACGCGCACGATGGCGGCCCCGCGCGCCCGTCGCCGCCCCTCCGCGGGCGGCGGCGCGGACGGGCGCAGCGGGGCGCGGGCATGAGCGCGCGTCATCGCACACAGGTCCGGCATGGCGACGTCGCGCTGGACGTGATCGTCGAGGGCGCTGGGCCGGCGATCCTGCTGCTGCCTTCGCTGGGTCGCGATTCCGAGGACTACGACCCGGTGGCGGCGGGCCTGGCCGCGCGCGGCTACCGCGTGCTGCGCCCGCAGCCGCGCGGCCTGGGCGCGAGCCGCGGGCCGATGCACGGGCTCACGCTCGCCGACTACGCCGACGACGTCGCCGCGACCCTGCGCAGCCTCGATGCGGCGCCCGCGGTGCTCGTCGGCCACGCCTTCGGCAACTGGGTCGCGCGCATGACCGCGGCGCGGCATCCGCAGCTGGTGCGCGGGGTGGCGATCGCGGCCGCCGCGGCGCGCCGCTACCCGCCGCAGCTGACCGAGGCGATCCGCCGCATCGCCGATCCGGCGACGCCGCGGGCGCAGCGCCTCGCCGACCTGCAGGCGACGTTTTTCGCGCCCGGCAACGATGCCCGCGTCTGGCTCGACGGCTGGCACCGCGACGTGCGCGACAGCCAGTTCGCCGCCCACCTGGCGACCCCGCAGGACGCGTGGTGGGGCGCCGGCCGCGCGCCGCTGCTGGACCTGCAGGCCGCCGACGATCCGTTCCTGCCCCCGGAGCGCCGCCACGAGCTGCGCGCCGAACTGGGCCCGCGCGTCAGCGCCGTGCTGATCGAGCGGGCCAGCCACGCCCTGCTGCCCGAGCAGCCGCAGGCGGTCGTGGCCGCCGTCGCCGACTGGGCGGACCGGTTGCCACCCGGCGCGCCCGCGCCCGAAGGAGCCTCCGATGCATGACGTCTACATCTGCGATGCCGTGCGTACGCCGATCGGGCGCTATGGCGGCGCGCTGTCCGCGGTCCGCGCCGACGACCTGGCCGCCGAGCCGCTGCGTGCGCTGATCGCGCGGCACCCCGGCCTGGACTGGGGCCGGCTCGACGAGGTGGTGCTCGGCTGCGCCAACCAGGCCGGCGAGGACAACCGCAACGTCGCGCGCATGGCCGCGCTGCTGGCCGGGCTGCCGGTCGAGGTGCCCGGGGTGACCGTGAACCGGCTGTGCGCCTCGGGCATGGAGGCGGTCGGCGCGGGCTATCGCGCGATCGCGCTCGGCGAGATGGACCTGGTCGTGGCCGGCGGCGCCGAATCGATGTCGCGCGCGCCCTACGTGATGGGCAAGGCCGGCGCGGCCTGCGACCGCGGCCAGCGGCTCGAGGACACCACGATGGGGTGGCGCTTCGTCAACCCGGCGCTGCGCGAGGCGCACGGCGTCGACACCATGCCGCAGACCGCCGAGCACGTGGCCGCCGAGCACGGGATCGCGCGCGAGGACCAGGACGCGTTCGCGCTGCGCAGCCAGCAGCGCGCGGCGCGCGCGCAGGCGGCGGGCTTCTTCGCCGGGGAGATCGCCCCGGTGCGCATCGCCGAGCGCCGGGGCGAACGCGTGGTCGAGCACGACGAGCACCCGCGTCCGGACACCACGCTGGATGCGCTGGCGCGGCTGCGCCCGGTCGGCGGCGCCGGCGGCTCGGTGACCGCCGGCAACGCCTCGGGCCTCAACGACGGCGCCGCGGCGCTGCTGCTGGCATCGTCGCGCGCGGTGCGCGAGCACGCGCTGTCGCCGCGCGGGCGGATCGTCGGCATGGCCAGCGCCGGCGTGGCGCCGCGGGTGATGGGCCTGGGGCCGGTGCCCGCGGTGCGGCGGCTGTGCGAACGCACCGGGCTCGGCGTCGCCGACTTCGACGTCGTCGAGCTCAACGAGGCGTTCGCGGCGCAGGCGCTGGCGGTGCTGCGCGCGCTGGGGCTGCCCGACGATGCCGCGCACGTGAACCCGAACGGCGGCGCGATCGCGCTCGGCCACCCGCTCGGCATGAGCGGGGCGCGGCTGGTGCAGACCGCGCTGCACCAGCTCCACGCCGGCGGCGGCCGGCTGGCGCTCGCCACCCTCTGCGTCGGCGTCGGCCAGGGCCTGGCCCTGGCGGTCGAACGCGTCTGATCCGCACGGGAACCGACATGAACTACCGCGTCATCGGCCGTACCGGCATCCAGGTCTCGCAGCTGTGCTTCGGCACGATGTCGTTCGGGAGCTACGCCGACGAGGCCGCCTCGCGCGCCATGTTCGCGCGCTGCCGCGAGGCCGGCATCAACTTCTTCGACTGCGCGAACTCCTACGCCGGCAGCCGCGCCGAATCGATCCTGGGCGCATGCATCGACGAGGCCGGCTGCCGCGACGAGATCGTGCTCGTCACCAAGGTCTGCCGGCCGATGCGCGACGGCGTCAACGGCCGCGGCCTGTCGCGCCACCACATCATGCGCGAGGTCGAGCAGAGCCTGCGGCGGCTGCGCACCGACCGCATCGATTTCTACTTCATGCACCACTACGACCCGCTGACGCCGGTCGAGGCATCGCTGCGCGCGTTCGACGACCTGCAGCGGCAGGGCAAGATCCTGTACCCGGCGGTCAGCAACTGGGCCGCCTGGCGCATCGCCAAGGCGCTGGGCATCTCCGAGCGCAACGCCTGGGCGCGCTTCGAGCTGGTCCAGCCGATGTACAACCTGGTCAAGCGCCAGGCCGAGGTCGAGCTGTTCCCGCTGGCGCAGAGCGAGCAGCTGGGCGCGATCGTCTACAGCCCGCTCGCCAGCGGGCTGCTGACCGGGCTCTACGGTGTCGACCGGCGCCCCGCGCAGGGCCGGCTCAACGAGGCGCGCTACCAGGCGCGCTACGCCGGCCGCGCGCCCTACGAGGTGGCCGATGCGTTCACCGCCTTCTGCCGGGCGCGCGGCTTCGCCCCGCCCGCGCTCGCCGTCGCCTGGGCGATGTCGCACCCGGCGGTGACCGCGCCGATCGTCGGCGCCGAGACCGTCGAGCAGCTCGACGGCTATCTCGCCGCGTTCGACATCCCCATGGACGCGGCGCTGCGCGAGGAGGTCGGCGCGCTGTCGGACGCGCCCGACGGCGGCGTCGAACGCACCGTCGACTGACGTTCCTTCCCGCCGGCGCGCGCGCCGGTCCGCAACACGGAGTCCCCCACCCCCATGCACAAGACCCACCTGCTCATCGACAACCGCGACGTCGCCACCGAGGACTATCTCGAGGTCCGCGATCCCGGCCGCCACGACGACGTCGTCGGCCTGCTCGCGCAGGCCACGCCGGCGCACGTCGACCAGGCCGTGCGCGCCGCGCATCGCGCCTTCGCCGGCTGGCGCCGCGTGCCGCTGGCCGAGCGCCAGGCGCTGCTGCTGCAGGCCGCCGACGTGCTGGCCGCCGAAGGCCCGAAGGTGGCCGAGCTGATGGCCCGGGAATCCGGCATGCCGGTCGCCACCAACGCCGCCGAGGCGTCGATGGCGGCGGCGGTGATCCGCGACAACGCCGAGCTCGCGCCCGAGGCGCTGCGCCCGCTCGAGGTCGAGGACGAGGCCAGCGCGGTGATCGTGGAGAAGGTGCCGGTCGGCGTGGTCGCCGGCATCGTGCCCTGGAACGCGCCGATCATCCTGACCATGCGCAAGCTCGCGCCGGCGCTGGTGTGCGGCAACACCCTGGTGCTCAAGCCGGCGCCCAGCGCCGCGCTCGGGCTGTCGGCGCTGCTGGCCCGGATCGCCGCGCTGTTCCCGCCGGGCGTGATCAACGTCGTCCACGGCGGCGCCGAGGCGGGGCAGGCGCTGACCACGCACCCGCTGGTGCGCAAGGTCTCGTTCACCGGCGGCGGCGCCGTGGCGCGCTCGATCATGAAGGCGGCGGCCGACACCCTGAAGGGCGTGCAGTTCGAGCTGGGCGGCAACGACCCGGCAATCGTGCTGGCCGACGCCGATCTCGACCAGGCGATCCCGCGCATCGTCGGCGGCGCGTTCCGCCGCGCCGGCCAGTTCTGCTTCGCGGTCAAGCGCATCTACGTGCACACCTCCCTGCACGACGCCTTCGTCGAGCGCTTCTGCGCCGAGGTCGACAGGTTCACGGTCGGCCACCCGCTGCAGGCGGGCGTCACTCTGGGCCCGATGAACAACGAGGCGCAGTACCGCTACGTCGGCCAGCTGGCCGAGCGCGCGCGCGCCGCCGGCGCCGAGGTGCGGGTGCTCGGCACCCGCGCCGACCCGGAGGGCTGGTCGCAGGGCTGGTATCTGCAGCCGATGGTGGTGCCGGACGCGGACCCGGACTCGGAACTGGTGCGCGAGGAGCAGTTCGGGCCGATCGTGCCCATCGTGCGCTTCGACGACGTCGAGCAGGCGGTCGCCTGGGCCAACGACAGCGAGCTCGGCCTGGCGTCGAGCGTGTGGTCGCGCGACGAAGCGGCCGCGGTCGCCGTCGCGCGCCGCATCGAGGCCGGCATGACCTTCATCAACAACGCCGGCACCTCGCGCCTCGGCCAGCGGCACAGCCCGTTCGGCGGGGTGAAGCAGAGCGGCATCGGCCGCGAGAGCTCGGAAGTCGGCCTGGGCGAGTACGTCGAGTACCACGCCATCAACGTCCACAAGTGATCGAGGAATCCCCCATGTCCGTTCCCACCCTCGACCTGCTGATCGACAACCGCCCCGTTCCCGGCGCCGGCTACGCGGAGGTCCGCGATCCCGGCCGTTTCGCCGACGTCGTCGGCCGGGTCGCCCAGGCGGATGCGGCGCTGGTCGACCGCGCGGCGCAGGCCGCGCATCGCGCGTTCCCGGGCTGGGCGGCGACGCCGCTGGAGACCCGCATCGAGCGCGTCGCCCAGGTGGCCGACCTCCTGGAGTCCATCGTCGACGAGCTGGCGCCGCTGGTCGTCGCCGAGACCGGCATGCTGCCGGCCGAGATCCGCATGGAGATCGCCGGCGCCGCGTTCGCCGCGCGCGACAACCTCGACGCGGCGCGCGCCTTCCTGCAGCCGCGGCGCGAGGAGGACGCGACCAGCTGGGTGACGGTGGAGAAGAAGCCGGTCGGCGTCATCGCGGGCTTCGTGCCGTGGAACGCGCCGATCGTGCTGATGATCCGCAAGCTCGCGCCGGCGCTGGTCTGCGGCAACACCCTGGTCGTCAAGACGCCGCCGACCGCGCCGCTGGGCATCGCCGCGCTGCTCGAACGCGCATCCGCGCTGTTCCCGCCCGGGGTGATCAACGTGGTCCACGGCGGCAGCGAGGTCGGCCAGGCGCTGGTCGCGCACCCGCTGGTGCGCCGGATCTCGTTCACCGGCGGCGGCGCCGCGGCGACGGCGATCATGAAGGCGGCCGCCGACATGGTGAAGAACGTGCAGTTCGAGCTGGGCGGCAACGATCCGGCGATCGTGCTCGACGACATGGACCTGGACGCGCAGATGCCCGCGCTGGTGGCCGGCGCCTTCCACCGCTCGGGACAGTTCTGCTTCGCGATCAAGCGCGTCTACGTGCCGGAGGCGATCTACGACGCGTTCTTCGCCCGCCTGGCCGAAGAGGTCGGCAGGTTCCGCATCGGCCACCCGACCGACCCCCGCACCACCTTCGGGCCTGTCAACAACGCGCAGCAGCACGCCTACGTGAAGGGGCTGGTGGAACGCGCGCGGGCCGGCGCGGAGGAGGTCGTGGAGCTCGGCGAGGCGCTGGACCCGGACGGCTGGGACGCCGGCTACTACCTCAGGCCCGCGCTGGTGAAGCGGCCGGCGCCCGACCACGAGATCGTCGGCTGCGAGCAGTTCGGCCCGGTGCTGCCGGTGATCCCCTACCGCGACGAGGACCACGCGGTGGCGATGGCCAACGACACCGAGTACGGCCTGGGTTCGAGCGTCTGGACGACCGACACCGCGCGCGCGGTCGCGCTGGCCAGGCGGCTCGAGACCGGCATGACCTTCGTCAACAAGAACGCGCAGTCGCGCCTGGGGCGGCGCTACATGCCGTTCGGCGGCGTGAAGCAGAGCGGCATCGGCACCGAGAACTCGGAGTTCGGGCTGGCCGACTACGTCGAGTACCACGCGATCAACCTGCACAAATGACCCTGACCGAAGCCTCCGGCGCCGATGGCGCCCCCCGTCCCGCATCCACCGCCCCGATCCATGGAGAGCACGACGCCATGCGCAACCGGCTGCTCGAAGGCAAGCGCGCGATCGTCACCGGCGCCGGTTCCGGCATCGGCCGCGCCATCGCCGCGCTGTTCCACGCCCACGGCGCGCAGGTCGTGCTCGCCGACCTCGACGCCGCCTCGGCGCAGGCCGCCGCGCAGGCGCTCGACGCCGCCCGCTGCCACGGCCGCCAGGCCGACGTCGCCAGCGAGGCCAGCGTGCGCGCGCTGGTGGAGTCCACCGTGGCCCGGCTCGGCGGCATCGACGTGCTGGTCAACTGCGCCGGCGTGCCGCAGCGCTACACCGTGATCGAGGCGCTGGAGGAGGCGCACTGGGAGCGCATCCTCGGCGTCAACGCCAAGTCGGTGTTCCTGACCTGCAAGCACGCCGTGCCGCACATGAAGCGCCAGGGCGGCGGGACGATCGTCAACATCGGCTCGATCGTCGGCGTGCGGCCCAAGCCCGGACAGAACGCCTACTGCGCCTCGAAGGCGGCGGTCATCGCGCTGAGCCAGTCGCTGGCGCTGGAACTGGCGTGCGACGGCATCCGCGTCAACGTGGTCAATCCCGGCGCGGCCGAGACGCCGATGCTGGCCGGCTTCGTCGACCCCGCGCGCACGCCGCTGGAGGAGGCGAAGCGCAGCTTCGCCAGCAACATCCCCATGGGCGCGCTGATCCAGCCCGACGACGTCGCCGAGGCGGTGCTCTACCTCGCCTCGCCGTTGTCCAGGCAGGTGACCGGCGCTGTGTTCAACGTGGACGGCGGCCGGGGCGTCTGAGCGCGGTGCCAGGACGCGCCCCGGCTCAGTCCGCCGGCGCGCCGCACCAGGCGTCGATCGCCGCCGGGGCGTTCTCCACGCCCTCGCGCCGGGCCAGTTCCCACGGGCGCTCGCACTGCGCCGTGCGCTCGCACCAGGCGTAGCCGGCCGAGCCGATACAGCCGTGGGCGTCGCGGTCCGAGCCCGGCCTGGGCGGCGGCGCTGCGGCATCGGCGGGCGCTTCGTCCGTGGCCGGCGGGTCCGGCGCCGCCGGTGCGCAGGCGGCGAGGAACAGCAGGAGCGGCAGGAGGTGCGGGAAGCGCATGGCAGGTCTCCGGTTCGGGGACGTGCGCGTCATGCATCGGTGCACGACACGCGCTATTGCCGGGGGACGGCGGCGATCGCCGCGATCCGCGCCCGGCGCAGGGCCTCGCCGACCGCCGGGCCGGACAGGCCTGCGGCGGCGAGGTCGCGGGCGCCGACCGCGAGCGCGGCCGCGTGGAAGCGGCGCAGCAGTTCGCCCTGCGGGTAGGGCGCGTCGGCCAGGCCCAGCCGGCCGCGCTTGTCGGCCTCGCAGACGATCGCGAGCTGGCCGATGCGCGCCGGCTTGCGGAAGGCGTCGCAACGGGCGAGCAGGTCGTGCACGGTGGTGTCGCGCAGTTCGGCGATGCGATGCACGTTGAGGTGCTCGCGGCAGGCCAGCACCGCCAGCTCGCGATGGGCGGCCGGCACCTTCAGGCGTTCGCACAGGGCGGCCAGCGGCTTCAGGCCGCGGCGTTCATGGGCGATGTGCGCGGGCCACTCGGCCTCCGGCGTCAACGCCTTGCCCAGGTCGTGGGTCAGCGCGGCGAAGCCGATCGCCGCGTCGCCCGGGGCCAGCGCCGCGGCCATGTCGCAGACCATCTCGGTGTGCACGCCGGCGTCGATCTCGGGGTGGTACTCGGCGCGCTGCGGCACGCCGTACAGCGCTTCGACCTCGGGCAGCACCGCGCCCAGGGCGCCGGCATCGTGCAGGGTGCGCAGGAAGGCCGAGGGCCGCGGCGCGGCCAGGGCGCGCGCCAGCTCCTGCCAGACCCGCTCGGGCGTCAGCTCGGCCAGCTCGCCGCCCTCGGCCATCGCGCGCATCAGCGCCCGGGTCTCGTCGGCCACGCGGAAGCCCAGCGGCGCCAGCCGCGCCATGAAGCGGGCGGCGCGCAGCACCCGCAGCGGGTCCTCGGCGAAGGCAGGCCCGACGTGGCGCAGCACCCGCGCCTTGAGGTCGGCCGCGCCGCCGAAGGGATCGACCAGCCCGCCCCGCGCGTCCTCGGCGATGGCGTTGATGGTGAAGTCGCGCCGCTCCAGGTCCTGCTCGAGCGTCACCGAGGGGTCGGCGTGCACGACGAAGCCGCGGTGGCCGCGACCGCTCTTGCGCTCGGTGCGCGCGAGCGCGTACTCCTCGCCGGTGTCGGGGTGCAGGAACACCGGGAAGTCGCGGCCGACGCGGCGGTAGCCGGCCGCCTCCATCGCGTCGGGCGTGGCGCCGACCACGACGTAGTCGCGGTCGCCCGGCGGCAGGCCGAGCAGCCGGTCTCTCACCGCGCCGCCGACCAGGAACGCGTTCATGCCAGCGTGTGCGAGGCCAGCAGCCGCAGCAGCGCGCTCGCGTCCACCTTGCGCCCGAACTTGCGCACCATCGGCGCCGGCCGGCCCGACAGCCACAGGCGCAGTTCGGCGTCGAGGTCCAAGCTGCCCGCGGTCTCGACCGAGAACGACACGATGCTGCGGTAGGGGATGCTGTGGGTCTCGACCTTGCTGCCGGTCAGGCCCTGCTTGTCGACCAGCACCAGGCGGCGGTCGGTGAACACCACCAGGTCGCGGTACAGGACGAACGCGCGCTCGACGCGCTCGCCATCGACCAGCAGCGGCGCGAGCTCGCGGGCCACCGCGTCGGGCGCGGCGTCGCTGGCGTTGCCGAGCAGTGCGTCGAACAGGCCCATGGAAGGCTTCCGCGGCCGGGAGGGACCGACAGCTTAGGCCATCGCGCGCCGCGGCGGCGTCACTCCGCCTCGTCGCCGGAGAGCGCGGCCGTGGGGCAGGCGAACGGCTTGCGCGCCGCGTCCACGCGCCCCTGCATGCGTTCGCTCAGCGGCACCGCGGCGCCGTGCAGCCGCCAGTCGTAGATCACGCTGAAGGCCAGCACGCGCGCCACGTACTCGCGGGTCTCGCGGTAGCTGACGGTCTCGATCCAGAAGTCCGCGTCCATGCCCGCGCGCTGCGACTGCCAGCGCTGGGTGGGCGCCGGGCCGGCGTTGTAGGCGGCGATGGCCACGTAGGGCAGGCCGTACTTCTCCTTCATCTCGCGCAGGTAGGCGCTGCCCAGGCGGATGCTGGTGGCCGGGTCGTACAGGCTCTCGGCGCCGCCCCAGGGCAGGCCCAGCCGGCGCGCCACCGCGGCACCGGTGGCGGGCAGCACCTGCATCAGCCCGCGGGCGTCGGCGGGCGAGCGCGCGCGCGGGTTGAAGGTGCTCTCGGCGCGGATCTCGGCGGCGATCCACGCCGGGTCCAGGTTGTTGCGGCGGGCCTCGGTGCGGATCAGCTCGTCGTGGTGCAGCGGGAAGCGCAGCGCGTAGAGCCGGGATTCCTCCGGCTGCCGGCCGAGGCCGAAGATCGCGCGGTCGAACCAGCCGTTGTCCTGCGCGACCTGCACCGCGATGCGGCGCTGGCGGTCGTCGAACTTCTCCAGCGCGGCGTTCCACTCGCGCGTGGCCCAGCCGGGGCGGTCGGCGCGGAACAGCGCCATCGCGCGGACGATCTCCGGCGCGTTGGCCACCCGCGCGCGCGACGACGCGTCGACGTCGAGCGCCATCGGGCACAGCGCGTAGGGCTGGCCGAGGCGGTCGGCGGCGAGGAAGCCGTGGAAGGTCGGCGCCTGCGCGGCGCGCGCGTACAGGGGCTGCGCGCGCTCCCGCGCGCCCAGCAGCTCGTGCAGGCGTGCCTCGAAGTAGGTCCAGCGCGGGTCCTCGCGCTGCGCCTGCGGCATGCGCTCGATCGCCGCCAGCGCGGTGCGCCAGTCCGAGCGCGACAGGCCCTCGCGCACCTGCCACTCGTGCAGGCGGTCGTCGTAGGCGGCCAGCGGCACCGCCGACAGCCGGCGCGCGGAATCGGGCAGGTAGGAAGCCACCGTCCACAGCGCGATCTGGTGCAGCACGCGCCCGCGCTCGGCCTCGTCGAAGCCCAGCGCGGCGGCATAGCCCGGCAGCTGCGCCTCGGCGGTGTCCGGCGATTCCTTGCCGAACTTCGCCAGGCCGTGCGAGGCGACCAGCCGGCTGCGCGGGGTCTTCGGCCACTGCAGTGCGCGCGGGTGCGGCGCCTGCACGAAGGCCGCGTAGTCCTCGGCCAGCGCGCGCTCCTCGGCCGGCAGGCCGGCGGCGGCGGAGCGCATGACCGCGGGGTTCCAGGCGGCCGCGGCCAGTTCCAGGCGCTGCCAGCGCAGCGCCGGCGTCAGCGCGCCGCGTGCGGCAAGCGCCGTGAACGGGGCATCGCATTCGTTGGGCAGCGACTCGCCGCTGCCGCGCCAGATCGCCGCCACGGCCTCGTCCCAGGCCGCGTCCGCCGCGCCCAGGCGCTGGCGCGCGTCGAGCTCGATGCAGCGCAGCGCGGTGTTGCCGATGTCGGGCGACCAGACCGCACGGATGCCGGCCCAGTCCTGCCGCTTGTGCAGCGCGCGCAGCCAGTCCTCGCGAAACGCCGCCGCCACCGCCTGGCCCTGGTGGCGGCGGAGGAAATCGTTCGCCTGCGCGGACGGCAGGGTGTCGAGGCCGCGCCGCAGCCCGGCGTACTCGATCCAGCCGGCGACCGGATGGTTGCGCATCTGCGGCGGCGCGGGCTGCCCGCGCGCGGCGGCCTCCAGCGCGCTGCGCAGTTCGAGGTCGGCGGCCGACTGCGCGCGCGCGGCGGCGGCGGGCAGCAGGCCCGCGAGCAGCGCGAGCGCGGTCGCGGCGAAGGAGAGGGCAGGGGCGTTGCGCATGCGCGGGACTATAGCGAAGCGCGGATGAAGTCCTGCCATCGCGCGGGCCGCACGCGCGCGGCTGCGCTAATCTCGTCGCGATCCCGAGACCGGACCGGCCATGCTCGCACTGATGCTGTTCTTCCTCGCCCTGGGCGCCGTCGCCGGCGTGCTCGCCGGCCTGCTCGGCATCGGCGGCGGGCTGGTGCTGGTCGCGGCGCTGGCCTGGTTCCTGCCGCTGCACGGGGTGCCGCGCGAGGCGGCCATGCACGCCGGCCTGGCCAGCTCGATGGCCAGCATCGTGCTGACCGCGGCGTCCTCGGCCTGGGCGCACCACCGCCGCGGCAGCGTGTTGTGGCCGACGGTGAAGTGGATGGTGCCGGGCGTGCTGGTCGGCGGCTGGCTCGGCAGCCGCTTCGCGATCTCGCTCGACGGCGACGTGCTCAAGTGGTGCGTGGCGGTGTACTGCTTCGTGGTCGGCGCGCAGATGGCGCTGTCCGGGCCGCCGAAGACCCGCGCCGAGGGCGTCGTGCCCCGCGGGTCGGGCATGACCGCGGCCGGCGGCGCCATCGGCGCGATGTCATCGCTGGTGGGCATCGGCGGCGGCAGCATGACCGTGCCGCTGCTGGTCTGGCGCGGCGTGGCGCCGGTGCGCGCGGTGGGCACGTCCTCGGCCTGCGGCGTCTTCATCGGCCTGTCGGCCGCCGCCGGCTACGCGCTGCAGGCCCCGCCCGGCGCGCTGCCCGAGCACGCCGTCGGCTACGTCTACCTGCCCGCCGCCATCGGCGTGGCGATCGCCTCCGTGTTCGCCGCGCCCTACGGCACCCGGCTGGCCCATGCGATCAGCGGCACCGCGCTCAAGCGCGTCTTCGCCGCCTTCCTGATCCTGGTGGGCACCAGCCTGGTGCTGTGGTGAGCGGCGGCCCGCACGCGACACGCGCAGATTGCGCGGCCGCGTGCTTGCCTGGCCGGAAGTGACACTTTAGTATCACTCCATGCGGACCGAACTCGTCACCACCCTCAAGCGCCAGGCCACGGAACTCCTCGCCGACCTCGAGCGGGACAAGGAACCGATCCTCATCACCCAGCACGGCCTGCCCAGCGCCTACCTGGTGGACGTGGAGACGTACCAGCTCATGCAGCAGCGCATGGCCGTCCTCGAAGGCATCGCACGTGGAGAGCAGGCGGTCGCCGAGGAACGGGTGGCCACGCACGCGCAGGCCAGGAAGCGGCTGGCCCGATGGCTGAAGTAGTCTGGGCGGAGCCCGCCCTGAGCGATCTGGACGCCATCGCCGACTACATCGCGCTGGAGAACCCGGTCGCCGCCGCGGATCTGGTCGCGCGCATCCTCGACCATGTCGGGCAGCTGGCCGATCACCCCGACAGCGGTAGCTATCCTCCGGAGTTCGGACGTTCCCGCTATCGCCAGATCGTCGAGCCGCCTTGTCGGGTGTTCTATCGCTACGATGGACACAAGGTGTTCGTCCTGCATGTCATGCGCACCGAGCGCCTGCTTCGCAAGAGCCGGCTCGCGACGCGTGCGGAGCAGGCGGCGGGCTGATCCTGGTGCGTCGGCAGCCACTCCCGACCCGCGACTTTGCGAGAATGCGCGCTCCCCGACATCGAGATGCCGCCATGCGCGCAGCCGTTCGCAGGTCGCCCGTCCTCGCGCGCTGCGCGGCGCTGGCGCTGTGCGGACTGTCCTGGGCTGCGTCCGCGGCCGGGCCGTCGCCGGCGCAGGCCGAGTGGGTGCGCCGCGTCCACGAACACGTGGTGAGCCGGTGGTCGCTGCCGCCCGGCGCGAAGGTTGGGACGGGTTGTCGGGTGCAGGCGAAGCTCTCGCGCTCGGGTGAGGTGGAATCGGCCGAGATCCGCGAGCCCTGTGGCGACGCGATGCTGGAGCGCTCGGTGCGGGCTGCCGTGTTGCGCGCCTCGCCGCTGCCGCTGCCGCGCGACCCGGCGGCGTTCGATCCCGTCCTCGTGATCCATTTCAAGGTGCGCTGAGCGCGCGCCGCCGATCGGTCCCGAACGATGCGCAAGCGCAAGCGCGACAGCTTCTCGCCCACCTACGGCCGCGCCTACCTGGCGACGCTGGGCCTGTTTCTGGCCGCGATCGGCGCGCTGCTGTGGGTGGGCGGCGTCGCGGAGGGCCTGACCTGGGCCATCGCCGTGGGGGTCGCGATGGCATTCATCGGCCTGGCGCTGATCGCGACCGGCCTGCTGGGGTCGTCGCGGCGCGTGCAGCGCTGGGCGGACGCCGCCTCCAACCACGAGATCAGCCTGGTGTTCATGGCCCTGGCCTACCCGGCCTACCTGCTGCTGAGGCCGTTCTACGACAGGCGCTGACGGCGCGTGCCGGGCGATCCTCCGATGCCACCTTTGGACCTTGCGCCATGCCCCTTGAAGCCCTCGAAGCGTTCGAACTCCTCGCGCACTGGCGCCTGCTGTTGTGCCTGGCAGCGGGCGGGGGAGCCGCCTGGCTCGCCTACGACGCCATGGGCGGGACGCCGGCGGCGGTCGTCGTCGCGTTCGTCCTGACGATGACGGGACTCGTGACGGGCATCGCCTGGGACCGGAGCAGTCGCCGGCGCACCTGAGGGCGGGCAGCCCGTCCGCCCCTGAGACAGCGGCAGGTCGATTCGATCTGCCTGTTCAGCCACGAACGGCCGCTGCGCCACGCTTCTTCCACATACGACTCAGTGATGCGCGTCGCGGTTTCGCCTTAACGATTTCGTTACAACGTCATGGACCGCCGCATGGACAGGGGCATCGGCGGCGACCCATCTTCCATGGAGAGCACGATGACGTTGCCGAACCCTTCCCGCCTGGCCCGCGCGGTCCAGCTGTCCCTGCTGCTCGCTCTTCCCGCCGTCGCCGCCGCGCAGCAGACCGTGCCGGAGACGCCGGACGAGGCCGCCACCCGCACCCTGGACGCAGTGCAGGTGACCGGCACCCGCATCCGCAAGGCCGAGCTGGAAGGGCAGGTGCCGGTGCACACGCTGAGCCGGCAGGACATCGAGCGCACCGGTCTCACCTCGATCGGCGACGTGGTGCAGCAGCTCACCGGATCGGGCTCGGCCCTCAACACCAAGTTCAACTCGTCCGGCAATTTCGGCTTCCCGCCCGACGGCAGCGGCGTGGGCGCGGGCTCGGCGCAGGTGGACCTGCGCCACCTGGGGGCCAAGCGCGTGCTGGTGCTGGTGGACGGCATCCGCTGGGTCAACGAGTCCTCCGCCTCCGGCGTGGGCGCCGCGACCGACCTCAACACCATCCCGCTCGCCATCGTCGACCGCATCGAGGTGCTGGAGGACGGCGCCTCCTCGCTGTACGGGTCCGACGCGATCGCCGGCGTGGTCAACATCATCACCCGGCGCGACTTCGACGGCGGCCAGGTCACCCTCGACTACGGCCGCTTCGGCGAGGGCGACGGCACCAGCAAGGGCGTCGACTTCGCGTGGGGCCGCACCACCGAGCGCAGCAGCCTGTTCCTGGCGCTGAGCCATACCGAGCAGGACGCGGTGTACGCGCGCGACCGCGAGCAGTCGCGCTTCCCGGTGCCGGGCACCGGCGTGGCGCTGGGCAGCTCCGGCACGCCCACCGGCCGCTTCATCCTGGTCGACCCGAACACCGGCGCCGACCTCGACATCACCCCCAATACCGGCAACAACGCGCCGGTCTACGATCCCACCCAGACCGGCTGCGACCGCACCGACGGCTTCCACTGCTTCGGTTCCGCCGACCGCTTCAACTTCGCCGAGTACAACCTGCTGATGACGCCCTCCGAGCGCACCGGCGTGTTCGGCCAGTTCCGCTTCGACATCACCCCCAGCCTGCAGTGGTACGCCAAGGCGCTGTACAACCGCCGCGAGTCCACCAACCAGGCTGCGCCCGAGCCGATCTTCCTCGGCCCCGAGGCCGGCACCGGCAATCCGCTGGCCGACAACATCACCATCTCCGCGCGCAATCCCTACAACCCCTTCGGCTTCGACCTGGTCTCCGGCGAGAGCCTGATCATGATCGGCCGCCGCCCGGTGGAAGGCGGCCCGCGCGTGTTCGAGCAGGAGGTCGACACCCAGTACTTCAACACCGGGCTGGTCGGCAGCTTCGACGTCGGCAACTCGATCTGGTTCTGGGACGTCAACGCCGCCTGGAGCCGCAACAAGGCCAAGCAGACCAACTACGGCAGCTACAACATCTACAACATGGCCCTGGCGCTGGGCGATCCCGACGCCTGCGCCGCGGTGGCCGGCTGCGTGCCGCTGAACATCTTCGGCGGCCCCAACACCATCACCCCCGAGATGCTGGCCTGGATCCAGCCGGTGGTGCGCGACGAGAGCCAGAACGAGCTGAGCCTGGTCTCGGCCAACCTGTCCGGCGACCTGTTCCGCCTGCCGGGCGGCCACGTCGCCTTCGCCGCCGGCTACGAGTACCGCAAGTACGAAGGCTGGTACCAGCCCGATCCGCTGACCGTGCGCGGCCACTACAACGGCGTGCCCTCGCTGCCGACCTCCGGCAAGTACGACGTCAACGAGGTGTTCGTCGAGCTCGAAGTGCCGATCTTCGGCGAGGGCGCCTGGGGCAAGGGCCTCGACCTCAGCCTGGCCGGCCGCTATTCCGACTACTCCACCTTCGGCGGCGAGTTCACGCCGAAGTACGGCCTGCGCTGGCAGGTGAGCGACGACTTCCTGCTGCGCGCCACCTACGCCGAAGGCTTCCGCGCGCCGTCGATCGGCGAGCTGTACGGCTCCGACAGCCGCTTCGACGCGCAGCTGCGCGATCCCTGCTCCGAGCCCTTCCTCGACCCGTCCGTCGAGGGCAACTGCCGCGCGCTCGGCGTGCCGGCCGGCTACGCCCAGCCCAATCCGCAGATCTCGATCACCACCGGCGGCAACCGCGAACTCGAACCCGAGCGCGCGCGCAGCTTCACCACCGGCTTCGTGTGGAGCCCGTGGTTCGCCAACGGCACTTCGTGGGCCGAGCGCTTTGATTTCGAGGTCACCTTCTACCGCCACGACATCCAGGGCCCGATCCAGGCGCTGTCCGCGCAGGCGCAGCTCGACCTGTGCGTGCAGACGCTGTCCGACGAGTACTGCGACGGCATCGGCCGCGCCGCCACCGGCGGCATCAACGCCTTCAACAACCGCCTGACCAACCTCGGCTCCATCAAGACCGACGGCTGGGACGTGGACCTGTACTGGACCACGCCGGAAACCCAGGCCGGCCGCTTCGCCTTCGCCTGGCAGAACAGCTTCGTCGGCCGCTACGAGGCCGTCGGCGGCGCCGGCCAGCGCCAGCCGCGGCGCCCGGGCATCGAGGTCGAGGACAGCGCGATCCCCGAGTGGACCTCCACCGCCTCTCTCGACTGGACCCGCAACGCCTGGAACGCCTCCTGGGCCGTGCGCCACATCTCCGACCTGGTCGAAGACTGCGGCGACGCCGTTTCCTTCCCCGTCTGCCGCAACCCGGACGAGGGCACCAACCGGCTCGGCTCCACCACCTACCACGATGCCCAGGTCGGCTACCGCTTCGACTGGAGGCAGGGGCTTACCCTCACCGCCGGCATCAACAACGTGTTCGAGAAGGAACCCCCGATCTGCCTCTCCTGCTCGCTCAACGGCTACGACGCCTCCACCTACGACATCCCCGGAGGCCGCTTCTGGTACGTGCGGGCGGATTTGAGGTTTTGAGGTGTCGTTCGTTCGACAGAGCCTCGCGGAGTGCGGGCATCAGCTGCGCCCAGCGCCGGAGTAGCCGTTGCCGTCATAGGCAGATTTGTCGATCGTCTCACCGCAGCGTGCCCGGTGGTTGCGTTCCACTATCGCGTCGGCGGCATCTGTGATCGCTACCGAGTTGCGCAGCAGGTCGGTGTGGCTACTGCGTCGAAGCTGTCGCTATTCGCGGCCGCGTAGCGGGTGCCGATCTGCGGTGCTGCAAGTCGTTTCCAGTGCTGGTGACCGCCATAAGCAAGCCTGACCCCGTTTTGGGCTTGTCGAGCGCCGCGTCGTAGGGGGCCAGTGGGTGCGCTCCAGGAACGGCCGGTGGTATCCATGATGGAACCGGGCTACTAGCAGGTCAGTACAGCTTCTACCGACTGAATGTCGACGCTCTCTTTGTTGGCCGCTGCTATAAGGGAGCCTGTTCTCCGTTCTTGCGATACTGCAAAGGCTTTATGCAATCAGTCAAAGATCAGCCATGCCGTCCAGAAAAAGATAAGCGCTCAATGGGCTTCTTATCAGGAGAAATCAGCATGCCATCCAAGAAATCAGGAATGTACCAGTCATCCCACGCCGTTAAGCCATAGAAAGCGTTTGCGAACTCCTCAACAACACCAGAACCGTGCACTCGCGCCCCAATAAAACCGCCATCTCTGAGGCTTTCATATGGCTTCATGTTGTCTGTAATCCTAATGGCCTCCTTATCAAGTGCCACCCAGCGGCCGGAGTCGAGCAAATCCTTAGTGGCAAGGACTGTAGAAAAAATGTCCTCTGCGCGCAGAGGGGGAATTTTCTGGCTGGACGACCAGTTTCCTTTTAAGTCGAACAGAGCTATCGCCACACTATTCAATACACTCTTTTCGCGGCCAATCACTTGGCCCACGCATTCGGTTTTGTCTTTCAATGGGACCAGGAAGACACTCCCCACGTCCCAGCGCTTCTTCTTGCCAGCCATGTCATCTATTCCTTCTAATTCTAGTTCCCAGCGGCGGCGGCTCCCTGCCTCCTGCAGCACGATACCTTCCTTCCCGCATTTCAACGCGCCTATTGACAAGTTCACCGCCATCTCGGCGAAGTCCGCCATGCTGGCGTATCTGCGTCTCTTCAGCAACCCGTAAATTATCTCCAGGCTCCGCCCGCGCAACAACATCGTATATGTGCTGAACTCCTAACTTTCTATTGTGCTCGGCCTGCCTTGCAATGAATCTCTCTGGAGAGTCTGCGCGTCCAATATATGTATCGCCTGTCTTCGGATCGATTCGGCGATAAATTATGCCTGCGGGCGCACCATCAATTGTATCCGCCTCAAGCCTCAATCTCTGAGAGGCTGGCGAAGCGCCATAGAGCGCGACATGCATATTCGCGAGGTGCCTAGCCATGGCCGACCTCTGCGGTCCGCTAGGCATGTTCCTATACTGGCGACTTTGCAACGCGTAGGCCAAGTGCGATCCGGCTTCTGCGAAGGCATCGGCCGTTTCGCGATGCTGCCGCCCATCTGGGTCAACGAATCGATAAGGATTGTTTGCTCCATAACGGTAGCGGTTAAACATTCCTGCTGGGTCGCTATATGCCGTGACCGGATCGACCGACAGGAACAACCCGATGTCCGGATCGTAGTAGCGCTGCTGCATGTACACCAGGCCGGTGGCGCCGTCCTGGCGGTGGCCGGTGTAGCCGATGCCGTCGTAGGCGGGCTTGTCGATCGCCGCGCCGTAGGGCGCCCAGTGGGTGCGCTCCAGCACCGTGCCGGCGGCATCGGTGATCGCCACCGGGCTGCCCAGCAGGTCGGTGTGCTGGTACTTCACCTGGACGTCCTGGTTGTTGTTGCCGACCGCGGCTTCGCGGATCGCGACCTGCTTGTCGCCCAGGTACAGGTAGTTCTCGCGCCGGCCGGTGCGGTAGTTGTTGCTGTAGTACAGCTTGCCGTCCTGGCCGTAATGATGAAAGTTGCACGCGTTGGGGCCGCACGCCAGCTGGCGACGACCGTGGGCGTCGTAGGCGTACCACTCCACGCCCTGCACTTCGCGCAGGCGGTTGCCGTAGTCGAAGCTGTGGGCGCGGCCGTTGCGCTGGGTCACGTTGCCCAGCACGTTGTAGCCCAGCGTGAGTTGGGTCACCCCGGAGGTGTTGCGGATCTCGACCAGCCGGAAGTTGGCGTCGTAGATGTACTGCCCGTAGTTCTTGACCCCGGCATGCGTCCAGCTGTTGAGATTGTCCAGGGCGTCGTAGCGGAAGCGGTGCCAGTGGTCGCCGCCGAAGCTGGACGAGCCGGCGCCGGTCAGCCGGTCGGCGGCGTCGTACTGGAGCACCCGGCTGTAGCTGCTGCCGCGGGTCTGGTCGTGCAGGTGGGTCGGGTTGCCGTTGGCGTCGTACCAGTACTCGTAGCGCTGGACGCCGGCACTGTCCTCCTTGAACGGCAGCCCGCGCGCGTTCTGCGTCAGCGTCCAGGCCACGCCGTTGCCGTAGGTGAACCCGGCCAGCGCGCCGTTGGGGTGGTAGCGGGCCTGGGTGGCGTAGTCGCCCACCCGCGTCGGCTGGCCCAGGGCGTTGGGCGCGTAGCTCACCGACAGGTTGTTGGGATAGACCATCGTGGCCAGCGCACCGTGGGCGTCGTAGCCGTAGCCCAGGCCCCAGGCCGAGCCCCCGAAGGCGGTCGCTTCGCCCACCAGCAGGCGCCGGCGGTTGTAGCTGTACACCGTGGTCGACAGCCGGCCGCCCTGGTTGGTGGTCTCGATCTGGCTGGGCAGCGAATCGGGCGTGTACTGCCAGATCTGGTCGCCGATGCCGTTGGAGAACTCCAGGCCGATCAGGCGGTTGCGGGCGTCGTAGCTCCGGGCCACGCGGCGCACGTCCGGCGCCGCCCCCAGGTCGCACAGCGTGGTCGAGGGCAGGCTCAGCCCCCCGGCCGTCCAGGACAGGTTGCCGGCCGCGTCGTAGGCCATCAGGGTGGCGCCGGTCTCCGGTTCGATCGTCTTGCACAGCTGCTGGCGGGCGTCGTAGACGTAGTGCCGGGTCAGCGTCAGCGTCGGCGGCATGCCGTACAGGCCGGAGTTGGCGATCGTCGAGTTCGCCCCGCCGGTTTGCGAGATGCCGTGGATGTACAGCTTCTTGTTCGCCAGTTGCTTGCGCACGGCCACGCTCAGCGGCATGACGAAGCGGTGGGCGGTCCCGGGCGTGCCGCAGCGCTGCGTCACCCCGGAGTCGCTGGCGTGGAGGGCGGTGGTCGCGCCCACCCAGGTGCCGCTGCCGGCCGGCCCGCCGGCGTAGACGTGGACGGAGATCGACTGGGCGCGCCCGACCTCGCAGGCCCAGCCCCGGGTCTCGTAGCTGCCGTTGGCGAGCTGGAACACGCCGTCGATATGGCCGATCACCTGTGCCTGCAAGGGCAGCGCGGCCAGCAGCAGCGCCAGGGCCAGCCCGGCGCGTCGGATCAGTGCGGTCATGGGCTCAGTCCTCCGGGCCGGAGCGGGTGATCGACAGCGGCTTGCCGAACGCGTCCCGCCGGATCTC
>NZ_JAIWPR010000077.1 GCF_021191635.1 Alterluteimonas quercicellularis
CCCCGTACGCGCGCGGCGACGGCGCCGCGGACCCGGCGCCGCCGGCCGCTCCCGAGCCGGCCGCCGCCGCGCCCGAACCGCGCCAGGACCCGCCGCCGCCCGCCCCGACGCCGCCCGCGCCCGCCGGCGAGCCCGGCCTGATGCAGTCGGTGCCGGTGCGCTCGGGCCAGCAGATCTACGCCGAGCACCGCGACCTGACCGTGCTGGGCGCGGTCGGCGCCGGCGCCGAGGTGATCGCCGACGGCTCGATCCACATCTACGGGCCGCTGCGCGGGCGCGCGCTGGCCGGCGCCCGCGGCAACCCCAAGGCGCGCATCTTCTGCCGCGGCTTCCAGGCCGAGCTGGTCGCCGTGGCCGGCCACTACAAGGTCCTCGAGGAGATTCCCAAGGCCCTGCACGGCAAGGCGGTGCAGGTCTGGCTGGAAGGCGAGGAACTGCGCATCGCCGCGCTGGACTGACCCGGCGGCGGCGGCCCCGGCGGCCGCCGCGCCCTGAACGGCCGCGCCCGCGGTTTTCCGCGCGCGTGGCAGCGATTACGCTAATACCGTAACGTCCCCCCACCCGCGGGAAGCGCGCCGCACTCCCGTTCCGAATTCCGCAGCCGCCCCCGCGCGCTGCACCTCCAGGAGAACAACATTGGCCGAAATCATCGTAGTCACCTCGGGCAAGGGCGGTGTCGGCAAGACCACCACCAGCGCCAGCCTCGCCAGCGGTCTCGCCCGGCGCGGCAAGAAGGTCGCGGTGATCGACTTCGACGTGGGCCTGCGCAACCTCGACCTGATCATGGGCTGCGAGCGCCGCGTGGTGTACGACTTCGTCAACGTCGTCAACGGCGAGGCGACGCTGAAGCAGGCGCTGATCAAGGACAAGCGCTTCGACACCCTGCACGTGCTGGCCGCCTCCCAGACGCGCGACAAGGACGCGCTGACCAAGGAGGGCGTGGAGCGGGTGCTGAAGGAGCTGGCCGACGAGGGCTTCGAGTACATCGTCTGCGACTCGCCCGCCGGCATCGAGAAGGGCGCGTTCCTGGCCATGTACTTCGCCGACCAGGCGGTGGTGGTGGTCAATCCCGAGGTGTCCTCGGTGCGCGACTCCGACCGCATCATCGGCCTGCTGCAGTCCAAGACCCGCCGCGCCGAGACCGGCGAGCGCGTCAGCGAGTTCCTGCTGCTGACCCGCTACAGCCCCGCGCGCGTGGAGACCGGCGAGATGCTCTCCATCGGCGACGTCGAGGAGGTGCTCGGGCTCAAGACCATCGGCGTGATCCCCGAATCGCCCGACGTCCTCAACGCCTCCAACAAGGGCGAGCCGGTGATCCTGGACATGGAATCCAACGCCGGCCAGGCCTACGACGACGCGGTCGCCCGGCTGCTCGGCGAGGAGCGCCCGATGCGCTTCACCCAGGCCGAGAAGAAGGGCTTCTTCAGCAAGCTGTTCGGGGGTTGACGATGGGGCTGTTCGATTTCCTGAAGACCAAGAAGAACACCGCTTCCATCGCCAAGGAGCGCCTGCGCATCATCGTGGCCCAGGAGCGCAGCGGCCGCGGCGCGCCCGACTACCTGCCGCTGCTGCAACGCGAGCTGCTGGAGGTGATCCGCAAGTACGTCAGCATCGACGCCGACGCGGTGAAGGTGGACCTGGTCAAGGACGGCGACCACGACGTGCTGGACATCTCCGTGGCGCTGCCCGACGAGCGTCCCACCACCGCCTGACGCGAACCGCGCGAGGCGTCGCGACGCTCCCATGCCGCACGATCCCGCCGCCCCGCAGGCCGCTCCCGTCGCGCCGCCGGCCCCGCCGGCGGCGTCCGGGGAGGACGCGGTGCTGCGGCTGGGCGAACTGCCGTTCGCGGCCGCCGCCGGCCTGCTCGCGCGCTACGGCCTGGCGCTGCACGCGGTGGCCGACGGTGCGCCGATCCCCGGCAGCTACTGGGGCGAGCCCGAGGCCGGGGTGATCGGCCGCGACGTCTACGCGCGCGCCGACACGCCCGTGCACTCGCTGCTGCACGAGGCCTGCCACCTGATCGTGCTGCCGCCCGAGCGCCGCGCCGCGGTGCACACCGACGCCACCGACTCGGTCGAGGAGGAGGACGCCGCCTGCTACCTGCAGATCGTCCTCGCCGACGCCCTGCCGGGCGTCGGCCGCGACCGCCTGATGGCCGACATGGACGCCTGGGGCTACAGCTTCCGCCTGGGCTCGGCGCGCGCGTGGTTCGAGCGCGACGCCGCCGACGCGCGCGACTGGCTGGCCGCGCGCGGCCTGCTGCCCGATGCCTGAGCCGGCCGCCGACGGGTTCTCCGCCGGCGGCGCGCGCTGGCACGGCCTGCGCGTCGTGGCCCGCGGCGCCAACCGCGTCTGCGTGGTCGACCCCGACCTGCCCGGCCACTGCCTCAAGTACCCGCTGCCGCCCGACCCCGCCGCGCGCAAGGCGCTGCGCCGCCGGCTGCGCGCGCTGCTCGCTCGGCTGGCGCCGTGGCGCCAGGGCAACCGGCTGGAGCTGCGCGCCTGGCGCGGCCTGCACGCGCGGCTGGGCGATGCCCTGCACGCGCGCGTCGCCCGCTGCGTCGGCCTGGTCGACACCCCGCACGGGCCCGCCCTGCGCTGCGAGCTGGTCGCCGGCGCCGACGGCGCGCCGGCGCCGAGCGTCTACGCCTGCCTGTTCGGCGCCGCGCGCGGCCGCCACGACGCCGAGGCGCTGTGCGCGGCGGTGTCGCGCTTCGAGGCCTGGCTGCACGAGGCGGCGGTGCCACTGTTCGACCTCAACAGCGGCAACCTGGTGGCGGTGGAGCGCGCGGGCCGGGTGGAACTGGTCTGCATCGACGTGAAATCCGTGCTCGAGAACAAGGAGATCGTGCCGTTCTCGCGCTGGTCGCCGCGCCTGGCGCGGCGCAAGATCGCGCGCCGCGCCGAGCGCCTGCGCCGGCGCATCCGCGAGCACGCGCCACTTGCGGGCGCGCAGGCGGGCCACTAGCCTGCCGCCTTTCCGTTGCGCTGCGGGTGTCCCGTGAACCTTCGTCCTGCCCTCGTCCTGCTCGCCGGCGCCTGCCTGGCGCTGTCCGCCTGCCGGCGCGAGTCGTCGCCCTCGGCGGGGCCCGAGATCCCGAAGGACGAGACCGCCGACCAGTTCATCGCCCGCGTCAACGACGAGTACCGCGCGCACTACCCCGAGCCCACCGCGGCGCAGTGGCTGTCCTCGACCTACATCGGCGACGACAGCCAGCTGCTGGCGGCCAAGGCCAACGAGCGCTGGCTGACCCGGCTCAACGGCTGGATCGAGCAGGCGCGCCGCTTCGAGGGCCGCGAGATGTCGCCCGAGACCGCGCGCGCGATCCACCTGCTGAAGCTCAAGACCGCCATGCCCGCGCCGCGCGATGCGGAGAAGCTCGCCGAGCTGACCCGCATCGCCACCCGCCTGGAGGGCATGTACGGCGCCGGCAGCTACTGCACCGGCGAGGGCGAGGCGCGCCGCTGCCGCCAGCTGGGCGAGCTGGAGGACGTGCTGCGCACCAGCCGCGACTACGACGCCCAGCTCGACGCCTGGCAGGGCTGGCACGGCATCGCCGAGCCGATGCGGCAGGACTACACGCGCTTCGTCGAGCTGGTCAACGAGGGCGCGCGCGACATGGGCTTCGCCGACGCCGGCGAGATGTGGCGCTCCGGCTACGACATGTCGCCGGTGGAACTGGCGGCCGAGACCGACCGCCTCTGGGGCCAGGTCAAGCCGCTGTACGAGCAGCTGCACTGCTACGCCCGCACCCGCCTGGACGCCCGCTACCCCGGCCGCGGCTCGGTCGACGGCCTGCTGCCCGCGCACCTGCTGGGCAACATGTGGCAGCAGGACTGGGGCAACCTGTGGGACATCCTGGCGCCCTATCCCAACGCCGGCAGCCTCGACGTCACCGGCGCCCTGCAGCGCCAGGCCCGGCGCACCTACGAGCGCCGCCTCGAGGCGCTGAACACCCTGCCCGACCCGACCCGGCTGGCCGAGGAGGAGCGCATCGCGCAGCAGGCCATGGCCACCACCATGACCCGCCGCGCCGAGGACTTCTACACCTCGCTGGGCATGCCGCAGCTGCCCGACGCGTTCTGGAGCAGGAGCCAGCTGATCAAGCCGCGCGACCGCGACGTGGTCTGCCACGCCAGCGCCTGGCCGATGGACCTCGCCGACGACGTGCGCATCAAGATGTGCATCCGGCCCAACGAGGAGGACTTCACCACCGTCTACCACGAGCTGGGCCACATCTACTACTACCTGGCGCAGAAGAGCCTGCCGCCGCTGTTCCAGGAAGGCGCGCACGACGGCTTCCACGAGGCCATCGGCGACACCATCGTGCTGTCGATGACGCCCAGCTACCTCGCCTCGATCGGCCTGGTCGAGGCGCCGCGGCAGGGCCAGGACGCGCTGATCAACTCGCAGATGCGCATGGCGCTGGCGAAGGTGGCGTTCCTGCCGTTCGGGCTGATGATCGACCGCTGGCGCTGGGGCGTGTTCGACGGCTCGATCACCCCCGAGAACTACAACGCCAGCTGGTGGGCGCTGAAGGCGCGCTACCAGGGCGTGGCGCCGGTGGCCCCGCGCGGCGAGGCCCACTTCGACCCGGGCGCGAAGTACCACGTGCCGGGCAACACCCCCTATACCCGCTACTTCCTCGCCCACATCCTGCAGTTCCAGTTCTACCGCTCGCTGTGCGAGGCCGCCGGCCACGACGGCCCGCTGTACGAGTGCAGCTTCTACGGCAGCGAAGACGCCGGCAGGAAGTTCTGGACCATGCTCGGCCGCGGCGCCGGCCAGCCCTGGCAGGACACGCTGGAGGAGATGACCGGCAGCCGGCAGATGGACGCCGGCGCGGTGCTGGAGTACTTCGCCCCGCTGCAGGACTGGCTGAAGGCGCAGAACGAAGGCCAGGCCTGCGGCTGGAGCGACGCCGGCGCCGACGCGGCCGGCACGCGCTGACCCGGCGCGCGGATCGGGCCACCGCATCCGCGTGGCCGCGCGCGCCTCGCAGGTCGACACGTTCTATCCGTAGGAGCGCGCTGGCGCGCGACGCTTTTCCCATCCGGCGCCCGAAGCAAGAGCATCGCGCGCCAGCCCGCTCCTACAGGGGTTCGCCGGGCTCGATGGCGCCGCCGCCCGCGGGCGGCGCGCGCGGGCGGGTGCGGTCGCAGCGCGATATCCCCGCATCCGTAGGAGCGCGCTGGCGCGCGACGCTTTTACCATCCGGCGCCCGAAGCAAGAGCTTCGCGCGCGAGCGCGCTCCTACAGGGGCTCGCCGGGCTCGATGGCGCCGCCGCCCGCGGGCGGCGCGCGCGGGCGGGTGCGGTCGCGCCGCAGTTCCCAGCGCCACAGCGCCCAGCCGATCAGCAGGAACGCGCCCGCGGCCAGCGCCAGGTGCAGCGCGACGCCGCTGACCAGCGGCGACAGCACCCCGGCGACCAGCGCGTTGAGCACCAGGCCGGTGAAGGCCTGCAGCGAGGAGGCCGAGCCGCGCTGGCGCGGGTACATGTCGAGGATCGCCAGCGTCACGATCGGGAACACCAGCGCGATGCCGAAGGCGTTGAGCATCATCGGCAGCACCGCCCACGGCAGCTGCGGCTGCGCCACCGCCAGGTTGTAGGCGACGTTGGCGGCGATCGCCACGCCGCTGCAGGCGAAGCCGATGTCGACCAGCCGGGTGCCGCTGATGCGGCCCGCCGCGCGGCCGGACAGCCACGCGCCCAGCATCATGCCGCCGATGGTCGGCACGAAGAACCAGCCGAAGCCGCGCTCGCCCAGGCCCAGGATGTCCATGACGAAGGCCGGCGCCGAGGCGATGTACAGGAACAGCGCGCTGAAGTTGAACGCGCCCGCCGCGGCCAGGCGCTGGAAGCGCGGGTTGGCGAAGATCGCCGCGTAGTCGGCCAGCAGCCGCCGCGGCGACGACCGCACCCGCGCCTCGCGCGGATGCGTCTCCGGCAGCCAGCGCCAGGTCGCCAGCAGCAGCGCCACCGAAAACGCGACCAGGAACCAGAAGATCGCCGGCCAGCGCTGCCAGCCCAGGATCCAGCCGCCGATGATCGGCGCCACCGCCGGCGCCACGCCGAAGATCATCGACACCTGGCTCATCAGCCGCTGCGCGTCGTCGCCCTGGAACAGGTCGCGGATCACCGCGCGGCCGACGATCAGCCCCACCCCGGCCGACAGCCCCTGCAGCGCGCGGAACGCCAGCAGCGTGCGCAGGTCGGTGGACAGCGCGCAGCCCACCGAGGCCAGGGTGAACACGGCCAGCCCGGCCAGGATCACCGCGCGGCGGCCGATCGCGTCCGACAGCGGGCCGTGCACCACGCTCATCAGCGCGTAGGCGATCAGGTACACGCTGATCGTCTGCTGCATGGCCACGCGGTCGGCGCCGAAGTCGCCGGCGATCTGCGCGAACGCCGGGAAGATCGTGTCGATCGAGAACGGGCCGAACATGGCCAGCCCGGCCAGTAGCAGCGCCATGCGCCGCACGGACACCCCCTGCAGGTTCATCGCGCGGGCCGTAGGGCGGGGGTGGGGGCGGTCGGCATTGCGATGTCCATCCCGTACAGGATACGGCGGCCGCGGTGAACCGCCCATCCCGGGCGGCGCCGGGCCCGGGCGCGATATACTCGCCCCCGCAACCGTCGGTGGGAGAAGCGGCCGCTCCGCGAGGGGCCCGCTGCCGAAGGCGCAACGCCCGTAATCGCTCAGGCTCCCAAACCATCGTCGGCACAACTCTGGAGAGACCGGTTCGTTCCGGCGCCGAAGGGGCAAGAGGGGCCGCACCAGGCCCGTCCAAACTCTCAGGCAAAAGGACAGAGGGGCGCATCGACCGCCGGCCCGCCGGCGCGTCGTTCCCGCGCACGCGCGCACCGTCCGCCGCCGGCGGCGGACGCCGCCGTCCCGGGGCCGACGGCGATGCCCTCGCCCGCCCTGACGCCCTCCGGAAGCCGCCATGCCCCACGCCGCCCCCTCCCTGCGCGACCTCGAGCACCACGACGCGTTCCTGGCCCGCCACATCGGCCCCAACGAGGCGGAGATCGCCCACATGCTCGGCGTCGTCGGCCAGCCCTCGCTGGACGCGATGACCGATGCCATCGTGCCGGCCAGCATCCGCCTGGACGCGCCGCTCGACCTGCCCGCGCCGCTGGACGAGCACGAGGCGCTGGCGCGCATCCGCGCGGTCGCGAAGAAGAACAAGGTCTTCCGCAGCTTCATCGGCCAGGGCTACTACGGCACCCGCACGCCGAACGTCGTGCTGCGCAACATCCTCGAGAACCCCGCCTGGTACACCGCCTACACGCCCTACCAGGCCGAGATCTCGCAGGGCCGCATGGAGGCGCTGATCAACTTCCAGACCATGGTCGCCGACCTCACCGGCATGGACATCGCCAACGCCTCCCTGCTCGACGAGGCGACCGCGGCGGCCGAGGCGATGACCCTGGCCAAGCGCTCGGCGAAGTCGAAGTCCGACACCTTCTTCGTCTCCGAGCGCGTGCACCCGCAGACCCTGGAGGTGCTGCGCACGCGCGCCGATGGCCTCGGCATCGCGCTGCAGGTGGGCCCGGACGAGGACGCCGCGCAGGCCGACAGCTTCGGCGTGCTGCTGCAGTACCCGGACACCTACGGCCGCGTGCGCGACCACGCCGCGCTGGCCGAGGCCGTGCACGCGCGCGGCGCGCTGCTGGCGGTCTCCGCCGACCTGCTCGCGCTGGCGCTGATCGAATCGCCCGGCGCCTGGGGCGCCGACATCGTGGTCGGCAACTCGCAGCGCTTCGGCGTGCCGTTCGGCTTCGGCGGCCCGCACGCGGCGTTCCTGGCCTGCCGCGACGCGTTCAAGCGCTCGATGCCCGGCCGCCTGATCGGCGTGTCGGTGGATTCGCAAGGCCAGCCCGCCTACCGCCTGACCCTGCAGACCCGCGAGCAGCACATCCGCCGCGAGAAGGCCACCTCCAACATCTGCACCGCGCAGGTGCTGCTGGCGGTGATGGCCGGCATGTACGCGGTCTACCACGGTCCCGAGGGCCTGGCGCGCATCGCCACCCGGACCCACCGGCTGGCCGCGCTGCTGGCCGCCGCGCTGCGCGGCGCCGGCGTGGCCGTGGGCGAGGACTTCTTCGACACCCTGCACGTGACCGGCGTCGACGCCGCCGCGGTCCACGCCCGCGCCCGCGAGGCCGGCATCAACCTGCGCGCGATCGATGCCGGCAGCGTGGGCATCAGCCTCGACGAGACCGCTTCCCGCGACGACGTGGCCGCGCTGGCCGGCCTGTTCGGCGCGACGATCGGCGACCTCGACGCGCTCGACGCCGCCACCCCGGACGCGCTGCCCGCGGGCCTGCGGCGCCGCACCGCCTACCTGCAGCACCCGGTCTTCAACACCCACCACAGCGAGCACGAGCTGCTGCGCTACATGCGCACGCTGGCCGACAAGGACCTGGCGCTCGACCGCACCATGATCCCGCTGGGCTCGTGCACGATGAAGCTCAACGCCACCGCCGAGATGATCCCGGTGACCTGGCCCGAGTTCGCCGACATCCACCCGCTGGCGCCGGCCGACCAGGCCGAGGGCTACCGCGAGCTGATCGACGGGCTGGAGCGGATGCTGGCCGAGTGCACCGGCTACGACGCGGTCAGCCTGCAGCCGAACTCGGGCGCGCAGGGCGAGTTCGCCGGCCTGCTGGCGATCCGCGCCTGGCACGCCTCGCGCGGCGAGTCCCATCGCGACGTCTGCCTGATCCCCGAGTCTGCGCACGGCACCAACCCCGCCTCGGCGCAGATGTGCGGAATGCGCGTGGTGGTGGTGAAGTGCGACCGCGACGGCAACGTCGACGTCGAGGACCTGCGCGCGCAGGCCGGGAAGCACGCCGAGCGCCTCGCCGCGCTGATGATCACCTACCCCTCCACCCACGGCGTGTTCGAGGAGGCCGTCGTCGAGATCTGCGAGATCGTCCACGCCCACGGCGGCCAGGTCTACACCGACGGCGCCAACATGAACGCCCTGGTCGGCGTGGCCAGGCCCGGCAAGTGGGGCTCCGACGTCTCCCACCTCAACCTGCACAAGACCTTCTGCATCCCGCACGGCGGCGGCGGCCCCGGCGTCGGCCCGTGCGCGGTCAAGTCGCACCTCGCGCCGTTCCTGCCGCGCGCGCTCGGCGGCGACGGCGCGGTCGGCATGGTCTCGGCGGCCAGCTTCGGCTCCGCCTCGATCCTGCCGATCTCGTGGATGTACATCGTCATGATGGGCGCCGCCGGCCTGAAGCGCGCCACCCAGGTGGCGCTGCTCAACGCCAACTACGTCGCCAGCCGCCTCGCCCCGCACTACGGGACGCTCTACACCGGCCGCAACGGCCTGGTCGCGCACGAATGCATCCTCGACCTGCGCCCGATCAAGGACGCCACCGGCGTCAGCGCCGAGGACGTGGCGAAGCGGCTGATCGACTTCGGCTTCCACGCGCCGACCCTGAGCTTCCCGGTCGCCGGCACGCTGATGGTGGAGCCGACCGAGAGCGAATCGATGGCGGAACTGGACCGCTTCGTCGACGCCATGATCCAGATCCGCGAGGAGATCCGCGCGATCGAGGACGGTCGCCTCGACCGCGAGGACAACCCGCTCAAGCACGCCCCGCACACCGCCGCGGTGGTCGTCGCCAGCGAGTGGACCCGCGCCTACCCGCGCGAGCTGGCCGCCTTCCCGCTGCCGTCGCTGAAGCGGCAGAAGTACTGGCCCCCGGTCGGCCGGGTGGACAACGTGCACGGCGACAAGAACGTCATGTGCGCCTGCATCCCGATCGAGGCGTTCAAGGACGAGGAAGCCGAGGCCTAGGGCCTGTTAACGCTCATGGCATGCCTCGCACCGATCCAGCGGGCGTGCGCGGCAAGGAAGAACGACGGCGCGTATGTCGATACGCAACGGAGTGATGACGCGGCTGCGCGCGTCCGCTGGACCGGCCCTGCGGGTGGTGTCCCCGTGGCCGCCATGCGGCGCCGCGCAGCTTGACCTGACGGCCAGTCAGGCGCTGCGCTGCGCAACACCACCTGACGGCCACGGGGACACCATGCGAGGTATGCCATGAGCGTTAACAGGCCCTGCCCCGTCCCGGGGTGGTCACGATTTCGCCATGATGCCGGGGACGGCGCCGCGACGCCGTTTCCGGCGCCGAGTCCCGCGCGCTTCCACAGAGTTGCCCACAGGCGGAGTGGATAACCCGGGGCCCCATCAGGGAAGGCCTGAACAAGTCCATCGATGGACTCGTTCGGACGCCGCCAGTCCGGCACGCGTCCGGACTGGCTCACGCAGATCAATCACTTGCGTGATGGCCTGCGGGCAGATCCTCCTGGTGTGCGGAACCGCCTAACCTTGTTCGGAGGTTCCTCAGCGCTCCAGGCGGCCGAACGAGAACAACGCCGCCAGCGGGTGCTTCCTGCGCTCGATCAGCGCGCGCAGCAGCCCCGCGCCGATCATGGAATAAGTGATTCCATTGCCGCCGTAGGCCATGGCGAAGTGCAGCCGCGGCCCGTGCTGGGGGTGCGGGCCGAAGAACGGCAGCCCGTCGCGGGTCTCGGCGAACGTGCCCGCCCACGAGAACGCCGGCTCGATGCCGAGCCGGGGGAACAGCTTTTCGACCTTGTCCACCAGCTTGGCGGCCTTGCGCTCCACCCGCGCGTCGCGCCGCGCCGGCACGTCCACCGCGTCGTCCTCGCCGCCGGCCAGCAGGCGGTCGTCGCTGGTGGTGCGCAGGTACAGGTAGGGCCGCGCCGACTCCCACACCAGGGTGTCGCGCAGCATCCCCAGGCGCTGGTCGTCGATGGGATCGGTGATCATCGCGTAGCTGCTGCGGTTGCTCGCCACGTCCTGGTCGAGCCAGTGCTGGCTGGCGTAGCCGGCGGCGACGATCGCATGGCCGGCGGTCACCGTCTGCCCGCCCGCGGTGGTCAGCCGCACCCGCCGCGGGCCGGCCTCGATCGTCTCGATGCGCGTGCGGTCGTGGACCGGCGTGCCGCCCCGCGCCAGCCGGTGGAACAGCCGCGAGGCCATGCGGTAGGGATCGACCACCGCCGCCAGCGCGCTCAGGATCGCGCCGTAGGCGTCGATCGCGTAGCGCTCGCGCAGCGCGGCGCGGTCCAGCCATTCCACTTCGAAGCCGTGGCGGTCGCGCAGCCGGCATTCGTCCTGCAGGGTGCCGCGGTGCCAGCGGCGGCTGGCGTAGTACAGGCTTTCGCGCGGGGCGAAGGCCACGTCGCGCAGGTCGGCCGCCACCGCCCGCAGCATCGGGATCGCCTCGGCGCAGGCGCGGTAGGCCCGCACCGCGTCGTCCTCGCCGTAGCGCAGCACCAGGTCCAGCAGGTGGGTGTCGATCTCGTACTGCAGCAGCGCGGTCGAGGCCGAGGTGCTGCCCCAGCCGATGTCGCGCTGCTCGAACACCGCGACGTCGTGGCCGTGCCGGGCCAGTTCGTCGGCGATCAGCGCGCCGGTGATGCCGCCGCCGATCACCGCGACGTCGCAGCGCAGGTCCGCCTCCAGCCGCGGGAAGGCGTACATCAGGCCGTTCTTGACCGACCAGAAGGGATAGCCGCTCTTGAGGTCCATGCGCAGTGTCCGGGCGGGGCGCGGCGGGAAGGGAGGCATGCATCGCCGCGTGGCGCACGGCAGCGTGCGAAGCGCGCCGTGAGACGAAGGTGAATGCGCGCGGGGTCGCGGTTCGGCGATGAACGGGCGCCGCCTTCACCGCGCCGTGGCGAAACACGACAGGGCCTTGACCCCCGCGGGCGCAGGATCGGCGGGTCGTTCCGACACACCCGCCGATCGCACGCATCCGCCTATCTCCCAAGGAGAGTCCTTCGCCATGGCCGCCACGCGCAAGCCCAGCCCCGCCAAGCCTTCCAAGTCCTCCGGATCCGCCGCCCGCACCACCCCGACCGCCGACGCCGCGCGCGGCCGGGGCGGCGAACTCCACCAGCAGGCCGGCGACCGCCATCCCGTCCTCACCACCAACCAAGGCATCCCGGTCAGCGACAACCAGAACTCGCTGCGCGCGACCCCGCGCGGCCCGACCCTGCTGGAGGACTTCGTCCTCCGCGAGAAGATCACCCACTTCGACCACGAGCGCATTCCCGAGCGCATCGTCCACGCCCGCGGCTCCGCCGCGCACGGCTACTTCGAGCTGACCCGGTCGCTGTCGAAGTACACCACCGCCAGGCTGCTGACCGAGGTCGGCGAGAAGACTCCGGTGTTCACCCGCTTCTCCACCGTCGCCGGCGGCCCCGGCTCGGTGGACACCCCGCGCGACGTACGCGGCTTCGCGGTGAAGTTCTACACCAAGGAGGGCAACTGGGACCTGGTGGGCAACAACATCCCGGTGTTCTTCATCCAGGACGCGATCAAGTTCCCGGACGTGATCCACTCGGTGAAGATGGAGCCCGACCGCGGCTATCCGCAGGCCGGCAGCGCGCACGACACCTTCTGGGACTTCGTGTCGCTGACGCCCGAGACCATGCACATGATCATGTGGGCGATGAGCGACCGCACGATCCCGCGCTCGCTGCGCACGATCGAGGGCTTCGGCGTGCATTCCTTCCGCCTGCTCGACGCCGAGGGCAACAGCACCTTCGTCAAGTTCCACTGGCGGCCGAAGCTGGGCATCCAGTCGACGGTGTGGGACGAGGCGGTGAAGCTGCAGTCCGCCGACAACGACTTCCACCGCCGCGACCTGTTCGAGGCCATCCAGGCCGGCCAGTACCCGGAGTGGGAGCTGGGCGTGCAGCTGTTCACCGAGGAGGAGGCCGAGTCGTTCCCGTTCGACCACCTCGACCCGACCAAGCTGATCCCGGAGGAGACCATCCCGCTGCAGATCGTCGGCCGCATGGTGCTCGACCGCTGGCCGGACAACTTCTTCGCCGAGACCGAGCAGGTCGCGTTCTGCCCGGCCAACATCGTGCCCGGCATCGACTTCAGCAACGACCCGCTGCTGCAGGGCCGGCTGTTCTCCTACCTCGACACCCAGCTGATCCGCCTGGGCGGCCCGAACTTCCACCAGATCCCGGTCAACGCGCCGAAGTGCCCGTTCGCCAACAACCAGCGCGACGGCCACATGCAGATGCGCGTGCCCAAGGGCCGCGTGGCCTACGAGCCCAGCTCGCTGCAGGCCGACTCCCCGCGCGAGACGCCCGACGGCTTCCGCAGCCACGCCACGCCCCCCGACGACGGCGTCAAGGGCCGCGTGCGCGCCGAGTCCTTCGCCGACCACTACTCGCAGGCGCGGCTGTTCTTCCGCAGCCAGTCGAAGTACGAGCAGGCGCACATCGCCAGCGCGCTCGTGTTCGAGCTGTCGAAGGTGGAAACGGAGTACGTGCGCGAAGCCATCGTCGGCCACCTGCGCAACATCGACGAGGACCTGGCCCGTCGCGTCGCCGACGGCCTCGGCCTGGACGCGCTGCCGCCGGCCCCGGCGCCGGCGGTGCCGCCGCAGGACCTGCCGCCCTCCCCCGCGCTGCGCATCATCGACCGCATGAAGGACACGCTGGAAGGGCGCGCGGTGGGCATCCTGGTCGACGAAGGCTCCGACGCCGCCGCGGTCAAGGCGCTGCGCAAGGCCGCGGAGTCGGCCGGCGCCACGGTCAAGATCGTCGCGCCCAAGGTCGGCGGCGCCACCCTGTCCGACGGCCGCAAGCAGCCCGCCGACGGCCAGCTGGCCGGCACGCCGTCCACGGTGTTCGACGCGGTCGCGGTCTTGCTCTCGGACGAGGCCGGCAAGCGGCTGGCGAAGGAGGCCGCCGCGGTCGACTTCGTGCGCGACGCCTTCGGCCACCTCAAGGCGATCGCCTACGACGCCGGTGCGCTGGCGGTGCTCAAGGCCGGCGGCGTGGGCCGCGACGCCGGCGTGGTCGACGCGGCCGATCCCAAGGCCTTCGTCCGCGCCGCCAAGACCCGCCAGTGGGATCGCGAGAAGAAGGTCCGCACCCTGGCCTGAGCGCTCGCCCGCACGCCCCGCGTCCCGCCACCCGGCGGACGCGGGGCGTTTCGCTCGGTGCGCCGCCGCTCCGCCGGGCGCAAGCTGTCCGCAGGAGCGCGCTCGCGCGCGACGCCTTTCCGCGGGCGCCGGACAAAGCGCAGTGCCGGCCGCCGTTCACCCGCGTCACTTGTGGGGACGCGTTCGTCTTCCAGCGCGGGCCCGATGCCCCCTGGCCCGGTCGCGCGCGAGCGCGC
>NZ_JAIWPR010000078.1 GCF_021191635.1 Alterluteimonas quercicellularis
GCGCGCGACCGCTCTCCCCGGCCCCGGAAGCGACAGCGCCAGCCGTCGCTAGCCGGCGTCCGCGCGTGGCGACGCATTCCGCCGCTGCCGCAAATCCGGTCGCACCTGGCGCGGTCGCGCGCGAGCGCGCTCCTACGGGGAGGGCGTGCGCTCGCCCAGCTCCAGCAGCGCGTCGAAGCGGTCCAGTACCGCCAGCGCGCCGGCGCGGTGCAGGTCGAAGTCGCGCGGGTAGCCGTAGGCGACCAGCACGACCGGCATGCCGGCCGCCTGCGCGGCCAGGAAGTCGGTGCGCGAGTCGCCGACCATCAGGCAGGCGCCGGGCGCGTGGCCGAGCCGGGCCGCCAGGTGCTGCAGCGGCAGCGGGCTCGGCTTGCGCTCGGGCAGGCTGTCGCCGCCCACGCAAGCCTCGATCGCGTCGGACACGCCCATCGCCGCCAGCAGCGGGCGGACGAACCGCTCCGGCTTGTTGGTGCACACGCCCAGGCGCACGCCGCGCGCCCGCAGCGCCGCCAGGGTCTCGGCGACGCCGGGATACAGCCGAGCATCGCGCAGCAGGCAGGCTTCGTAGTGGACCATGAAGCGGTCGATCACCGCGTCCACCGGCGACTCGCGGCCGGCATGCGCCAGCGCGGTCGCAAGCAGGTGGCGCACGCCCTCGCCGATCCAGCCGCGCACGGTGGCCTCGGGCACGCGCGGCACGCCCAGGTCGTCGAACAGGCGGTTCACCGCCTCGGCGATGTCGGAGGCGCTGTCGACGAGGGTGCCGTCGAGATCGAACAGCACGGCGGGATAGGGAAAGGACACGGGCGCTCCGGGCAGCGATGGCGGACGCGCCATGATCGCATCCGCCATGCGGCCGCGCGCAGCGTGCGGGCGCGCGCTGCGGAATCCGGCCGCGCGCGTCGCTACGGGCGCACCACCGCCGCGTCGCGCAGCGCGCGCAGCGCCTGCACCAGCTCGCGGTAGCGCGCGGCGAGCTGCGCGAACAGGTCGGCGTAGGCGTTGCGGCTGGCCTCGGCGACCTCGCGGTAGGCGCCGCGGCCCAGTTCCACGAAGTAGTCGAGCGCCACCCGCCGCCGTTCCGCCAGCGCCGGGTAGAGCCCGGCGATCAGCAGGCAGCGGTCGCCCACGTCGCGCAGCGCGTCGGCGCGCAGGCTGCCGGTCTGCCCCTGCGCGTGCAGCCACTCCAGCGCCTGCGTGCGCGCCAGCAGGTGGCCGTCGCGCTGGTGGCGCAGCAGCACGAACACCAGGTAGCTCTCGCTGGCTTCGTCCAGGCGGCAGCCGCCGCGCGCCGAGCCGTCCCGAACCAGCGCCTGCCACAGTTCGGCCGGCGCACCCTGCACGATCCGCTCCATCGTCGCTCCTCGAAGGCATGGTCGACGGACCGAAGCTAGCGCACTCCCGGCGAAAAGCCTTGGCAGTCGGTGCGCGCGGCTGCCAGCGCGGCAAGCGTCGCGGCCGCAACGCAGCTTCGCGGCCGCGGGGGCTGGCGCGCCACGCCGGACGCGCTATGGTCCACCGGTCCTTTCCGGCCGAGCACGCCATGACCGCCTCCCACGCCCTCGTCGCCTCCAACGACGCCCCGCGCCTGCTGCGCACCCTGGCCAACCACTGGCGCCACAAGTTCGAGATCCGCCGCGACGACGAGGCCCACGCCTATGTGCCCTTCGCCGAGGACGGCGGCGCCGACTTCCGGGTCGAGGGCGAGCGCCTGCGCATCGAAGTGCGCCATGCCGACGCCGCGCAGCGCGAACGCCTGCAGCAGATCATCGAGAACCACCTGCAGCGCTTCGCCCGCGACGAGACCCTGACCTTCGACTGGACCGCCGGCGGCGCTTAGGGCCACCGGCAACGCCGCGCCCAGCCGCCCGGGATCGCGGATTTGCCACCGGCGGGGCCGCCGCTCCCGTAGGGGCGCGCTCGCGCGCGACAGGCCCGCGGCGAACGTCAGGTCGCGCGCGAGCGCGCTCCTACGGAAAACGGGTTGCGGCGACTGCTCGACGCCTTGCGCGGCACCGCAGCCGCCCGGGGATCGCCCGGAAGAGCGTGGACGTACCATCCGCAAGGCCATCGCTCCCGTAGGAGCGCGCTCGCGCGCGACAGGCCCGGCGGCGAACGTCCGGTCGCGCGCGAGCGCGCTCCTACGGGATAGGGGCCGCGGCGACGCCTTCGCGCCGGTCGCGCGCGAGCGCGCTCCTACGGAACTGATACCGATGCCGCGAACAGGTCGTGCTGCGCGGCCAGCTCCTCGCGGTCGCGGAAGCCGGACAGGCCGACGCCGACCAGGCGGTAGCGGGTGGCCGCCGGCAGGTCCACCCGCGCGCGCAGGCCGCCGGCGATCGCGGCCAGTTCCTCGGCCGAGCGCGGCGGCGCCTCCGGGGTGAGGCTGCGGGTGAGGATGCGGAACTGCGCGGTCTTGAGCTTCAGCACCACGGTGCGGCCGACGCGCTCGGTCCGGGAGGTCGCCGCCCAGGTCTTCTCGGCCAGCGTCCGGATCGCCGGCTCCAGCGCCTCCAGCGGCAGGTCCTCAGCGAAGGTGTCCTCGGCCGAGATCGACTGCACCGGCTGGTCCGGTTCCACCGGCCGCTCGTCGATGCCGCGGGCACGCTCGTGCAGGCGCCGGCCGAAGCTGCCGAAGCGGCGGGTCAGCGCCTCCAGCGGCAGCGCGCGCAGCTCGGCCACCGTCTCCACGCCCAGCTCGCGCAGCCGCGCCTGCATCACCCGCCCCACGCCGGGGATGCGCGCCACCGGCAGCGCGGCGAGGAAGGCCTCCACCCGCGCCGGCTTCACCACGAACAGGCCGTCGGGCTTGTTCCAGTCGGAGGCGATCTTGGCCAGGAACTTGTTGGGCGCCACGCCCGCCGAGGCGGTGAGCCCGGTCTCCTCGCGGATGCGCGCGCGGATGCGCTGCGCGGTCTCGGTGGCGCTGGGCGAGGCGATCCTGGGCGCGGTGACGTCGAGGTAGGCCTCGTCGAGCGACAGCGGCTCCACGAGGTCGGTGTAATCGTGGAAGATCGCCCGCACCTGCCGCGACACCGCCTTGTAGCGCGGGAAGTCCGGCGGCACGAACACCGCGTCCTGGCACAGCCGCTCGGCGCGCAGCGCCGGCATCGCCGAGCGCACGCCGAAGCGCCGCGCCTCGTAGGAGGCCGCGCAGACCACCGAGCGCTGGCCCCGCCAGGCCACCACGACCGGGCGCCCGCGCAGCGCCGGGTCGTCGCGCTGCTCGACCGAGGCGTAGAAGGCGTCCATGTCGATGTGGAGGATCTTGCGCACCCGGGCATTATCCGCCGGGCCCGTCGCGGGGGCCGGGACGCGGCCGCCCGCGCGGCGGTTCATCTGCGTAAACGCCGCAGCGGCCCGTTGACCCGCCGCTGACGGCGAGGAGGTGAGGATGCCGGCTCCCCTTTCCGCAGGAGGTCGTCATGCCACGCGACGACGGTTCGGCCCGCATCGACGAGCGCAGCGCCCGGGGCACGGCCGGCGCCCGCGTACAGGCCCACGGCACGCCCGGCGGCGCCGGCTCCCACGAGACCCACGAGGAACGCGTGCGGCGCAAGCGGCACGAGAGCGAGAACCAGGACGAGGCGCTGGAGGAGACCTTCCCCGCCAGCGACCCGGTGTCGCCGTTCGTCCCGGCGAAGAAACCCCAGTAGCCGGCTTCGCAGCAGCGCGCGGCCGCGCGGCTAGGCGATCGGCAGCGTGACCCGCACCAGGGTGGCGTCGTCCGGGTCGGGCTCGACCTGGAAGCCCAGCTGCCGGCACATGCCGATCATGGTGCGGTTCTCGCGCAGCACCTGGCCCTCGACCATGCGCAGTTCCAGCCAGTGCGCGTACTCGATCATGATCCGCATCAGCAGCCAGCCGATGCCCTTGCCCTTGAGGTCGGAGCGCACCAGGATGCCGTACTCGCCGCGGTCGTAGTCGGCGTCGGCGAGCAGGCGCACCGCGCCCAGCATCTCGCCGCTGTCCGGGTCGATCATCGCCAGCGCGATCGCGCGCGCATAGTCGAGCTGGGTCAGCCGCGCGATGAACTCGTGGGTGAAGTGGCGCACCGCGCTGAAGAAGCGCAGGCGCAGGTCCTCGGCGGTGACGTGCTCGAAGAAGGCGCGGAACATCGCCTCGTCCTCGGGCCGCACCGGGCGCACGAAGGCGCGCTTGCCGTCGGCGAGCGTCACCATGCGCTCCCACTCCTTGGGGTACGGCCGCACCGCGAAGCGCGGGTGGCCAGGGCCCTTGTGCAGCGGCACCGAGGGCGCGATGCGCACGCGCGCGTCCACCGCGATCACGCCGTCGCGGTCGGCCAGCAGCGGGTTGATGTCCAGCTCGCGCACCTGCGGCAGGTCGGCGGCCAGCTGCGCCAGCTTCACCAGCACCTGCGCCACGCCGTCGACGTCGGCGGCCGGCACGTCGCGGTAGGCGCGGAGGATGCGCGAGACGCGGGTGCGCCCGATCAGCTCGTGGGCCAGGCGCAGGTCCAGCGGCGGCAGCGCCAGCGCCTTGTCGTCGATGACCTCGACCGCGGTGCCGCCGCGGCCGAACACGATCACCGGGCCGAAGGTGGCGTCGTCGGCGATGCCGCAGATCAGCTCGCGCGCCTTGGGCTTGACGATCATCGGCTGCACGGTGACGCCCTCGATGCGCGCCTGCGGCCGCAGTTCGCGCGCGCGCGCCAGGATGTCGGCCGCGGCCTCGCGCACCGACTCCGGGCTGACCAGGTTCAGGCGCACGCCGTCGACGTCGGACTTGTGCTGGATGTCGGGCGAGAACACCTTGACCACCACCGCGCGCCCGCCGGCCAGCAGCGCGCGCGCGGCCTCGGCCGCGGCGTCGGGGTCGGGCGCGAGCACCAGCGGGGTGACCGGGATGCCGTAGGCGGCGAACAGCCGCGGCACCTGCAGCGGCCCCAGCCACTCCTGGCCCTGCGCCACCGCCTCGGCGATGACCGCCTGCGCGGCGGCGACGTCGGGCGCGAAGTCCTCCGGCAGGCTCGGCGGCGTCTCCATCAGCGCGTCCTGCGCCTCGCGGTGCCGCACCAGGTAGGTGAAGCCGCGCACCGCTTCCGACTCGGTGGCGTAGGTGGGCACGTTCGCGGCGTCGAGCGCGGCGATCGCCTCCTGCTCCTTGCCCAGCCAGACCGCGAACACCGGCTTCTCGCTGGCCGGCGGCCGCCGCTTCTCCAGCACGCCGACCACCGCGCGCGCGGCCTCGGAGGCCGAGGACAGCGCGGTCGGCACGTTCATGGTCAGCACGGCGTCGGTGCCCGGGTCCTCCAGCAGCGCCTGCAGCGCCTCGGCGTAGCGGGCGCCGTCGGCGTCGCCGACGATGTCGACCGGGTTGCCGCGCGACCAGGTGCCCGGCAGGGTGCGGTCCAGGCGCGCGACGGTCTCCGGCGACAGGGTGGCCACGGTGCCGCCGAGGTCGGCCAGGGCGTCGACCGCGAGCACGCCGACGCCGCCGCCGTTGGTCAGCACGCCGAGCCTGCGCCCGGGCGCGCCGCGCACGTGGCGCAGGGTCTCGGCGGCGGAGAACAGTTCGTCCAGCGAGCCCACCCGCAGCAGGCCGGCGCGGCGGAAGGCGGCGTCGTAGACCGCGTCGGCGCCGGCCAGCGCGCCGGTATGGGTGGCGGCGGCGCGCGCGCCCGCCGCGTGCCGGCCCGACTTCACCACCACCACCGGCTTGGCGCGCGCGGCCGCGCGCGCGGCGGACATGAACTTGCGCGCGTCGCGGATCGATTCGACGTAAAGCAGGATCGCGCGGGTGCGGTGGTCGAGGGCGAAGTAGTCGAGCAGGTCGCCGAAGTCGACGTCGAGCGCGTCGCCCATCGACACCACCGCGGAGAATCCCACCGAGCGCGCCAGGCCCCACTCCACCAGGCCCACCGCGATCGCGCCCGACTGCGAGACCAGGGCGAGGTCGCCGGGCAGCGCGGCGTGCGCGGCGAAGCTGGCGTTGAGCTGCGCGTGCGGCGACATCACCCCCAGGCAGTTGGGCCCGACCACGCGCAGCCCGGCGGGGCGCGCCGCCGCGGCCAGCGCCGCCGACAGCGAGCCCTCGCCCTGCCCGAGCCCGGCGGTGACCACGATCGCGGCCGACACCCCGGCCGCCGCGGCCTCGGCCGCCACGCGCGGCACCATCGAGGCCGGCGTGGTGATCACGACCAGTTCCGGCGTCCAGTCCAGCGCCTTCAGGCTGGGCGCGGTCACCATGCCGTCGATCTGCCGGTAGCGCGGGTTGACCACCGCCAGCCGCCCGGCGAAGCCGCCGGCGCGCAGGTTGCGCAGCACGATCCGCCCGACCGAGCGCTCGCGCGGGCTGGCGCCGATCACGGCGATCGATTTCGGGTGGAAGACCGACCCCAGGGCGTAGGTGCTCATGCCAGGACGCGGACGTTTTCGCGAAGAAGCCTGCGGAGACGATACACCGCGCGGGCCGCACGGACCGCGAAGCCCGCGGCCGCGACGCGCCGGTTACGCGAACTCGGCCTCGGCGTAGGCGTGCACGGTCTCGAAGGCGTCGCGCGCGGCGTCGATCGCCTGGCGTTCCTGCGCCGGCGTCAGCGCCGCGGCGTCCAGGGCGGCGGTGAAGCCGCGCCAGTGGCGCGCCGGCCCGTCGGCGTGCGGCGCGAGATGGCGCGCGCCGAAGCCGGCGTCCAGGCCCAGCCCGGCCGCCATGCGGTAGAGGATCGCGCCGCCGAGGTTGGAGCCCTCGGCCACGTACAGCCAGCCCAGCGCCACCGGCAGCGGCGGCGCCTCGCCCGGCCGCGGCGCGGCCTCCGGCGGCAGCGGCTGGCCCAGGTCGGCGAGGTCCCCGGCGATGCGCGACAGCCGCCGGCGCGACGGCAGGTCGGGCAGCAGCGCGTGCAGCGCGGGATCGGCGTACAGCCCGTCGACGTCGCGGTGGAAGCGGTACTGCAGGCGCAGGAAGCGCGCGAAGCGGGCGCGGTCGGCGAACGGGTCGGCGGCCATGATGCGCGCGTCGAGGCGCGCGTGCGCTTCGCGCGTGGCCGCCTTCAGGCGCTGGCTGCGGGTGGGGGACGGTTCGCTTCGGTCACGGAGCGGAGACGGGCGTGGGACGGTCTCCACGGCGAGGCGCGCCGCGACGCGGCGCACATGCGGAACGGGAGCGCGGTCATCCTACCGCGCCGCCGGCCGGCGGCGGCAGGTGCTCGCCTGAACGGTGCGCGAGCCTCGTTCAGCCTGGACGCCGGGGCGGCGCCGCGCGTCGCTCGCGTCGCGGCCCGCTCCCGCTCGATGCGCGCGGCCTCCTCGCGCAGCAGGTCCGGGTGCAAGTCGAACCGGTCGCTCGGCAGCAGTTCGCGCGCGGCCTGCGAGACCTCGATGCGCTCGGCCTGCTGCAGATCGCCGTCGCGGAACAGTTCGACGTCGCTGTCGAGGACGCCGGTGAGCGTGCCCTGCGCGGTGTCGGGCGCGGCCAGCACCCGCTGCATCCATTCGACAGCAGCTGCGAGACCACATGCGGCATCGCCACCATCTCGCGCACGCCGATGCGCTCCTGGCACAGCCGACCGGCATTGCGGAAGCGCTGGACACCCCCGCCGGCACGACCGCGAACAGCGGGAGCGGCGCCGATCCGGCCGCCGCCCCCGCGGGCCGTCGATGTCGTGCGTCGTCGTTCACCGCGGCATGTTCCCGGATCGCCGCCGCGGTCGCGTCTGCAAAAGCGCGCGGTCGCGCGCCGGCGCAGCGCTCATTCGCGGAGGAAGTCCAGCAGATCCCGGTTGAAGCGGTCCTGGTGGGTGTCGGTCAGGCCGTGCGGCGCGCCCGGGTACACGATCAGCCTCGCGCCGTCGATCCGCGCGGCGGACGCCCTGCCGGAAATGTCGATCGGCACGATCTGGTCGTCGTCGCCGTGGATCACCAGCGTGGGCACGTCGAACTTGTCCAGGTCCGCGCGGAAGTCGGTGGCCGAGAACGCGGCGATGGAGTCGTAGGTGTTCTTGTGGCCGGCCTGCATGCCCTGCGCCCACCAGCGGTCGATCAGGCCCTGCGAGGCCTGGGCGCCGGGGCGGTCGAAGCCGTAGAACGGGCCGGACGCGAGGTCGAGGTAGAGCTGCGAGCGGTTCTCCAGCGAGGCCTTGCGGAGACCGTCGAAGACGTCGAGCGGCAGGCCGCCCGGATTGTCGGCGGTCCGCAGCATCAGCGGCGGCACGGCGCTGACCAGCACGGCCTTCCGGACCCGTCCGGTGCCGTGGCGGCCGATGTAGCGCGCCACTTCGCCGCCGCCTGTGGAGAAGCCGACCAGGGTCGCGTCGTCGAGGTCGAGCGCTTCGATCACCGCCGCCAGGTCGTCGGCGTAGTGGTCCATGTCGTTGCCGTCCCACGGCTGGCTGGAGCGGCCGTGGCCGCGGCGGTCGTGCGCGACCACGCGGTAGCCCTGCGAGGCGAGGAAGAGCATCTGCGATTCCCAGCTGTCCGAGCTGAGCGGCCAGCCGTGGCTGAAGACGACGACCGGGCCGTCCTTCGGGCCCCAGTCCTTGTAGTAGAGCTGCACGCCGTCGGGCGTGGCGATGGTGCTCGCGGTGCGCGCGATGCCGGCGGCGGACGCCGGCTCCGTGGCGTGCGTGGCGGCGCCCGACTGCAGGGCGAGGGCCAGCAGGCTGGCGGCGAAGGTGCGGGCGACGAGGTGCATGGCGTGGGTGTCCTGTCTGTGGGTGCGGGGAGGTCCGGTCAGTCGGCGACGACGAGCGTCACGTCGATGTTCCCGCGCGTGGCGTTCGAGTACGGGCAGACCGCGTGGGCCTGCTCGACCAGCGCCTGCAGCGCGTCGCGGTCGACGCCGGGGGCGGCGATGCGCAGTTCGGCCTCGATGCCGAAGCCGCTGGGGATCCGGCCGATGCCGACCTTGCCGGTGACGGTGGTGTCGGCGGGCAGCGCGACGTTTCGCTTGCCGGCGACGAGCTTCAGCGCGCCGAGGAAGCAGGCCGAGTAGCCGGCGGCGAACAGCTGCTCCGGGTTGGTGCCCGGGCCGCCGGCGCCGCCCAGCTCGCGCGGGGTGGACAACTGGACGTCGAGCGCCTGGTCGGAGGCGGTGGCGCGGCCTTCGCGGCCGCCGGTGGCGGTGGCCGTGGCGGTGTAGAGGATCTTCTCGATGGACATGGCGGCGGTTCCTGGTCTGGGGACGGGCCGGGCGACGGTCGCCCGGTGAGCCGTACTTTGCGCTCGCAATCGGAATCATTGGTGATGTAAAGTCCTGAAAACTTGACCAGGAGTACGAGATGGCCGATCGGCTGGCGGCACTGATGGCGCACTTCCCGGTGTCGGCACGGGTGTTCAACGCCGGGGCGCTGTGCGGGATCAACACCGTGGACAGCGACGGTGCCCACGGCCAGCTGCACCTGGTGCGCGACGGCACGGTGGAGGTCGCATACGGCAGGTCGTCGCTGCGCATCGAGCGGCCCAGCCTGCTGCTCTTCCCGCGGCCGCTGGCGCACCGCTTCGCGACCGATGCCGAGCGCGGCGCCGACATGGTGTGCGCGCACCTGGCCTTCGACGGGGGCGCGGCCAACCCGATCGCCTCGGCCCTGCCGGAGGTCGTCTGCCTGCCGCTGGAGGACGTCGGCGGCGCGGAGCCGGTGCTGGCGCTGCTGTTCGAGGAGGCGTTCGAGCAACGCTGCGGGCGCGTCGCGCTGGTCGAGCGGCTGTTCGAGGTGGTGATGATCCAGATCCTGCGCCAGCTGATGGAAAGCGGCGAAGTGACGGGCGGGATGCTGTCGGGGCTGTCGCACCCGCGCCTGCGCAATGCGCTGGTGGCGATGCACGAGGCGCCGGCGACGCCGTGGACGCTGGAGGAACTCGCCGGCGTTGCCGGGATGTCGCGCAGCGTGTTCGCCACGACGTTCCGCGAGACGGTCGGCATCACGCCGGGGCACTATCTCCAGGGCTGGCGCGTGCGCCTGGCGCAGAAGGCCCTGCGGCGCGGTCGCCCCTTGAAGACGATCGCCGCCGAGGTCGGGTACGGCAGCGAGGCCGCGCTCTCGCGTGCGTTCAAGGCGCAGTCCGGGCAATCGCCGCGGGAGTGGAAAGGCCGGCTGCCCGTGGCGGCGCATGCCTGAAAGACACGGCGGATCCCGTGCCGGTCCGCGCTCCCGTCGCCCGGTGCCCGGCGCCGGCCCCGCCCTACTCCACCGTCACCGACTTGGCCAGGTTGCGCGGCTTGTCGACGTCGGTGCCGCGGGCCAGGGCGGTGTGGTAGGCCAGCAGCTGCACCGGGATGGTGTGCACGATCGGGCTCAGCACGCCGACGTGGCGCGGGGTGCGGATCACGTGCACGCCCTCCGAGGGGCCGAAGCTGCTGTCGGCATCGGTGAACACGAACAGCTCGCCGCCGCGCGCGCGCACCTCCTGCATGTTGGACTTGACCTTCTCCAGCAGCGAGTCTTTCGGCGCGATCACCACCACCGGCATCTCCGCGTCCACCAGCGCCAGCGGGCCGTGCTTGAGCTCGCCGGCCGGGTAGGCCTCGGCGTGGACGTAAGAGATCTCCTTGAGCTTGAGCGCGCCCTCAAGCGCGATCGGGTAGTGCACGCCGCGGCCGAGGAACAGCGCGTGCTGCTTGGAGGCGAAACGATCGGCCCAGCCGGCGATCTGCGGCTCCAGGTTCAGCGCGTGCTGCACGCTGCCGGGCAGGTGGCGCAGCGATTCGACGTAGGCCGCCTCGTCCTCCGCCGGCAGGCGCCCGCGGCCCTTGGCCAGGGTCGCGGCGAGCGCGAACAGGCCGACCAGCTGGGTGGTGAAGGCCTTGGTCGAGGCGACGCCGATCTCGGCGCCGGCGCGGGTGTAGAACACCAGCCGGCTGGCGCGCGGGATCGCGCTTTCGGGCACGTTGCAGATCGACAGGGTCCGCGCGTGGCCGAGCGACTTGGCGTACTTCAGCGCCTCCATGGTGTCGAGCGTCTCGCCCGACTGGGAGATGGTGACCACGAGGTGGTTCGGGTTCGCCACCGCGCGGCGGTAGCGGTACTCGCTGGCGATCTCCACGCTGCAGGGCAGGTCGGCGATCGCCTCGATCCAGTAGCGCGCGACCAGGCCGGCGTAGTAGCTGGTGCCGCAGGCCAGGATCTGCACGCCGTCCACGCCGTCGAAGACCTCGCCGGCGTCGGCGCCGAACAGCGCGGGCTGGAAGCCGGCGGCGTCGATGATCGCCTCCAGCGTGTCGCCCAGCGCGCGCGGCTGCTCGTGGATCTCCTTCTGCATGAAGTGCCGGTGCGGACCCAGTTCGAGCGAGGCCAGCGAGACGTCGGACAGGTGCTCGTGGCGGACGGCCTCCGCGCCCTCGGCGTCGAACACGCGCACGCCCTCGCGAGTCACCTCGGCGGTGTCGCCCTCCTCCAGGAACAGCACCCGGCGCGTGGCCTGCACGATCGCCGAGACGTCGGAGGCGATGAAGTTCTCGCCCTCGCCCAGGCCGATCAGCAGCGGGCAGCCCATGCGCGCGCAGACCATGCGGTCGGGCGCGTCGCGGCTGATCACCGCCAGCGCGTAGGCGCCTTCCAGCTCGCGGGTGGTCGCCTGCAGCGCGCCCAGCAGGTTCAGGCCGCGGCCGAGGTGGTGGTGGATCAGGTGGGCGATGACCTCGGTGTCGGTCTGCGACTCGAACGCGTAGCCCAGCGCCGCCAGGCGCTCGCGCTGCGCCTCGTGGTTCTCGATGATGCCGTTGTGCACCAGGGCCACGCCCTGGCTGATGTGCGGGTGCGCGTTCGATTCGGTCACGCCGCCGTGGGTGGCCCAGCGGGTATGGCCGATGCCCAGCGTGGCGGCGAGGCCCTCGGCCTGCGCGGCGGCCTCCATCTCGACCACCCGGCCGGTGCGGCGCACGCGGCGCACCTGGCCGCCTTCGTCGATCACGGCGAGGCCGGCCGAATCGTAGCCGCGGTACTCCAGCCGCTTCAGGCCCTCGACGAGGACCGGCACCACGTCGCGACCGGCGATCGCGCCCACGATTCCGCACATGCCATCCGCTCCTGGGGAAACCCCGCATTCTACCGGGGCGCGGCGCCGCGCCGGCGCGGCCGCCGGCAGGCGCCACGGACGCGGTTCACCGTGCGCGGGCGCGCGGCTCGATCGAGGTCGTGGCGCCGCGCGCGGCGCGCTGCGATCATCTGCGCGCGGGCCGGGCTGCGACCGCGCCGCCCGTCCCTTCGTTCCGCGAGGCCTCTCCATGCCCTCCACGCCCCCGCCCTTCCCCGCGCCCTGCTGCACCGAGGAGGAGATCGTCGCCCTGGTGCACCGCTTCTATGCGCGCGTGCGCCGCGACCCGGACCTCGGCCCGATGTTCGAGCGCCACATCGACGACTGGGACGCGCACCTGGCGCAGCTGGTCGACTTCTGGTCGACGATGCTGCTGGGCACGCGCCGCTTCAACGGCGCGCCGATGCCCCGGCACATGGCGTTGCCGGGGCTGACCCCGGCGCGCTTCGAGCGCTGGCTGGCGCTGTTCGGCGAGACCACCGCCGAGCTGGGCAATCCCGCGCTCGAGGCCGAGGCCGACGCCCGCGCCGCGCAGATCGCCGACCGCTTCTGGCAGCGCTATCGCATCGAGGGCCACGACGCGCTGCGCGGCGGGCCCGCGGCCCGGTAGGAGCGCGGTCGCGCGCGACATCGCCCGCGCTTCCGGTCGCGCGCCACGGCGCCGCCTCAACGCACGAAGAACTCCACCGGGATCGACAGCACCACCTCGTCGGGCAGGTGATCGGGCACCCGCGGCAGCGGCGAGGCGCGGTGGAAGGTTTCCACCGCGGCGGCGTCCAGCCGCCGCGAGCCCGAGGAGCGCTCCAGCTCGGCCGCCAGCACGCGGCCGCTGCGGTCGAGCCGGGCGCGGACCACCGCCACGCCCTCCTCCCCGCGCGCTTTGGACGAGGTGGGGTAGCGCCGGAACTCGGCCAGGCGCGCCATCACCCGCGCTTCCCATGCCGGATCGGGATGGCCGGCCAGGGCCGGCGCGGGCGGACCGGACTGGCTCGGCGGCGCGGCGGCCTGCGATGGCAGGCCGGTTTCGTCCGACGCCTCGCGCGCGGGCGCCGGCGGCGCGGCGGGCAGCGCCGGCGCGTCGCCGGGCACCGGCGGCGGCGGTTCCGGCTCGGGCCGCGGCGGCAGCGGCTCGGGCGGCGGGACCCGCTCC
>NZ_JAIWPR010000007.1 GCF_021191635.1 Alterluteimonas quercicellularis
AGCCGAAGCGCGCCGCACCGCCGTCGCCGCCCGCGCCGGTGGCCGCTCCGGCCGTGGCGCCGTCGCCCGCGCCGCCGCGGGTCGCGGTGGACGTCGACGGCTGGCCGGACCTGGTGGTGCGCCTGGGCCTGCGCGGCCCGCTGCGCGAGCTGGCCGCGCACACGGCCTTCGTCGGCTATGCCGACGGCGTGCTGCGGCTGTCGCTGCCGGAGTCCGACGACCACCTGAAGACGCCGCTGCTGGTGGGCCAGTTCGCCGATGCGCTGGCGCCGCACTTCGGCGCCGCGCCCACGCTGCGTTTCGAGGCCGAGGCGCCGGCGGCCGGCGAGACGCTGCGGGCGCGCCATGCGCGCGAGCGCGACGCGCGCCAGAGCGCGGCCGAGGACGCGTTCCTCAACGACCCGGACGTCAAGCGGCTGATGACCCAGCAGGGCGCCCGGCTGGTGCCCGACTCGATCCGGCCGGTCGACGAGCGTTGATTCCATCGCCGCGCCGCCCGCGGCCTTCCATCCCCGAGGACCCGAACATGCGTGGAAACATCGCCCAGCTGATGCAGCAGGCGCAGAAGATGCAGGAGAACATGCAGCGCGCGCAGGAGGAGCTGGCCGCGCTGGAGGTGACCGGCAACGCCGGCGGCGGCATGGTCTCGGTGACCTTGACCGGCCGCATGGAGTGCCGCAAGGTGCGGATCGATCCCAGCGTGCTGGGCGATGCCGAGATGACCGAGGACCTGGTCGCCGCGGCGGTCAACGACGCGGTCAACAAGGTCAACGCCGAGTCGCAGTCGCGCATGGCCGCAGCCACCGCCGGCATGCCGGTCCCGCCCGGCATGAAGATGCCGTTCTGAGCATGGGATCCGGGATTCGGGAGCGCGGGAAGCCCGGTCCTGGCGTCCCGCGTCTTCTCCTGCCCGCCGAGCTTGCCGTGTCGTCACTGCTCGAACAACTGATCGATGCGTTGCGCGTACTGCCCGGCGTCGGGCAGAAGTCCGCGCAGCGCATGGCCTACCACCTGCTGGAGCGGCAGCGCGAGGGCGGCCTGCGCCTGGCCGGCGCGCTGGAGGCGGCGATGTCGCACGTGCGCGACTGCGAGCGCTGCCGCGACTTCTCCGAGACCCCGGTGTGCGCGATCTGCGCCAGCGCCTCGCGCGACACCCAGCTGCTGTGCGTGGTGGAGTCGCCGGCCGACCGCCTGGCGATCGAGCAGGCCACCGACTACCGTGGCCTGTACTTCGTGCTGCACGGCCGCCTGAGCCCGCTGGACGGGATCGGGCCGTCCGAGCTCGGCCTCGACGGCCTGGCCGAGCGCCTGGCGGCGGGCGAGGCGCGCGAGCTGATCATCGCCACCAACCCGACCGTCGAGGGCGAGGCCACCGCGCACTACCTGGCGCAGCTGGCGCGGCGCCACGGCGTGCGCCCGAGCCGCCCCGCGCACGGGCTGCCGCTGGGCGGCGAGCTGGAGTACGTGGACCGCGGCACGCTGTCGCACGCCTTCGGCAGCCGCAGCGAGGTGGTTTGAAGGCTGGGATTCGGGATTGGGGAATCGGGAATCGGAAAAGCGCGAGCCGGGTGGGATGCCGGGGTATGCTTGGCCCATTCCCTGTTCCCCTCTCCTGACGCCCATGACCCTCTTCCACAAGATCATCCGCCGGGAGATCCCGGCCGACGTCGTCTACGAGGACGAGCACCTGATCGCGTTCCGCGACATCGCCCCGCAGGCGCCGGTGCACGTGCTGTTCGTGCCCAAGGAGACGATCCCCACGCTGGACGCCGCCCAGCCCGGGCATGCCGAGCTGATCGGGCGGCTGGCGCTGGCCGCGGCGGAGTACGCGCGCGCGCAGGGCTTCGCCGGGGACGGCTACCGCATCGTCATGAACTGCAACGGCCACGGCGGCCAGACCGTGTACCAGATGCACCTGCACCTGGTGGCCGGCGCGCCGCTGGGGCGATTCGGCACCCCGTAGGGCCGCGGCCGCGGCCCTGTAGGAGCGCGCTCGCGCGCGATGCTTTTTTTGCCGCTTCGTAGCGGAAGAGCAAACAGCATCGCGCGCGAGCGCGCTCCTACAAGAGCGGCCCGGGATTCACCACCACCACCAGCCTCGCGGCCCCCAGCCCGGCGGCCCCCAGGGATAGGGGTCGTAGCGGATCACCTGCACGTCGGCGCGCTCCGGCCACAGGTAGACCACGTCGGCGTCGAGGCGCGGCAGGCGGTAGTCGTACTCGCCGATGCGCACCTGCTCGGTGGTCGTCACCCGGCCGGTGAAGGTGACCTCGCGGTCGGCGGTAAACAGCGCCGGGTCGTAGAAGCCGGCGCGGCAGGCGATGAAGCGGCCGCCGGTGCGGTCGTCGCGGAAGCTCGGGCGGCCGGTGGCGTCCAGCGGCGCGGACAGCATCTGGAAGCAGGTGCGCGAGGACTCGGGCGTCACCTCGACGACGCGGCCGCCCCAGCGCACGGTCGTGCCGGCGCTGGCGCCGTCGACGGCCTGCTCGGGGGTGACCGCGGTGTAGGCGCCCTGCAGCGGGACGGGCTGCGTGGCGCAGCCGGCGAGCAGGACCCCGGCGCACGCGGCGGCGAGGAGGAAGGAGGGGCTGGCGCGTGTCATCGTGCGGTCTCCGCGGATCGTGGCCGGTGCCGTTGCAGGTCGCGGACGAGGCGCCGCGCCACGGCCGGGTCGGGCTCATGCGCAGCGTAGCGCCAATCGGCGAAACGCGCGCTGAGCGCCGCCAGGGCGTCGTCGCCGGGGCGCGCCGCCAGCACGCGCGCGCTCCAGCGCCCGGCCGGCTCCCACGGCGCCGGCGCCAGGCCGAAGCGCGCGTAGCGGCGGCCCAGCGCGTGCCAGGCGCGCAGCACCGGGTCGCGCTCGCGCTCGCCGCGCGCGACCAGCCAGAGCATCCAGGCCAGGGCCAGGCCGCCGATCGCGGCGAACAGGGTCACCAGCTGCGAGGCGTCCAGGTCCGGGCCGCCGATCGGGCGCAGCAGCCGGCGCTGGCGGTCGGCGTCGAAGCCCAGCACCAGGTCGTTCCAGCCGCGGCGCATCCAGTCGCCGAAGTCGCGCACCGGGGCCAGCGGCAGCAGGTCGCCGGCGCCGCCGCCGGCGAGGTCGTCGAGGGTGTCGTAGATGCGTTCGGGGGCGACCGCCGCGGTCGGGTCCACGCGCACCCAGCCGCGCCCGTCCAGCCAGGCCTCGGCCCAGGCGTGGGCGTCGTTGCGGCGCACCAGCCAGTAGTCGCCGAAGCGGTTGTACTCGCCGCCGGCGTAGCCGGTCACCACGCGCGCAGGGATCCCGGCCGCGCGCATCAGCACCACGAACGCCGAGCTGTAGTGCTCGCAGAAGCCGCGCTGCTGGTCGAACAGGAACTCGTCGACGGCGTGGCGGCCGGGCAGCGGCACGGCGAGGGTGTAGGCGAAGTCGCGGCGGACCCAGTCCAGCGTGCGCGCGATCAGCGCCTCGTCGCCGGCGGCGCCCTCGCCAAGCTCCGCGCGCCACTGGCGGGCGAGCGCGACCGTGCGCGGGTTGAAACCTTCCGGCAGGCGCAGGGCGAGGTCGCGCAGCAGCGGGCGCAGCGCCGGCTCGAACGCGGCCGGCGGCGACGAGCGCAGCCGCCAGCGCCGCAGCGCGTCCAGCGGCCGCAGCGCGGAGAGGCTGTAGTCGGCGCCCATGCGCAGGCCGTCGGGCGCGCCCTGCGGCAGGTCGAGCGCGACCATGAAGCGACGGTCGGTGGGCTCGACGTCGATCTCGTAGTCCCACGCGGTCGCGGCCCGGCGCACCTCGGCGGGCGGCAGCCCCTCGGTCCAGCCCGATCGCGACCAGCGGCGGCCGTCGTAGTCGCTCAGCACCGGGCCGCGCCAGTACAGCTGCGTGCGCTCGGGCGTCGCGCCGAAGAAGCGCACGCGCAGCGCGGGCGATTCGTCGTCCATCAGGTCCAGCCATTCGCCCGGCGCCATCTCGCCCGACAGGCCGGGCCGGGCGGTCGCGCGCTCGGGCACGCCCCACAGCGGCGAGGACATGCGCGGGAACAGCCAGAACGCGGCCAGCGCCAGCGGCAGGCCGATCAGCGCCAGCCGCGCCACCCACCACAGCCGCCGCGCCAGCCCGCGCGCGCCGGCCGCGCGCGGGTCGGCCGGCACCGCCGAGTCGAGTTCGGACAGCCGCCACAGCGCGGCCAGCGCCAGGCAGGCGCCGGCCAGCCCCAGCAGCAGCGACAGCGGTCCCTGGTGGAGCAGGAAGGTGGCGAACGGCGCGAACAGGGCGAAGCCGATCAGGCTGCGCGCGTCGCGCCAGGTGAACAGCTCCACCGGCTTGATCGCCAGCATCGCCGCCAGCAGCGCGCAGCCGGTGTCGCGGCCGACGGCGAAGCCGTTGGCGGCCGCCACCAGCGCGATCGTCGCCAGCGCGATCGCCAGCCGCAGCGCCGCCGGCAGGCGCCGCGTCCACGACGTCGCCGCCATGCCGACCGCCAGGCAGCCGAGCGCGATCCCCTGCCGGCCCGGCAACTGCAGCAGCAGCGGCAGCAGGCAGGCGAAGGCGGCCGCCAGGCACCACAGCCGGGCGGCGTCGGGCAGCCGGGGCGCGGCGACGGGCGCGGCCTCAGCCTCAGCCATGCGGTGCCTCCGGCATCAGCGCCAGCGCGCGCAGGCAGGCGTGCCGGTGCGGGGCGCCGCGGGCCGGCCCGATCGCGGGCTGGCCCGGCAGCCGCAGCAGGGAGCGGCGCTGGTCGCGCTCGGCCTCGTCGACCCAGCGCGCCAGGCGGCGGATGCGGTCCTCGTGGGCGAGCGCGCCGAGGTCGCGCCAGTCGAGCACGACGTCGGCGCCCTGGGGCTGCTCGTACTCGCGCACCAGCAGCTGGTCGCGGCGCGCCGAGGGCTTCCAGGCGATCGTGCGGCGGGAGTCGCCGCGGCGCCAGGCGCGCAGGTGGTGCACGTCGTCGCCGGAGGCGTGCAGGCGCGCCTGGGCGTTGTCGCCGGCGCCCTGCGGCAGCGGCGGGCCGTGCGGCTCGGGCGCCGGGAAGACCAGCAGCGGCGCGTCGGGCCACAGCCAGGACCAGGCGCGGGCGAGCCCGAGCGGGCGCGTGGTGGCGATGCGGATGCGGCCGGGCTCGAGCCAGCCGCGGCGCTGGGTGGGCAGTTCCAGCACCGCCTCGCCGGCGCCGTCGTCCAGGTGCAGGGGGGCGCGGACCTCGCCGCGCCGCACCTCCAGGCCGCGCCGCGGTCGGTCGGGACGTGCGCGCACGTGCAGGCGCAGCGCGAGCGGCCGGCCGGCGGCGACCGGCTCGGCGCCCACCGCCTGCACGGCCAGCCCGCTCAGCTGCAGGTGGGCGTGCAGCAGGCTGGCCAGGCCGGTACCGGCGAGCAGCAGGCACAGCAGCAGCGCGGGGTTGTTGTTGTAGTTGAGCGCGCCCGCGCCCATCCCCAGCAGCAGGACCAGGAAGAACACGCCGAACCCGGTGGGCAGCACGTACACCCGGCGGCGGTCGAAGCGCACCGGCAGCGGCTCGGGCGCGCGTGGGCGCGCCAGCGCCTCCAGCCGGGGCAGCCGGGCGCGGACGCGTCTGCGGAGGGAATCGGCGTCGCCCATCGCCGCGGCGTCAGTCCACGGCCACCGCGTGCAGGATGGCCTTGGCGAGCGTGCCGGCGTCGCCGCCGTCGCCCTCGGGCACGATGCGGTGCGCGGCCACCGAGGCGAACAGCGCCTGCACGTCCTCGGGTACCGCGTGGGCGCGGCCCAGCATCAGCGCATGCGCGCGCGCGGCGCGCAGCAGCGCGATGCCGGCGCGCGGCGACAGCCCGACGCGCACGCCGCCGTGGTGGCGGCTGCGCGCGATCAGCGCCTGCACGTAGTCGATCAGCGCGTCGCTGGCATGCACGCGCTGTACGGCCTCGCGCAGCCGCAGCACGTCGTCCGGCCCGAGCACCGGCAGCGCGCGCGCGATCAGGTCGCGGCGGTCGCTGCCCGACAGCAGCGCGCGCTCGGCCTCGCGGCCGGGATAGCCCAGGCTCAGGCGCAGCAGGAAGCGGTCGAGCTGGGAGTCGGGCAGGGGATAGGTGCCGGCCAGGTCGAGCGGGTTCTGGGTGGCGATGACGAAGAACGGCTCGGGCAGGACGTGGGTGGTGCCGTCCACGCTGACCTGGCGCTCGGCCATCGCCTCCAGCAGCGCGCTCTGCGTGCGCGGCGGCGCGCGGTTGATCTCGTCGGCCAGCAGCACCTGGGCGAACACCGGGCCCGGGTGGAACTCGAACTGGCGCGCGGCGGCGTCGTAGACCGACACGCCGACGATGTCGGAGGGCAGCAGGTCGGAGGTGAACTGCAGGCGCTGGAACTCCAGGCCCAGCGTGGCCGCCAGCGCGTGCGCGAGCGTGGTCTTGCCGAGGCCGGGCAGGTCCTCGATCAGCACGTGGCCGCCCGACAGCAGGGCGACGAAGGCCAGCCGCACCTCGTGCGACTTGCCCAGCACCAGCGAATTCACCTGGTCCTGCGCCGCCTTCAAGGATCGTGACAGGGCCTCGGTTAGGATGTCGGCTTGGGCGGCGGGTTCGGCCATCGTCGTCTCCGGCAGCGGGGGCGGCGGGGCGGGCGCCTTCGCGTCGCCGTCGCCCGCGCTCCCCGTCGCCGCAGGCGTCACCCATCTGTTCGTCACGAGTGTAGCGAGGTCGCGTGAGGATGCCGACTGACATCGCCATGCGGAACGCGGAGGCGCGCGCGCCTTCCGTCCGCGGGCTCTTCATCGCGCTGTGGGCGGGCGTGACGCTGCTCAAGGTTCTGCTCGCCGCGCGCCTGCCGCTGTTCGTCGACGAGGCGTTCTACTGGCAGGAGGGGCAGCACCTGGCTTGGGCCTACTCCGACCTGCCGGGCCTGACCGCGTGGCTGATCCGGCTCGGCGTCGAGCTGGGCGGGCACCACCTGCTGGCGGTGCGCGCGCCGTTCCTGGCGATCGCCGCGCTGCTGCCGTGGTGGATGGTGGCGGTGGTGCGGCGCGAGTTCGACGAGCGCACCGCGTGGCTGGCGGGCATCGCCACCGTGCTGCTGCCGCTGGCGGGCACGCTCGGGCTGATGGCGCTGCCGGACGTGGCGATGGCGCTGGCGACGCTGATCTGCGCCGACGCGGGCCTGCGGCTGCTGCGCCGTCCCGATGCCGGCGCCTCGGTGCTGCTGGCGCTGGGCCTGGCGATCGGCGCGCTGAGCCACTACCGCTTCGCCGCGGTGGTCGGCGTGGGCCTGGTCGCGCTGCTGCTGCTGCCGGAGGGGCGGCGCGCGCTGCGCGATCCGCGCGCCTGGATCGCGATCGCGTTCGGCGCCGCGGCGTGGGCGCCGCTGCTGGCCTGGAACCTCGACAACGCCGAGGCCGGGCTGCGCTTCCAGCTGGTCGACCGCCATCCCTGGGCGCTGCATCCCGAGGGGGTGCTGTTCCTGCCGGTGCAGGCCGGCATGACCACGCCGCTGCTGTTCGCCGCGCTGCTGGCCGGCGCCTGGCTGGGCTGGCGCAGCGGCGTCGCGCAGCGGCGCCTGCTGGCGCTGCTCGGGGTGCTGCTGGTGGGCGGCTTCTTCGTGCTCGGCTTCTTCGCCGATACCGAGCGGGTGAGCTTCCACTGGCCGCTGCCGGGCTACCTGGCGTTGATCCCGCTGCTGCCGGCGCTGCTCGACGCCTGGCCGCGCTGGCTGCGCGCGGCCACCTGGTCGCTCGCCGCGCTGGGCCTGGTCGCGTTCCTCGGCTACTACGCCGCGGTGGCCACGCCGTCGGTGCGCGAGCGCTCGGCGGCGATGAAGTGGTATCCCTCCAACTTCGCCGGCTGGGGGCGGCTGGCCGACGCGGTGCGGGACGCGCGGGCGGGCATGCCGGAGGGCACGCGGGTGGTCGCCGACAACTTCAAGATCGGCGCCGAGCTCGGCTTCGCGCTGGAGGACCCGCGCGTCGAGGTGCTCAACCACCCGCTCAACCGCGCCCACGGGCGCGCGCCGCAGCTGGCGCTGTGGGGCCTGCAGGCGGGCAGCGCCTCGCTGCGCGGCGCGCCGGTGCTGCTGGTGATCGGCGCCAGCGACGTGCCGTATCGCCTGCTGCTGCAGCGCTACCACGCGCTGTGCCGGGTGGTGGGCCCGCTGCCGCCGCCGCGCGTGCTCAACATCGACCACGGGCGCCAGCGCTTCCTGCTGTTCTCGATCGCCGAAGCCGCGCCGGGCGGCGACGCGGCCTGCGTCGCGCCGGCGATGGCGTGGATCGACCGTCCGGTCTCGGGCGCGCGGGTGGATCTGCCGCTCGAGCTGGAGGGCTGGGCGTTCAAGGACGGCGTCGGGCTGTCGCGCGTCGAGGTGACCGTGGACGGGCGCCCGATCGCCGAGGCCGAGTACGGGCTCGACAGTCCCGGGGTGGCGGCCTACTGGCGCATCTCGCAGGACCCGCAGCATCCGAAGGTCGGCTTTCGCGCGCGGCTGGAAGCCGGTGCGCTGCCGCGCGGCACCCACTGGGTGGGCCTGCGCCTGCACGGCAACGACGGCAGCGTCGAGGATTGGAGCGAGCAGCCGCTGGAGGTGCGCTGAGTTCGTCGGCGCGCGCTCGCGCGCGACGAGATCGCATCGGGTCGAGAAAGGCATCGCGCGCGAGCGCGCTCCTACGAAAGCAGTCTCGTCGTGCGCGGGCTACGGCAGCGCGAAGCCCGCCCCGCGCAGCGCGCGGGCGGTGGCGATCAGCGGCAGGCCGACCAGCGCGGTGGGGTCGCGGCTGTCGATGGACTCGAACAGGGCGATGCCCAGGCCCTCGCACTTGAAGCTGCCGGCGCAGTCGAACGGGCGCTCGGCGTCCACGTAGCGGGCGATCTCGGCCTCGCCGAGCGTGCGCAGCCGCACGGTGGTCTCGTCGCGGTGCGCGGCCTCGATGCGGCCGTCGCGGGCCAGCGCGAGCGCGGTGGAGAACGCCACCGCGCGGCCCGACATCGCGTGCAGCTGGGCGATGGCGGCCCCGCGGCCGCCCGGCTTGCCCAGCGTCGCGCCGTCGAGGCCGGCGACCTGGTCGGACCCCAGCACCCAGGCCCCGGGCGCGGTGCGCGAGACCACCAGCGCCTTCGCCGCGGCCAGCCGCTCGGCCAGCGCGTGCGGCGCCTCGCCGGGCCGCGGCGTCTCGTCCGCCTCGGGGCGGGCGACGTCGAAGGGCAGGCGCAGCCGGGCCAGCAGGTCGCGGCGGTAGGGCGAGGTGGAGGCGAGGATCAGCCGCATGGGGCGTCGGGCCGGTCGTGGGGAAGCAGGGGTCAGTGCGCGCGGGCGCGCTCGAGGCGGTCGAGCTGCTGCTCGATGCGCGCGCGGGCGCCGTCGATGGAGTCGCGCACGCGCTCCAGCCGCTCGGGCGAGGCCTCGCCGCCGTGGCGCTGCAGCCACAGGCGCTGGCGCAGCATCTCCTGCATCGCCTCGCGGACCGGGTCCTGGCCGGGGCCGGCCACCGCCTCGATCTCGGCGCGCGCCGCGCGCAGCCGCGCCTCGAACGCGTCGGCGGCGTCGAGCACGCCGGACAGCGCGCGGCGGCGGCGCTCGGCGCGGCGGCGGGCCCGCAGCCAGACCGCGGCGGCCAGCAGCGCCGCGAGGGCGGTCAGGAGGGCGAGCAGGGCCATGGCGGCCGGGTTCCCCGGGAAGGGCGGCCAGTCTGCCGCGCGCCCGCCCGGGCGGCAAATTGTCCCGCCGCGACAGGGGCTTGCGGGCCCTGGCCGATTTGACAGCGCCTGGGCCCGGGCCTAACATTTCGCCTCTTATGTCCGCCGATCTGCCCGAATTGGTCGACGCCTGGCGCATGGTCGCCTCGCGCCGGGTCTTCGAGGGACGTCGTCCGTTGTCCGCGATGCCCCGCCTCGGCGGGGCGCTGCTGTCCACGGAAGGCGAGGCGGTCTACGTCGTGGAGTTCGGCCAGGACGCGTTCCAGGTACCGTTCGTGGCGCTGCGGGCCGAGGCCGGGCTGCCGCTGCAGTGCCAGCGGTCGCTGCAGGCGTTCGTGCAGCCGGTCCGGGTGGAGCAGCGTTTCGGCCTGATCCGCGACGAGGCCGACGAGGCGGCGCTTCCGCCCGGGTACGAGGCGTTGCTGGTGCCGGAGGACGGCGCCCTGCGGCCGCTCGACCTGGTAGAGGACGAACTCATCCTCGCGGTGCCGCTGGTCCCGGTGGCGCCCGGTTCGGAGGCCGTCGAGCGCGACTGGCCGGCGAGCGCGGAAGAGGAGGCGCACGCCAGCCCGTTCGCGGCGCTGGCGGCGCTGAAGAAGCAGCAGTAGAAGAACAGGCGGCGCCGCAGGTGCCCGCGAACAGAAGAACCCCGAGATCCATCGCTGGAGCAATCCCATGGCTGTGCAGAAATCCCGAGTCACCCCTTCCCGCCGCGGCATGCGCCGTGCGCACGACAAGCTGGACGCCAAGCAGCTGGCGACCGATCCGACCACCGGCGAGACCCACCTGCGCCACCACATCACCGCCGACGGCTACTACCGCGGCAAGCAGGTGATCCAGGTCAAGTCGAAGGTTGCCGACGAAGACTGATGCGGTTCGCCGCCGCCGACGCGGCGGCGGCTCCCGGCGCTTCGCGGCGGCACGGATCGTCTTCCTCGCGCAGCGCCCCCCGCCGTGGCCCGATGCCGGGCCGCGGCCGCGAGGACAGCGGTAACGATGAGCGAAACGGGTGCGACGCCCCGCGTCTATGCGCGGATAGCCGGCACCGGCAGCTACCTGCCGGCGAACGTGGTCACCAACGAGGACCTGTCCAAGGTCGTCGACACCAGCGACGAGTGGATCGCCTCGCGCACCGGCATCCGGCAGCGCCACGTCGCCGCCGATGGCGAGACCACCGGCGACCTCGCCTACCACGCCTCGGTGCGCGCGCTCGAGGCGGCCGGCGTCGAGGCGTCCGAGCTCGACCTGATCGTGCTCGGCACCACCACGCCCGACCTCGTGTTCCCGTCCACCGCCTGCCTGCTGCAGCACCGGCTGGGCGCCAACGGCTGCGGCGCGTTCGACGTCAACGCCGCCTGCTCGGGCTTCGTCTACGCGCTGTCGGTCGCCGACAAGTTCATCCGCGCGGGCGCCGCGCGCACCGTGCTGGTGGTCGGCGCCGAGACGCTGACCCGCATGGTCGACTGGAGCGACCGCGCCACCTGCGTGCTGTTCGGCGACGGTGCCGGCGCCGTGGTGCTCAAGGCCGATGCCGAGACCGGCATCCTCAGCACCCACCTGCACGCCGACGGCGGCAAGAAGGAGCTGCTGTGGAACCCGGTCGGCGTGTCGGTCGGCTTCAAGGAGCATGAGAAGAACGCCGGCGTGCGCATCCACATGACCGGCAACGAGGTCTTCAAGTACGCGGTCAAGGCGCTCGACTCGGTGGTCGAGGAGACCCTGGCCGAGAACGGCCTGGACCGCCACGACATCGACTGGCTGATCCCGCACCAGGCCAACCTGCGCATCATCGAGGCCACCGCCAGGCGGCTGGACATGCCGATGGAGCGCGTGGTGGTGACCGTGGACAAGCACGGCAACACCTCGTCGGGCTCGGTGCCGCTCGCGCTGGACGAAGCGGTGCGCTCAGGCCGTGTCGAGCGCGGCCAGCTGCTGCTGCTCGAGGCCTTCGGCGGCGGCTTCACCTGGGGTTCGGCGCTGCTGCGCTACTAAGGGCCGTCCGGGCGGTGCCCGGTGTCTGCGAGAGGCGGCCGCGCCATGATCGAACCCATCCGCATCGCCGGCGAGACCGCCTGGCTCAAGCGCTACCCGTCCGGCGGCGGCCGGCGCCTGCGCCTGGCCGCGCTCGACTGCGTCGCGCGCCGGCTCGGCCTGCAGCCGCTGCGGCCGCCGCCGCATCGCAGCGGTGCGGACGCGCGCGCGGTGGAGCAGCGCCGCATCCAGCAACTGCAGACCGCCGGCGTGCGCGTGCCGGAGATCCTGGGCTCCGGGCGCGACGTGCTGGTGCTCAGCGATCTCGGGCCCACGCTGTCCTCGCGGATGCGCGAGGCGGCCGACGCACCCGCGCGACTGGACACGTTGACCGGCGCGGCGGTCGGCGCGATCGGCGCCGGCCACGCGCGCGGCGGCTACTTCGGGCAGCCGTGGCCGCGCAACCTGACCGCGGGCGACGCCGGCATCGGCTTCCTCGACTTCGAGGAGGACCCGCTGGACGTGATGCTGCTGGCCGATGCGCAGGCGCGCGACTGGGTGCTGTTCGCCTACGGCGCGGCGCGCTACTACGGCGATCGGCCGCAGGCGCTCGCGGGCATGCTGCACGAGGCGCTGGCGCAGGCGCCGGCCGAGGTGGCCGCCGCCGTGGGCCAGGTGGGCGAGCGCCTGCGGCCATGGGCGCGGATCGCGGGCGGGTTCCGCGCCAAGGCTGCGCCCGGCAGCACCATCGCACGGGCCATCTCGGTCCTGCACACGGCGGCGCCGCTGCTGCTGGCGCTGGCGATGCTGCTCGGCTTCGACCTGCTGCACGACGGCGAGCTCGACCTGTTCGACCTGCTGTCCTGAGCGGTGCGCCCGCCGCGCGGCGGGCGATGCGCACATACGACCGCGTACAGACAGCGCGTGCGCGCTGCCCGTATCATTCCGCGCTTCCTGGCACCGGACCCGCGCGTGACCGACCCGCAACTCGCCTTCGTCTTCCCCGGGCAGGGGTCGCAGTCGCTCGGCATGCTCGCCGATCTCGCCGCGCGGCACCCGTCGATCCGCAACGACTTCGCGGAAGCCTCCGAGGGCGCGGGCGTGGACCTGTGGACGCTGTCGCAGGACGGGCCGGAAGACCGCCTCAACGCCACCGAGTTCACCCAGCCCGCGCTGCTCGCCGCCAGCGTGGCGGTGTGGCGCCTGTGGCGCGCCCAGGGCGGCGGCGCCCCGGCGGCGCTGGCCGGCCACAGCCTGGGCGAGTACAGCGCGCTGGTCGCCGCGGACGCGCTCCCGCTCGCCGACGCCGCGCGCCTGGTGCGCCTGCGCGGCCAGCTGATGCAGGCCGCGGTGCCCGCCGGCACCGGCGCGATGGCCGCGGTGATCGGCGCCGAGGACGCGCTGGTCGAGAGCGTGTGCAAGGAGGCGGCCGGCGACGGCGTGGTGGTGCCGGCCAACTACAACTCGCCCGGCCAGATCGTCATCGGCGGCGAGACCGCGGCGGTCGATCGGGCCCTGGACGCCCTGGCCGCGCAGGGCGTGCGCAAGGTGGTGCGGCTGGCGGTCAGCGTGCCCTCGCACACGCCGCTGATGCGCGAGGCGGCCAACCGCCTGGCCGAGGCGATGTCCGGCGCCGACTGGCGCGAACCGTCGCTGCCGGTGGTGCAGAACGTCGACGCCGAGGTCCACGACGGCGTGCAGGCGATCCGCGACGCGCTGGTGCGCCAGCTCTACCTGCCGGTGCAGTGGACCGGCTGCATGCGGGCGCTGGGCGCGCGCGGCGCGACCCGCTTCGCCGAGTGCGGCCCGGGCAAGGTGCTGACCGGGCTGGCGCGCCGCATCGACAAGGCCTTCGAGGCCCGTGCGCTCGCCGCGCCGGACGACTTCGATGCCGCGCTGGCGCAATGGAAGGCCTGAGCCCGCCGCCGGCCGGAGCGGGCGGGCGCGGCGGCTAGCGCCATCGCGCCGGAGGCCGCCCGCGGTGGCCTCGCCCGCGTCCATCCGCGAGAATCCGCGCCCAGGCGCAATCCAATGCTCGGAGCAGACCCAATGACCCAACCCCTGCAAGGCGAGATCGCCCTGGTCACCGGCGCCAGCCGCGGCATCGGCGCCGCCATCGCCGACGAACTGGCCGCGCAGGGCGCGACCGTGATCGGCACCGCCACCAGCGAGGCCGGCGCGCGCGCGATCGGCGAGCGGCTCGCCGCCGGCGGCGGCCACGGCCGCGTGCTCGACGTCGCCGACGGCGCCTCGGTCGAGGCGCTGTTCGACGCCGTCGCCAAGGAGTTCGGCGCGATCGGCATCCTCGTCAACAACGCCGGCATCACCCGCGACAACCTGCTGATGCGGATGAAGGACGAGGACTGGCAGGCGATCCTGGACACCAACCTGTCCAGCGTCTACCGCACCTGCAAGGCGGTCATGCGCGGCATGATGAAGGCGCGCAAGGGCCGCATCGTCAACATCGCCTCGGTGATCGGGGTGACCGGCAACGCCGGGCAGGCCAACTACGCCGCGGCCAAGGCCGGCATCATCGGCTTCAGCAAGTCGCTGGCCAAGGAGATCGGCTCGCGCGGGGTGACCGTCAACGTGGTCGCGCCGGGCTTCATCGACACCGACATGACCCGGGCCCTGCCGGACGAGGCGAAGACCGCCCTGCTGGGCCAGATCGCCCTCGGGCGGCTGGGCGAGCCGGCCGACATCGCCCGCGCGGTGGCGTTCCTGGCCGGTCCCTCGGCCGCCTACATCACCGGCGAGACCCTCCACGTCAACGGCGGCATGTACATGCCGTGACGCACGAATCATGGGACGCAAGTCCCTGAGCCCGAACGGCTTCCGGCGCGCATCGCTGCCGGCGGGCCTTTCCCTTACACTATCGGCCGAACCAGGGCCCCTGCGGAGCACACCCATATGAGCACCATCGAAGAGCGCGTCAAGAAGATCGTCGTCGAGCAACTCGGCGTGAAGGAAGAAGAGGTCAATCCGAGCGCCTCGTTCGTGGACGACCTGGGCGCCGACTCGCTCGACACCGTCGAGCTGGTGATGGCCCTGGAAGAGGAGTTCGAGTGCGAGATCCCGGACGAGGAAGCCGAGAAGATCACCTCGGTGCAGCAGGCGATCGACTACGTCAAGGCGCACGTCAAGAGCTGAGCGCCCGCGGCCGGCGCGCCGAGGCGGCCGGCCGTTTCGCCATAGAGCCCGGGGCCGCTTACGCGGCCTCGTGCATTTCCGGTGCGCGACGGGCTCGCGCCCAACGAATCGATTGAGGAGCATTCCATGTCCAAGCGACGCGTCGCGATCACCGGCCTGGGCATCCTGTCGCCGGTCGGCAACGACCTCGCCTCGAGCTGGGAGGCGATCGTCGCCGGCCGCTCGGGTATCGGCCCGATCACCCACTTCGACGCCTCCGCGTTCCCGACCCGCATCGCCGGCGAGGTCAAGGGCTTCGATCCCGGCCGCTGGATCGCGCCGAAGGACATCAAGAAGATGGACACCTTCGTGCACTACGGCGTCGCCGCCTCGATGATGGCCCTGGAAGACGCGGGGCTCGCGATCGGCGAGGCCGACGCCGATCGCATCGGCGTGGCGGTGGGCGCCGGCATCGGCGGCCTGAAGGGCATCGAGGACACCACGATCAAGTACCACGAGGGCGGGCCGCGCAAGGTCTCGCCCTTCTACGTGCCGAGCACGATCATCAACATGATCGCCGGTCAGGTCTCGATCATGACCGGTGCCAAGGGCCCGAACATCGCCGCGGTCACCGCCTGCACCACCGCCACCCACAACATCGGCCTGGCGATGCGGATGATCCAGTACGGCGACGCCGACGCGATGATCGCCGGCGGCGCCGAGTACGCGACCACCCCGACCTCGCTCGGCGGCTTCTGCGCGATGAAGGCGCTGTCCACCCGCAACGACGATCCCGAGCGCGCCTCGCGGCCCTGGGACCGGGGCCGCGACGGCTTCGTCATGGGCGACGGCGCCGGCATCCTGATCCTGGAGGAGTACGAGCGGGCCAAGGCGCGCGGCGCGCGCATCTACGCCGAGCTGGTCGGCTTCGGCATGAGCGGCGACGCCTACCACATGACCGCGCCGAGCGAGAGCGGCGAGGGCGCGGCGCGCTGCATGCGCAACGCGATCGCCGACGCCGGCATCGACGCCGCGCGCATCGGCTACATCAACGCCCACGGCACCTCGACCCCGGCCGGCGACCTCGCCGAGACCCTGGCGATCAAGAACGCCCTGGGCGAGCACGCCGCCCGGGTCGCGGTCAGCTCGACCAAGTCGATGACCGGCCACCTGCTGGGCGCGGCCGGCGGCATCGAGGCGGTGTTCGCCGCGATGGCGCTGCACGACGGCGTGCTGCCGCCGACCATCAACCTCGACGACCCGTCCGAGGGCTGCGACCTGGACTACATCCCGCACACCGCGCGCCGCGAGCAGGTCGAGGTGGCGCTGTCGAACTCGTTCGGCTTCGGCGGCACCAACGGCACGCTGGTGTTCGCCCGCGTCTGACCGACGGACGCGGCGGCCGCACGGCTAGCGCCGCGCGGCCGCCCGCGCGAGCGAGGGCGGCGCGTCGTGCAGCCGGCCCCAGGCGCGGCGGAGCTGCCGCGCCGAGGCGAAGCCCGCGCGCTCGGCGACGCTGTCCATGTCCAGCCGCGAGCCGAGCGCCGGTCGCGTCCGGCCTGCCACGCGACGCCGGCGCGGGACACGCTCTAGAATCGCGGACCGCCGCGGCCCGAGTCGACCACCTCCGTGCTGATCACCCGCCCCCTGGCCCCCGGCGTCGACCTGCTCGGGCTGCACCGCCGCGCTCCGTCGCGCTATCCCGTGCTGCTGGAGTCCGTCGCCCACGGCACCGCCCAGGCGCGCTGGGACCTGCTGCTGATGGCCGCGGGCGAATCGCTGACGCTCGGCGCCGACGGGCGCACGCGCGACGCCGGCGGCCGGGCGCTGGACGGCGATTTCCTCGGCCTGCTGGATGCCGCCTGGCGCGCGCTGCGGCTGCCGCGCGAGGAGCCGCGCTGGCCGTTCCGCGGCGGCTGGGCGCTGCTGCTGGGCTACGAGCTGGGCGCACAGGTGGAGCCGGTGCTGCGGCTGCCGGCGGCGGCGGACGGCACGCCGGTCGCGCAGGCGCTGCGCTGCCCGGGGGCGGTGTTGCGCGACCACGCCACCGGCGAGTGCGTGGCGCTGGCCGAGACCGGCCGCGAAGACCTGCTCGACGCGCTGCTGGCCGACCTGGCGTCGCCCGCGCCGCCGCCGCTGCCGGCGTGGCGGGCGCCGCGCACGCTCGTCGAGGACCCGCCGGAGCACTTCACCCGCGGCGTGGCGCGGATCCTCGACTACCTCGCCGCCGGCGACGTGTTCCAGGTCAACCTCTCGCGCGGCTGGCGCGCCGGCTTCGGTTCGCCGCTCGATCCCGCGCGCCTCTACGCGCGCCTGCGCGCGATCAGCCCCGCGCCGTTCGCCGGGCTGTACGCCGGCCCCGGCTTCGCGGTGGTCAGCGCATCGCCGGAGCGGCTGGTCTCGGTGCGCGGCGACCTGGTCGAGACCCGGCCGATCGCCGGCACCCGGCCGCGCCTGCCCGGCGACGACGACGCCCAGCGCGTGCGCGAGCTGGTCGGCCACCCCAAGGAGCGCGCCGAGCACGTGATGCTGGTCGACCTGGAGCGCAACGACCTCGGCCGGGTCTGCCTGCCGGGCACGGTGGAGGTCGACGAGCTGATGACGGTGGAGAGCTACGCCCAGGTGCACCACATCGTCAGCAACGTGCGCGGGCGCCTGCGCCCCGGGGTCAGCCCCGGCGAGGCGGTGGCGGCGGTGTATCCGGGCGGCACCATCACCGGCTGCCCGAAGGTGCGCTGCATGCAGATCGTCGCCGAGCTGGAGGGCGCCGGCCGAGGCGCCTACACCGGCGCGATGGGCTGGCTCAACCGCGACGGCGACCTCGACCTCAACATCCTCATCCGCAGCGCCGCCGTGGCGGGCGCCGCGCTGCGCTTCCGCACCGGCGCCGGGATCGTCGCCGACTCCGATCCGCAGCGCGAGCTGGAGGAAACCCGCGCCAAGGCGCGCGGCATGCTGCAGGCGCTGGCGGCGGGCTGAACCGGCGACAGCGAGGGGGCGGGGCGGTCCCCCGCACGGTATCCTTGGCGGCGATGACATGCATTCCTCACGCAGGCGGGACCCGCTGATGGCCGCGTCCCGACGCTGGCGCGGCATCGGCGCCTTCCTCGCGCTCCTCGCCCTGTTCGCCGGCGGCGCCGCCTACTGGGCCTGGGACCGCTGGCAGGGCTTCCAGCACGACCCGCTCGCCGGCCTGGAGGCTGGCGACGGCTACGTGGTCGAGCAGGGCGATTCCTTCGCGCGGGTGCTGCAGAAGCTGCGCGAGGCGGGCGTGCGCGAAGGCCACGACCTGGAGTGGCAGCTGCTGGCGCGCCGGCTCGGCGCCGCCGGCCGCCTGCACGTGGGCGAGTACGCCCTGGCGCCGGGCATGAGCGCGCGCGACGTGCTGGCCAACATGCGCGACGGCCGCGTGGTGCGCCACCGCTTCACCATCGTCGAGGGCTGGAACGTCCGCGAGCTGCGCGCCGCCCTGCGCGCGGCCGAGCTGCTGCGGCCCGACAGCGCCGAGCTCGACGACGCCGCGCTGATGGCCGAGCTGGGCCATCCCGGCGTGCACCCCGAGGGCCGCTTCCTGCCCGAGACCTACCTCTACACCCGCGGCGACAGCGACCTCGACCTGCTGCGACGCGCCAACCAGGCGCTCGAGCGCGCGCTCGACGAGGCCTGGGCCGGCCGCGCCGACGACCTGCCGCTGCGCTCGCGCGACGAGGCGCTGGCGCTGGCCTCGATCGTCGAGAAGGAGACCGGGATCGCCGAGGAGCGCCCGCAGATCGCCGGCGTGTTCGTGCGCAGGCTGCGGCTGGGCATGCGCCTGCAGACCGATCCCACCGTCATCTACGGCCTGGGCGAGGCCTTCGACGGCAACATCCGCCGCGCCGACCTGCAGGCCGACACGCCCTACAACACCTACACCCGCGACGGCCTGCCGCCGACGCCGATCGCGATGGCTGGCGCCGACGCGCTGCGCGCGGCCACCCGCCCGGCCGAGGGCGACGCGCTGTACTTCGTGGCCGTGGGCGACGGCAGCGGCCGCCACGTGTTCTCGCGCACCTACGCCGAGCACAACGCCGCGGTGCGCGAGTACGTGCGCCGCTACCGCGAACGGTTCCCGCGATGAGCGCGGCCGGCGAGGACGGCGTGCCGGCGCACGCGCGCTTCGTGTCGCTCGAGGGCGGCGAGGGCGCCGGCAAGACCACCGTGCTGCGCGCGCTGCGTGCGGCGCTGGCCGCCGGCGGCGACGAGGTGGTGTGCACCCGCGAGCCGGGCGGCACGCCGCTGGCCGAGCGCATCCGCGAGCTGCTGCTCGATCCCGGGCAGGCGCCGGCGGCGCCGGAGACCGAGCTGCTGCTGGTGTTCGCCGGCCGCGCGCAGCACGTGCGCGAGGTGATCGCACCGGCGCTGGCGCGCGGTGCCTGGGTGCTGTGCGACCGCTTCACCGATTCCAGCTACGCCTACCAGGGCGCCGGCCGCGGGCTCGATCCGGCGCTGATCCACGGGCTGGAGCGCGACTTCGTCGGCCTGCGCCCGGGGCTGACCCTGCTGCTCGACGTGGACGTGGCCCGCGGCCGCGCCCGCGCCAGCGGCCGCGAGGGCGCGCCCGACCGCATCGAGCGCGAGCGCGACGAGTTCTTCGAGCGCGTGCGCGCGGCCTACCTGGCGCGCGCGCGGACCGAGCCCGCGCGCGTGCGGATCGTCGACGCCGCGCCCGCGGCCGAGGCGGTCGCCGCCGCCGCGGTGGCGGCGCTGGACGCGTGGAGACGGCGGCAATGAGCGCCGCCGCCGCGCCGCCGCTCGCGCCCTGGCAGCAGCGCGCCTACGACCACGCGCTGGGCGCGCTGGAAAGCGGCCGCATGGGCCATGCGCTGCTGCTGTGCGGCCCGGCCCGGCTCGGCAAGCGCGCCGTCGCCGACCGGCTCGCCGCGCACCTGCTGGGCGCCGGGCGCGACACGCGCACGGCCGGCCTCATCGCCGCCGGCACCCATCCCGACCTGCTGGCGGTGGGCTTCGTGCCCACCCGCGACGGCACCCGGCTGCGCACCGAGATCGTCATCGAGCAGATCCGCGCGCTGTCGGAGAAGCTGTCGCTGACCGCGCAATACGGCGAGTCGCGGGTGGCCATCGTCGACCCCGCCGACGCCATCAACCACGCCGCCGCCAACGCGCTGCTGAAGACGCTGGAGGAGCCGCAGCCCGGCCGCTACCTGTGGCTGCTGGCGGCCGAGCCGATGCGGCTGCCGGCGACCATCCGCAGTCGCTGCCAGCGGCTGGAGTTCCGGCTGCCGCCGCACGACGAGGCCCTGGCCTGGCTGCGCGCGCAGGGGCACGCCGCCGCCGTGGCGGAGGACGCGCTGGCGGCGGCGCGCGGCCACCCCGGCCTTGCCGACCACTGGCTGCGCGAGGGCGGCATGGCGCTGCGCAAGGAGGTCGCGGCCGATCTCGACGCGGTGGCGGCCGGCCGCGCGGCGCCCTCGGAGGCGGCGCGGCGCTGGGCCGCGGACGAGCTCGCCGAGCAGCGCCTGCGGCACGCCGCGGCGATCGCCGCCGACCGCGCCGCGGACTTGACCGACCTCGGGCGAACCCGCAGGCTGGCCGCGTGGTTCGGCCGCGCCAACCGGACCCGCGATCTGCTGCGCACCACGGTGCGCGCCGATCTGGCGATCACGGAACTGCTGCTGGCCTGGCGCGACGAGGCCGCCGGCGGCGCGAAGCGCGACTCACGGAGATAGGGATGGGCAGCACGGGAGCGGGCGCGCGGCAGGGCATCCTGTCGCTGGCGGTCAAGGACAAGGCGCAGCTCTACGGCGCCTACATGCCCTACCTCAAGTCCGGCGGCATCTTCGTGCCCACGCCCAAGCGCTACTTCATCGGCGACGAGGTGTTCCTGCTGCTGACCCTGCCGGAGTCCAACGAGCGGCTGCCGGTGGCCGGCAAGGTGATCTGGGTGACGCCGCCCGGCGCACAGGGCAACCGCGTGGCGGGCATCGGCGTGCAGTTCGCCGATACCGGCGAGGGCGAGACCGTGCGCGGCAAGATCGAGACGCTGCTGGCCGGCACGCTCGCGGCCGAGAAGCCGACCCACACCATGTAGCGGCGATGCCTGGCCGTCCCCTCCGCGCGGGCCGCCGCACCGCCCGCCGTCGACCGGCCGCGCGGCCGCGGCTAGCGCGCCGCGTCCTCGACCATGGCGCGCAGGGCGGGGTGGTCGATGCGCACGATGTCGAACAGTCCGGCCGCGCGCAGGAACGCCGCACGCCGCAGGACCTCGTCCTCGTACCGCCGGCGCAGCGCCTCGTCGTCCTCCTCCTCGATGGCGCTGCGCGCCATGCGCACGAATTCCTCGATCCAGGCCAGCGCGGCGTAGGCCTCGGCGCCGTTCAGGATCGGCGGCGGGGAGATGACGGAGACTGGAACGAGCGAGCGCGCTGCCATGGCGTATCCTTGACCGACGAGATATACCGTCCAGATGGTAAAGTATGGGAGGCTTAACGATGGTTGAACGTGAAGGGCCGGAGTCGGCCGCCTCGCCGGGTCGCGCCAACGCGCGCGACCGGATCCTCGACGCCGCGCTGGCCGTGTCGGAGCAGATCGGCGCCGCGCACCTGACGCTCGACGCGGTCGCCGCCGAGGCCGGGGTCAGCAAGGGCGGGCTGCTCTACCACTTCGCCAGCAAGGACGCGCTGCTGACCGCGATGGTCGACCGCCAGATCGGGCTCTACCAGGCCGCGCTCGAGCGCGCGCGGCAGCGCTATCCCGACACCCCCGCCGGCTACGTGCAGGCCTACCTGGACGCGCAGATCGAGAAGCGCCGCTCCGGCTTCAACGAGCCGCAGACGATCCGGTCCATCATCGCCGCCGCGGTCAACACCCCCGACCTGATGGCGCGGCCGCGGCAGCTGCACGTGGAGCACCTGGACGCGCTGCGGGCGAACGGGCCGAAGTTCCTCGACGCCCTGCTGATCTCGCTCGCGCTCGACGGGCTGTTCTTCGGCGAGGCCTTCGAGATGCTCGCGCTGTCGCCGGAAGAGCACGAGACCCTGCTGCGCACGCTGCGCGAGCGCGCGGCAGCCCTCGGCGACGGCCCCGCCGCGGCCGACTCGAATCCCCTATAGGAGCGCGCTCGCGCGCGATGCTTTTTGTTGCCGATCCTGCCGCGTCGGAGCGAAAGAGCATCGCGCGCAAGCGCGCTCCTGCACGCGCTGGCTAGCCGCGCAGCGCCGGGTCGTCCCAGCCCGGGCGCGGCGCGAAGCGGTCGCCGTGGCGCGCCTGCAGCGCCTCCAGCCGGGCGCGCACCGTGTCGACGCCGGTCTCGCGCAGGTACTGGATCGGGCCGCCGCGGAAGGGCGCGAAGCCGGTGCCGAAGATCACCCCGGCGTCGAGCAGGTCGGCGTCGGCCACCACGTCCTCGTGCAAGGCCGCCACCGCCTCGTTGACCAGCGGCAGCACCAGCCGGTCCTCCAGGTCGTCCGGCGCGGCGTAGTCCTTGGGCACGTCCGGCTTCTTCGCCTTGCCGTCCTCCCAGGCGTAGAAGCCCTGGCCGTCCTTCTTGCCGCGCTTGCCCGGCTCGGGCGGCGTGGCCAGCGCCGGCGGGATCGCCAGGCCGAGAAACGGGGCGAGCTCCCGGCCGACGCCGGCCGCCACATCCAGGCCCACGGTGTCGAGCAGCTCGATCGGCCCCACCGGCATGCCGAACTTCACCGCGGCCCTGTCGATCACCGGTGCCGGGATGCCCTCGGAGTAGGCGGTGGCCGCCTCCAGCAGGTAGGGGAACAGCAGGCGGTTGACCAGGAAGCCCGGCGAGCCCGCCACCGGCACCGGCAGCTTGTCGATCGCCTTGCAGAACGCGGCCAGCCGCGCCAGCGTCTCCTCGGCCACGCCGTCGTGGCGCACGATCTCCACCAGCGGCATCAGCGCCACCGGATTGAAGTAGTGCAGGCCGGCGAACTGCGCCGGCCGCTGCAGCCCCTGCGCCAGTTCCGCCAGCGGGATCGACGAGGTGTTGGACGCCAGCAGCGCGCCCGGCTTGAGCCGGGGCTCGGCCTGCGCGTAGAGCCCGCGCTTGGCCTGCGCGTCCTCCACGATCGCCTCGATCACCAGGTCCGCCCGCGCCACGCCGTCGCCGGCGAGGTCGGACTTCAGGCGCGCGGCCACCTCGGGACGCTTGCCGTCGTCCCTGACCTTCTTCTGGAACAGCTCCTGCGCGCGCGCCAGCGCCTTGTCGATGTAGGGCTGCTCGCGGTCCTGCAGGGTGACCTGGAAGCCCTTGTAGGCCGCCCAGGCCGCGATGTCGCCGCCCATGACGCCGGCGCCGACCACGTGCACCGCCTCGATCGCGTGGGCGTGCCCGCCGCCCAGGCCCTTCAGCCGCTCCTGAAGGAAGAACACCCGGGTCAGGTTGCGCGCGGTGGGCGTGCCGGCCAGCTTCACCACCGACCTGCGCTCGGCCGCGAGCCGGTTCTGGAGGCCGCCGCCGGTGCGGCGCCAGGTCTCGATCAGCGCGTAGGGCGCGGGGTAGTGTTCCTTGCGCGCCTTGCGCGAGACCTGCTTGACCATCTGCGGCGCCAGCAGCTGCCGCGCCGGCCAGGTGTTGGTCAGCCAGCCCAGGGCGCGCTGCTTGAACGGCCGCTGCGCACCGCGCAGGGCGAGCGCGGCGGCGGTGTCGACCAGCAGCGCCGGCTCGGCGACCTTGTCGACCAGGCCGATGCCGCGCGCGGCCTTGGCCGACAGCGCGCGGCCGGTCAGCATCATGTCGAACGCGGCCGGTGCGCCGACCAGGCGCGGCAGGCGCACGCTGCCGCCCCAGCCGGGATAGATGCCCAGCTTGACCTCGGGCAGGCCGATGCGGGTGGACGGGTCGCTGCTGGCCACGCGGTAGTCGCAGGCCAGCGAGATCTCGGTGCCGCCGCCCATGCAGAAGCCGTGGATCGCGGCCACGGTCGGGCACGGCAGCTCGGCCAGGCGCTGGAACACCTGCTGGCCGCGCCGGATCGAGTCGCCGATGGTGCCCCTGGCGTCGAACTCCGCGAACTCGCGGATGTCGGCGCCGGCGATGAAGCCCTTCGCCTTCGCCGAGCGGATCACCAGTCCCTTCGGCGGCTCCAGCGCCAGGCGCTCGAGCAGGGCGTCGAGTTCGATCAGCACGTCCTGGGCGAAGGTGTTGACCGACTCGCCGGCGCGGTCGAACGCCAGCACCAGGACGCCGTCGTCGCGCGACTCGGCTTTCCAGTGGCTGAAGCGCAGTCCGTCGAGGCCTGCCACCATACGGCACCATCCGATAGGGTACGGGAGAAGCCCTTATGATCCAGAGGTCGTTCTGCCTGCGTCAAATCGTGCGCCGCCGCAGGACGCGCGCGCCGGGGCCGGGGCGACTTGCGACCGGGGCGGGGCACCCCAAGATGAAGCGTTCGCGGTGAAGCGCGCGGGCGGCGGGAACTTGCCGCCCGCGTCCAGGTCACAACGCCCGGTCGTCGTGCCGGGCCACAGGAGCCACCGGCCGATGGCCGACAACGACACCGAACAGCTGGACCAGGAGCTGGTCCGCCGCGTCCAGCGCGGCGACGGCGCCGCCTTCGACCTGCTGGTGCGCAAGTACCAGCACCGCATCGCGGCGCTGATCGGGCGCTACGTGGCGGACTGGAGCGAGTGCCAGGACGTGGCGCAGGAGACCTTCATCCGCGCCTACCGGGCGATCGGCAACTTCCGCGGCGACGCGCAGTTCTACACCTGGCTGCACCGGATCGCGGTCAACACCGCCAAGAACCACCTGGTCGCGCACAACCGTCGGCCGCCCACCGACGACATCGACGTCGCCGACGCCGAGCAGTTCGATTCGGGGGTGCGCCTGCGCGACACCGACACCCCCGAGCGCGAGATGATGCGGCAGCAGATGGAACAAACGGTGATGCGCGCGGTCGAAGCACTGCCGGAGGAGCTGCGGGTCGCGATCACGCTGCGCGAGGTCGACGGCCTGAGCTACGAGGACATCGCCCGGCGCATGGACTGCCCGATCGGCACCGTCAGGTCGCGCATCTTCCGTGCGCGCGAGGCGATCGACCAGGAACTGAAACCGTTGATGGACACCGAGACACCCGCGGAGCGTGCGATCCGATGATGCATCCCGACGACAGCGACGCGCTGCAGCTGCAGCCCGAACCCGACAAGCTCTACCGCTACCACCGCCAGCAGCTCTCGGCGATGCTGGACGGCGAACTGCCGCCGGACCAGGCGCGCTTCATGCTGCGGCGGCTCGAGCACGACACCGGACTGGCCGAATGCTGGGAGCGCTGGCAGGTCTGCGGCGACGTGCTGCGCGGCCGCCAGGCGGCGCTGCTGCCCGCCGACTTCGCCGCCAGCGTGGCGCGCGCGATCGCCGGCGACGCCTCGGCCCAGGACGCCGTGGTCCGTTCGGCCGGCCAGGCCGCGCGCCGCGGCGGCCTGCTGCGCTGGGGCGGCAGCGCCGCGCTCGCCGCCTCGGTGGCGGTGGTGGCGCTGCTGGTGGGCCGGCAGGCGCAGGCCCCGCTGGAGGTCGAGACGCCCGCGCCCGCGCGCGTCGCCGCCGCCGATCCGGTGCCCGAGCCGGTACCGGCGCCCGCAGCGCCGGCCGAGGCGCCGGCCGCCGCGCCGCTGGAAGGCGTGACCCTGGCCATGGCCGGCGCCAGCGCGCTGGCGGTGGCCGAGACCCCGCGCCGCGACGAGCGCCGCTCGCGCGGGCAGAGCCAGCGCGCGGCCGCCACCCGCGAGCGCCGGCGCCAGGAGGCCGCGGCGCCGGAGCGGGTGCTGGCCGCCGCGAACGCGCCGGCCCTCCCTGCGGCCCATCCGGCTTCCGGGGCGTTCGTCGCCGAGGCGGCGCCGGAACCGGCCGCGCGGCCCTGGCCGCAGGCGGGATTCGGCGGCGCCAGCCCGTTCGCCGCCGGCTACGCGCCCGCCGCCGGCCTGGAGGCGCCGTCCTTCCATCCCTTCGAGCCGCGCCTCGACGCGCGCCCGGCCATGCCGCTGCCCGCGCTGGTCTGGCCGCAGGCGGCCACCGCGGTCGGCACCCACGCGCTGGAGCCGGCACCGCCGGCCGACGCCGACTGACCGCGCCCGCGGGCCTCCGGACCCGCGGCGCCGCCCCTTCCCAACGCCATGCATCCGCTGTCGAGGATCGGTCCCCGATGAAGAACGTCCTGCCCGCCGCCGCCCTGGTCGTCGTCACCGCGGCCGCGACCGCCGCCGTGATCCTGCCGTCCGCCACCGCCGAGCCGCAGGCGGCCACCGCCACCGCCGCCCCGCAGGCGCAGGCGGCCCCGGCCCCGCAGCTCGTCGCCGGGCTGCCCGACTTCACCCGGCTGGTGGAGCAGGTCGCCCCCGGCGTGGTCGCCATCGAGGCCACCGTCGGCGGCGGCCAGGCCGGCGGGCCGCGCAGCGCCCAGCAGATGCCGCAGGAGGACGAGCTGCCGGACATCTTCAGGCGCATCTTCGGGCCGGACTTCCAGTTCCCGGGCGCCCCCGGCATCCCCGGCGCGCCCGGCGAGCCGGGCATGCCGCGCGGCACCTCGATGGGTACCGGCTTCATCGTCTCCACCGACGGCTACGTGCTGACCAACCACCACGTGGTGTCCGGCGCGGAATCGGTGACGGTGCGCCTGCAGGACCGCCGCCAGTTCGAGGCCAAGATCGTCGGCGGCGACGAGGAATCCGATGTCGCCGTGCTGAAGATCGAGGGCAGCGGCCTCACCGCGCTGCGCGTGGGCGACTCGCGGCAGGTGAAGTCGGGCCAGTGGGCGGTGGCGATCGGTTCGCCGTTCGGGCTGGAGCAGTCGGTGACCGCGGGCATCGTCAGCGCGGTCGGGCGCTCCAATCCCTACGCCAACCAGCAGTACGTGCCCTTCATCCAGACCGACGTGGCGATCAACCGCGGCAACTCCGGCGGCCCGCTGCTCAACACCCGCGGCGAGGTGATCGGCATCAACTCGCAGATATTCAGCAACACCGGCGGCTTCCAGGGCGTGAGCTTCGCGATCCCGATCGACATGGCGATGAACGTCGCCGAGCAGATCAAGGCGACCGGCGCGGTGCAGCGCGGCCAGATCGGCGTGCAGTTCCAGGCCCAGGGCATCAGCGCGGAGCAGGCGCGCGGCTTCGGCCTGCCCGATACCCTGGGCGCGCTGGTCAGCGAGATCGTGCCGGGCAGCCCGGCCGAGAAGGCGGGCCTGGAGCCGGGCGACGTGATCCGCGGCGTGGACGGTGTCACCATCTACCAGCCCAGCGACCTGCCGCCGCTGATCGGCAACAAGGCCCCGGGCACGCGGGTGCGGCTAGTGGTGTTCCGCGAGGGCCGCGAGCGCAACTTCGACATCACCCTGGCCCCGCTCGACCGCAACGCGCTGGCCGCGGCCCGCCAGGGCGGGCAGCCGGCGCCGTCCGCGCCGGCGCCCTCCTCCTCGACCAACCCGCTCGGGCTGGTCGGCCAGGAACTGACCGCCACCCAGCGGCGCCAGCTCGGCATCGAGGACGGCAAGGGCGTGCGGATCGCGCAGGTCTCCGGCCTGGCCGCGCGCAGCGCCGGCATCCAGCCGGGCGACGTGGTGCTGCGGGTGGGCCGCGAGGACGTGGGCTCGCCCGCCGACCTCGACCGCGCCCTGCGCGGCGTGAAGGCCGGCGACACCGTGATGCTGCTGGTGCGCAGCCCCCGCGGCACCCAGTTCGTGGCGGTCACCCCGCGCGAGGACGGCGAGCAGCCGTAGCGGGCGGACCCCGGCGCCCCGGCCGCCCGCGGCCGGGGCGTCGTTGCGTCGCCGCGTCTTCCTGGGGCGCGGTGCGCGGGCGACGGCCGGGCGCGCGCCTTGTGCGATAATGCGCCGTTTTACGCTCACGCCCCGCGCGGACCGCCGATCCCATGACCGACCCGATGCGGAACATCCGCAACTTCTCCATCATCGCCCACGTCGACCACGGCAAGTCGACCCTGGCCGACCGCATCATCCAGCTGTGCGGCGGCCTCTCCGAGCGCGAGATGGAAGCGCAGGTGCTCGACAACAACCCGATCGAGCGCGAGCGCGGCATCACCATCAAGGCGCAGTCGGTCTCGCTGCCCTACACCGCGAAGGACGGGCAGACCTACCGCCTCAACTTCATCGACACGCCGGGCCACGTCGACTTCAGTTACGAGGTCAGCCGCTCGCTGGCCGCCTGCGAGGGCGCGCTGCTGGTGGTGGACGCGGCGCAGGGCGTCGAGGCGCAGTCGGTCGCCAACTGCTACACCGCGGTGGAGCAGGGGCTGGAAGTGGTGCCGGTGCTGAACAAGATCGACCTGCCGACCGCCGACATCGAGCGCGCCAAGGGCGAGATCGAGGCGGTGATCGGCATCGACGCCGCCGACGCGATCGCGGTCAGCGCGAAGACCGGCCTCAACGTGCAGGACGTGCTCGAGGCGATCGTGCACCGCATCCCGCCGCCGGTGCCGCGCGACACCGACAAGCTGCAGGCGCTGATCATCGATTCCTGGTTCGACAACTACCTGGGCGTGGTCTCGCTGGTGCGGGTGATGCAGGGCGAGATCGGGCCGGGCAGCAAGATCCTGGTGATGTCGACCGGCCGCACCCACCAGGTCGACGGCGTGGGCGTGTTCACCCCCAAGCGCAAGACGCTCGACGCGCTGCGCGCCGGCGAGGTGGGCTGGATCAACGCCAGCATCAAGGACGTCCACGGCGCCCCGGTCGGCGACACCCTGACCCTGGCCGGCGACCCTGCGCCGAAGCCGCTGCCGGGCTTCCAGGAGATGCAGCCGCGGGTGTTCGCCGGCCTGTTCCCGGTCGACGCCGAGGACTATCCCGACCTGCGCGAGGCGCTGGACAAGCTGCGGCTCAACGACGCCGCGCTGCGCTTCGAGCCGGAGAGCTCGGAGGCGATGGGCTTCGGCTTCCGCTGCGGCTTCCTCGGCATGCTGCACATGGAGATCGTGCAGGAGCGGCTGGAGCGCGAGTACGACCTCAACCTGATCAGCACCGCGCCGACGGTGATCTACGAGGTGCTCCGGACCGACGGCGCCACGATGCCGCTGGACAACCCGGCGCGGCTGCCGCCGCCCAACCAGATCGAGGAGGTCCGCGAGCCGATCATCCGCGCCAACATCCTCACCCCGCCGGACTACGTGGGCAACGTGATCACCCTGTGCGAGGAGAAGCGCGGCAGCCAGATCGGCATCCAGTACCTGGGCGGGCAGGTGCAGATCAGCTACGAGCTGCCGATGGCCGAGGTGGTGCTGGACTTCTTCGACAAGCTGAAGTCGGTCAGCCGCGGCTACGCCTCGCTGGACTACCACTTCCTGCGCTTCGACGCCGGCCCGTTCGTGCGCGTGGACGTGCTGATCAACGGCGACAAGGTCGATGCGCTGTCGCTGATCGTGCACCGCAGCCACGCCGACCGGCGCGGCCGCGAGCTGACCGAGAAGATGAAGGAACTGATCCCGCGGCAGCAGTTCGACGTGGCGATCCAGGCCGCGATCGGCTCGCAGATCATCGCCCGCACCACGGTCAAGGCGCTGCGCAAGAACGTGCTCGCCAAGTGCTATGGTGGCGACGTTTCGCGCAAGAAGAAGCTTCTCGAGAAGCAGAAGGAAGGCAAGAAGCGCATGAAGCAGGTGGGCCGAGTCGACATCCCGCAGGAGGCCTTCCTGGCGGTGTTGAGCACGAGCCGGGAATAGGGAGGCGGGAAGGGGGCATGGTCCGAGGCGCGGGCCTCGCCGATTCCCCGTTCTGCGTTCCCGATCCACAGTCCGAAGGAATATCCATGAAGTGGTTCGAGATCACCCTGGTCGTCCTGACCCTGCTCACCGGCGCCATCTGGCTGCTGGACCGGCTGGTCCTGGCCAAGCGCCGCGCGGCGCGCGGCGGGCTGCTGGAGGAGAAGGAGCCGGTCGCGGTCGACTACGCGCGCACCTTCTTCCCGGTGCTGGCCGCGGTGCTGATCCTGCGCAGCTTCGTCGCCGAGCCGTTCCGCATCCCGTCCAGCTCGATGATGCCGACGCTGCTGATCGGCGACTTCATCCTGGTCAACAAGTTCTCCTACGGCCTGCGGCTGCCGATCAGCAACCGCAAGGTGATCGACCTCGGCGAGCCGCAGCGCGGCGACGTGGTGGTGTTCCGGCCGCCGCACCACCCGGACCAGGACTGGATCAAGCGCGTCATCGGCCTGCCGGGCGACACGATCAGCTATCGCGACAACCAGGTGTTCGTCAACGGCGAGCCGTTCCGCTACCAGTCCAACGGCAGCTACGAAGGGCGCGGGCGCGGCTCGGAGATGACCGGCGCCGCCCTGCTGCGCGAGGACCTGCCGGGCCGCAGCCACGAGGTGCTGGAGATCACCGGCCTGCCGTTCCGCGATCCGGGCGAGGGCGAATGGGTGGTCAGCCCGGGGCACTACTTCGTGATGGGCGACAACCGCGACCGCAGCGACGACAGCCGCTTCTGGGGCCAGCTGCCGGAGTCCCAGCTGCGCGGCAAGGCGTTCCTGATCTGGATGAACTGGGACGGCGCCGCCGGCGGCGTCGGCTTCGACCGCATCGGCCGCAGCATCCGCTGAGCGCCCGCGGCGGCGGGGCGTCCCGGGCCGCCCGGCGTGGCCGGGCTATCTCCCGCAGGCCCCAGGCTCTAAGATCGCGTCCGGACCAGGCGCTTTTCCGGGGAGATGCGCAATGAAGCAGACGCAGAAGGGGATGACCCTGCTCGGGTTCCTCATCGTGCTGGCGGTGGTGGGCTTCTTCGCCTACATCGCCATGAGGCTGTTCCCGATGTACTCGGAGTACTACAGCGTGCGCGCGGCGATGAAGGGCCTCTCGGAGGAGGCGGGCATCGCCAACCAGGACCCCGCGCGCATCCAGGACCTGTTCTTCCGCCGGCTGTACATCAGCTACTCGGAGAACGTGAAGAAGGAGCACGTCAAGCTCAAGCGGGTGGGCAACGCCTGGCAGATGGACGTGCAGTACGAGGTGCGCAGGCCGCTGGTCGGCAATCTCGACGTGGTCGGCCGCTTCGAGGCCAGCCGACTGCTCGGCGGCAACGGCCGGGACGCCGAATGAGCGCGCGGCCGGCGGCGTGATGGCGGGCCGCGATCCCTTCGGCCACCGGTTCGCCGATCCCGGCCTGCTCGCGCAGGCGCTGACGCACCGCAGCGCCGGCACCCCGCACAACGAGCGGCTGGAGTTCCTCGGCGACGCGCTGCTGGACCTGGTCGCCGCCGAGGCGCTGTACCAGCGCTTCCCGCGCGCCGACGAAGGGGCCATGACCCGCGCGCGCGCCGAGCTGGTGCGGGAGTCGACGCTGGCGCGGATCGCGCGCCGGCTCGACATCGGCCCGCTGCTGATGCTGGGCCCGGGCGAGATGAAGTCGGGCGGGCACCGGCGCGACTCGATCCTGTCCGACGCGCTGGAGGCGGTGATCGCCGCGATCTACCTCGACGCCGGCTTCGACGCCTGCCGCGCGGTGGTGCTGGCCTGGCTGGAGCCGGAGCTGGAGGACTTCCGCATCGACCGCATCGGCAAGGACGCCAAGACCCGGCTGCAGGAATGGCTGCAGGGCCGGCAGCGCGCGCTGCCGCGCTACGAGCTGCTGGCCGAGAGCGGCGACGAGCACGCGCGGGTGTTCCGCGTCGCCTGCCGGATCGCCGAGCCGCCGCTGGCCGGCGAGGGCGAGGGCGGCTCGCGCCGTGCCGCCGAGCAGGCCGCCGCGGAGGACGTGCTGTCCCGGCTGGAGGCCGCGCAGGCGGTCGCGCGCGCGCGCTGAGGCCCGGGCGGCAGCGCCGTCCGGGCTGTACGGCGGGCCGGCCGCCCCGGGCGTTTCCACCGCCCACCTTCCTGCGCCGGCTTACAATGCCGGCATGAAGTCCTCACCGTCCTACCGGGCCGGCCACCTCGCGGTGATCGGCCGCCCCAACGTGGGCAAGTCCACCCTGGTCAACGCCCTGGTCGGGGCCCGGATCAGCATCGTCTCCAACCGGCCGCAGACCACGCGCCACCGGCTGCTCGGGGTGGCCACCTTCCCGGCCGGCCAGCTGGCGCTGGTCGACACCCCCGGCCTGCACCGCGACCAGGGCAAGGCCAGCGCCAGCGCGATGCACCGCTGGATGAACCGCGCCGCGCGCGGCGCCGTCGAGGGCGTGGACGCGGCGCTGCTGGTGGTCGAGGCCGGGCGCTGGGACGAGGAGGACGGCGCGGCCTACGACCTGCTGCGCGACAGCGGCGTGCCGGTGCTGCTGGTGGTCAACCAGGTCGACCGCATCAAGGACAAGGCGGCCCTGCTGCCCTACCTGGCGCGGGTCTCGGAAGGCCGCGAGTTCGCCAGCGTGCACCCGGTCTCGGCGCTCAAGCGCACCGGCCTGGACGCGCTGGTCGCGGCGGCGCTGCCGCTGATGCCGCAGCAGGCGGCGCTGTACGACGAGGACGCGATCACCGACCGCAGCCAGCGCTTCCTGGCCGCGGAGCTGCTGCGCGAGCAGCTGATGCGCCAGCTCGGCGCCGAGCTGCCCTATGCGACCACGGTGGAGATCGAGCGCTTCGAGGAGGACGGCGCGCTGTTCCGCATCGGCGCGGTGGTCTGGGTCGAGCGCGAGGGCCAGAAGGCGATCGTCATCGGCAAGGGCGGCGCGCGACTGAAGGAGATCGGCGCGCGCGCGCGGCAGCAGATGGAGCGCCTGTTCGACCGCAAGGTGTTCCTGGAGACCTGGGTGCGCGTGCGCGCCGGCTGGTCCGACGACGAGGCCGCGCTGCGCGCGTTCGGCTACGAGGACCCGGGGACGGGGAGCCGGGCGTAGGGGCTCGCGAGCGCCGCGACCGGGCGGTTCCCTCCCCAATCCCGAATCCCCAATCCCGGCCCTCCATGCGCTACGCCGACGAGCCCGCCTATGTCCTGCACGCGCGCCGCTGGCGCGAGACCAGCCTGCTGGTCGAGCTGCTGACGCGCACGCACGGCCGGGTCGGCGTGGTCGCGCGCGGCGTGCAGGGGCCGCGGCGGCACGCGCTGCGCGCGGCGCTGCAGCCGCTGCAGTGCATCCGCTTCGACGCGGTGCAGCGCGGCGAACTGGCCACGCTGTCGTCGGCCGAAGCCGTCGACAGCGCGCCGGCGCTGTCCGGCGAGGCCGCGCTGGCCGGCTTCTACGTCAACGAGCTGATGACGCGGCTGGCGCCGCGGCAGGACCCGCACCCGGAACTGTTCGCGCTGTACGGCGAGGTCCGCGCCCGCCTCGGCGCGCCCGCGCTGGCCTGGACGCTGCGCCGCTTCGAGCGCGACCTGCTGGAGGCGCTGGGCTTCGGCTTCGCCTTCGACGCCGACGGCGAAGGCGCGCCGATCGATCCGGCGGCGCGCTACCTGCTGGAGCCCGAGCACGGGCCGCGCCGGCTGCTGGTCGAGCGCGGCGGCGACCGCGCCCGCGCGGCGACCGGGCGCGCCCTGCTGGCGCTGGCGGCCGACGCCATGCCCGCCCCCGACGACCTGCGCGACCTGCGCCACGGCCTGCGCGGCCTGCTGGCGCACCATCTCGGCGGGCGCGGCCTGAAGTCCTGGGAGCTGATGGGCGAACTGGGGCGCCTGGGCGGCGGTCCGGGGCGGTCGGAGCCCTGAACGTGCGAATGAGGTGCAAGAGCACGCTTGCGCCCGGTGCTTGCTTCTCGCGTACGCAACCGGCTCCGTAGGAGCGCGCTTGCGCGCGACCGGGCCAGGGGCCACCGGAACCACGGCAGAAGAAGAACGCGTCCCCACGCGCGGGCGACGGCGAACGACGGCCGGCATCGCTTTTCGCGCGAGCGGGAGGAAGCGCATCGCGCGCGAGCGCGCTCCGACCTGCAGCTCAGGACGAAGGCGCGTGGGCGAACGTCTGGTCGGTGGTCTCGACGAAGCGCTGCAGGGCGCCGCTGTCCTCGGGCCGGCCCTGCAGGGTCCGCACCGCCTGGTCGAGCCGGGCCGCGCCGACGAAGCCGGCGCTGGCGCGCAGCTTGTGCAGCGCCGAGCGCAGGGTGTCGAGATCGCCGGCGCGCGCCGCGCCGAGCACCTGTTCGCGGGCGGCCGGCAGTTCGGCCAGGAACAGCTCGCGCAGGGCGACCACGTGGGTCGGGTTGCCGCCCAGCGCGCGGGTGGCGGCGGCGTCGTCCCAGATCGGCGTCGGCGCCGCGGCGACGTCCGCGGGGTCGGCCGGCCCGCCCGCGGCGCCGCTTCCGAGCCCCGCGCGGATCGCGTCCTGCCAGGCGGCCGCGCTGAGCGGCTTGACCGCCACGCCGGCGAAGCCCTGTGCCAGCAGGCGCTCGCGCTCCTCGTCCTCGCAGGCCGCGGTGTGGGCGATCGCCGGGGTCGTCAGGCCGTGGCCGCGCAGGCGCGCGAGCAGTTCGGCGCCGTTGCCGTCGGGCAGGTTGGCGTCGATCAGCCACAGCGCGTAGCCGCCGTGCCTGGCCATGCCGTACGCCTCCGACACGCGCTCGGCGGTGTCCACCTGCGCCGGCAGCGCCGCGGCGGCGGCCTGGAGGAACAGCCGGCTGGTGGGCTCGTCCTCCACCAGCAGCAACCGGGGCGTCATCATGCCGGGGCCGTCCATGCTTATCCTTCCTGGATGGGACGCCTCATCCTACTCCTCGTCGCCGCGACGTGGCTGGCCGCTCCGGCGCAGGCGCGGACGCTGGAGGCGCGGATCGCGCGCGTCGAGACCGCCGTCGCAGTCCTGCGCGACGTGCGCGTGCGGCTCGAATGGCCCGCCGAGGCCGAGCAGGGGCGGCTGCGGATCGAGGCCGCCGCGGCCGACGCGCCCGGGCTCGGCTACCGGCTGCGCGGGCTGGCCTGGGAGTGCCCGCTGCGGCGTCCGGCCGCCGGCGCCTGGGGCTGCGACGGCCCGGTCCGCGCCGGCGGGGGAGCCCCGGCGGCGCTGTCGCTGGACCTGGCCCCGGCGGCGATCGACGCCCGCCTGCGCCAGGGCGGGGCGGTGCTGTCGCTGCGCCGCGACGGAGCCGGCACCGACGCCTTCCGCATCGACCTGGCCCGGGTGCCGCTCGCGTGGGCCGAGGCCCTGGTCCGCCAGGCCATGCCCAGCCTGCAGCCCAAGGCCGGGCGGCTGGACGGCCGGGTGCGGCTGGCCGTGCCCACCGGCGCGCCGATGCGCATCGAGGCGGACCTGCGCGGCGAGGGGCTGGCCTTCGACTCCGAGGACGGCAGCCTCGCCGGCGAGGACATCGGCCTCGCGGTGCGGGCCGACTACCGCGAGGACGGACCGGCGCAGACGCTGGACCTGCGCGGCACCCTGCACGGCGCCAAGCTGCTGTTCGGCACCGCCTACCTGGAGCTGCCGGCGGCGCCGCTGCCGCTGGCGGTGCAGGCGCGCCGCGCCGGCCCGGGGGCGGGCTGGATCCTGCCCGCGCTGCGCTGGGACGACGGCGCCGCCCTGCGCGCGGAGGGCGCCGCCGCGTTCGACGCCGCGGGCGAACTGCGCGCGCTCGACCTGCGCCTGCACAGCGACGACGCGAGCCTGCTGCCGGCGCGCTACCTGTCCGGCTGGCTGGGCCTGGCAGGGCTGTCCGGGCTGGGCCTGGCCGGCACGCTCGACGCCCACCTGCGGATGAGCGACGGCGCGCTGCGCGGCGCCGACATCGGCGTGCGCGACGCCGGCGTGGCCGACGCGCGCGGGCGCTTCGCCTTCGACGGCCTGGACGGCGACGTGCGCATCTCCGAGGGCGCGGCGGTCGACAGCGCGCTGGGCTGGCGCGGCGGGCGCCTGCAGTCGATCCCGTTCGGCCCGGCGCGGCTGCCGTTCCGCAGCGCCGCCGGCCGCATCGACCTGCGCGAGGACGTGGCGGTGGAGATGCTCGGCGGCGCCCTGCGCTTCAGCGGCTTCTCGCTGCGGCTGCCGGCGGAGGGGCAGGGCATGCGCATCGAGTCCGGCCTGGCGGTGGAATCGCTGCGCCTGGCCGAACTGGCCGGCGCCTTCGGCTGGCCGGAGTTCGGCGGCACCCTGAGCGGCGAGATCCCGCGCGTGCGCTACGCCGATTCGCGCATCGACTTCGACGGCGGCCTGGCCATGCACGTGTTCGACGGCGAGGTGCGGGTGGACGCGCTGGCGCTGGAGCGCCCGTTCGGGGTGGCGCCCTCGCTCTCGGCCGACGTCGCCCTCGACGGCCTCGACCTGACCACGCTCACCGAGGTCTTCGACCTGGGCCAGATCAGCGGCCGGCTGCACGGGCGCTTCGACGGCCTGCGCCTGGTCGACTGGCAGGTCGCGGCGTTCGACGCCGAGCTGCATACCGAGCCGCGCCGCGGCGAGCGCCAGCGGATCAGCCAGCGCGCGGTGCAGGACATCTCCAGCGTCGGCGACGCGTCTTTCGCCGGCGGCCTGCAGGCGCGCCTGATCGGCCTGTTCGACGACTTCGGCTACCGCCGCATCGGCATCAGCTGCCGCCTGCGCAACGAGGTCTGCGAGATGGGGGGCCTGCGTTCAGCGGGCAACACCTTTACTATCGTCGAAGGCGCAGGCCTGCCGCGGCTCGAGGTCGTGGGCCACAACCGCAGCGTCGACTGGCCGACCCTGGTCGAGCGGATCGGCGCGGCGGTCGGCGGCGACGTCGCGCCGGTGGTCGAGTGACCGCGGCACCCCATTCCCCAGGAGACCGACCATGACCCGCTGGTTCGCCTCGTTCGCCGCCGCGCTGGCGCTGACCGCCTGCGTCACCATCAACGTCTACTTCCCCGCCGCCGAGGCGCGCGAGGCCGCGCGCGAGTTCGTCGACGACGTCATCGGCCAGGACGGCGCCGAGCCGCCGGCGCCGACGCCGCCGGGCGGCATGGCCTCGCGCGGCGGCGGCTTCCACCCGCTGATGCTGCTGGGCATCTCGACCGCGCACGCGCAGAGCCCGGACATCACCATCCGCACGCCGGCCATCGAGGCGATCCGCTCGCGCATGGCCGAGCGCTTCCGCGGCACCCTGGCGCCGCACTTCGATTCCGGCGCGCTGGGCTTCACCAGCGCCGGCGAGGTCACCGTGCGCGAGGCGGGCAGCATCCCGATGCCGCAGCGCGCGCAGGTGAACCAGGCCGTGGCCGAGCAGAACCGCGACGCCCGCGCCGTCTACCGCGAGATCGCGGTGGCCAACGGCCACCCGGAATGGGAGGGCCAGATCCGCGACGTGTTCGCCCAGCAGTGGGTGCAGCGCGCCCGCGCCGGCTGGTGGTACCAGGACAAGGGCGGCGGCTGGCGCCAGAAGTAGGCGCGCGCTCGCGCGCGAGGGGCGTCGCGGCCGGCGCCCGGTCCGCGCGGGGACGCTCCCGGCGTTCTCTGCGACAATAGCGGGCTTTCCGCCGCCCGCAGCCGTCGCCACGTGGCCCGACCCAACCGCATCGACCAGACGCCGTTCGCGCTCGACATCGTCGACCTCAGCCACGACGGGCGCGGCGTCGCCCGCCGCGAGAGCGGCAAGACCGTGTTCGTCGCCGGCGCGCTGCCGGGCGAGCGCGTGCTGGCGAAGCAGACCGCGCGCTCGCGCAGCTTCGACGAGGCGACCGCCGTCGAGGTCGAGCGCGCCTCGCCCGACCGCGTGCCGCCGCGCTGCCCGCACTTCGGCGTGTGCGGCGGCTGCGTGCTGCAGCACCTGGAGGAATCGAAGCAGATCCTCGCCAAGCAGCGCGTGCTGCTGGAGAACTTCGAGCGCATCGGCCACGTCGCCCCGCGGACCGTGCTGCCGCCGCTGACCGACGCGCAGTGGGGATACCGCCGCAAGGGCCGCTTCTCGGTGCGCCGGGTCGAGAAGAAGGGCAAGACGCTGGTCGGCTTCCGCGAGCAGGACCCGCGCTTCGTGGCCGACCTGTCGGTCTGCCACACGGCGATCCCGGAGATCGGCGAGCGCGTGGAGGCGCTGTCGCGGCTGGTCGACGCGATGGACGCGCGCCACGAGATTGCGCAGATCGAGTTCATCGCCGGCGACGACACCGTCGCCCTGGTGTTCCGCCACCTGGCGCCGCTGTCGGCGGCCGACCGCGAGCGGCTGGAGGCCTTCGCGCGCGAGCACGGCTACGCCGTGTTCCTGCAGCCGGGCGGCGTGGACTCCGTGCACGCGCTGTGGCCGGCCGACCCGCCGCTGTCGTTCCGCCTGCCGCGGTGGGACGTCGAGCTGGGCTTCCGGCCGCTGGACTTCATCCAGGTCAACCGCGGCCTCAACGAGAAGATGATCGCGCTGGCGCTGGACCTGCTCGACGCGCAGCCCGGCGAGCGCGTGCTGGACCTGTTCTGCGGGCTGGGCAACTTCACCCTGCCGCTGGCCCGCGGCGGCGCCCACGCGGTCGGCGTGGAAGGCGACGCCGGCCTGGTGGCGCGCGCGCGGGAGAACGCGCAGCGCAACGGCCTGGCCGACGTCCAGTTCCACGCCGCCGACCTGACGCAGCCGCTCGCCGGCCAGCCCTGGGCGCGGCAGGGCTTCGATCGCCTGCTGCTCGACCCGCCGCGCTCCGGCGCGGACGGCGTCCTGCGGCAGCTGCCGCTCAAGGGCCTGAAGCGCATCGTCTACGTGAGCTGCCACCCGGGCTCGCTGGCGCGCGACGCCGGCTACCTGGTGCGCGAGCGCGGCTGGACGCTGCGCGCGGCCGGGGTCATGGACATGTTCCCGCACACCGCGCACGTCGAATCGATCGCGGTGTTCGAAAAGCCGGGATCGGGGAGTCGGGATTCGGGCTTCGCAACGGCGGTCGGCTAGGCTTCACGCAATCCCGAATCCCGAATCCCGAATCCCCATGCCGATCGAGATCGAACGCAAGTTCCTGCCGCGCCACGACGGCTGGCGCGCGGCCGCGCACGCGGTGCTGCCGATGGCGCAGGGCTACATCAACGACCAGGACGCGATGGACCGCGGCGCGCAGCGCGCCTCGGTGCGGGTGCGCCTGCAGGGCGAGACCGCCTGGCTCAACCTCAAGTCGCGCGAGCTGGGCGCGAGCCGGCAGGAGTTCGAGTACCCGATCCCGCCGGAGGACGCGCGCGCGCTGCTCGCGCTGTGCGTGGGCGGCCGGATCGAGAAGCGCCGCCACCTGGTGCGCCACGGCGCGCACCTGTGGGAGATCGACGAGTTCCTGGGCGACAACGCCGGCCTGGTGGTCGCCGAGATCGAGCTGGGCGCGGTGGACGAGGCCTTCGAGCGGCCGGACTGGCTGGGCGCGGAGGTCACCGACCTGCCGCGCTACTACAACCTCGCGCTCGCCGCGCGGCCCTACGCGCGCTGGCGCGAGGACGAGCGCACCGGACACCGGTAGGAGCGCGCTTGCGCGCGACGCTCTTGCTCTTCTCCGGCCGTCAATCAGAAAGCATCGCGCGCGAGCGCGCTCCTATGGTCGCTGCGAAGCGGCCGGCCGCCGGCGGCGGGTGCGGGCGATCGCGTATCCTCGCCCTGCCGCGCGCCGTGCGCGGCGGCGGAGCCGGGCATCCGGCGAGCGGGCGCTGCGATGAGAATCGATGTCTGGTCGGACGTGGTCTGCCCGTGGTGCTGGATCGGCAAGCGCCGCTTCGAGCGCGCGATCGAAGCGCTGGGCGCGGACGCGCCCGCGCTGGAGGTCCACTGGCATCCCTACCTGCTCGATCCGCAGGCCGACGAGACGCCGGTGCCGCTGCAGGAGGCCCTGGCGGGCAAGTTCGGCGGCGCCGAGCGCGCCGCGCAGCTGCTGCGCAAGACCCAGGAGACCGCCCGCGCCGAGGGGCTGCCCTTCGACTTCGACCGCGGGCAGGTGCGGGTGACCACGGTGCCCGCGCACCGCGTGTTGGCGCTGGCCGCGCGCGAGGGCGATGCGGAGGCGGTGGCCGAGGCGCTGTTCCACGCCCATTTCGCGGAAGGGCGCAACCTGGCCGATCCCGCGGTGCTGGTCGCGGCCGCCGCCGCCGGCGGCCTGGACGAGGCGCGGGTGCGCGCGCTGCTCGGGTCCGGCGAAGGGCTGGACGCGCTGCACGCGGAACTGGCGCAGGCGCAGTCGATCGGCGTGCAGGCGGTGCCGACCTTCCTGGTCGACGGCCGCTACGCGGTGCAGGGCGCGCAGCCGCCCGAGGTCTTCGCCGAGGTGCTGCGGCGCGCCGCGGCCGAGGCCGGCGGCGGCCCGCCGCCGGGCGCGGACGATGCCGACGCCTGCGGTCCCGAGGGCTGCGTGGTGCCGGGTCCCGCGCCGCGCTGAGGCGCTTCCGGACGGGGCCGTGGGCGGATTCGTCCGGCCATGCCCGAGTCCGCACCGGGCATCTGCGACAATGCGCGCCGGGGCGGCCCGCCCGCCGCCCACGGAGGTCTCCATGCTCGTGATCGGCATCGCCGGCACCGAACTCGCCGCGCAGGAACGCGACTGGCTGCAGCACGATGCCTGCGCCGGCGTGATCCTGTTCAAGCGCAACTTCGCCTCGCGCGACCAGGTCGCCGAACTGTCCGCGGCGATCCGCGAGGCCGCGCCGCGCCCGCAGCTCGTCTGCGTGGACCAGGAAGGCGGGCGCGTGCAGCGCTTCCGGGAGGGCTACAGCGACCTGCCCCCGCTCGAGGCCTTCGGCCGCCGCTACCGCCAGGACCCGGAGGCGGCGCTGGCCGCCGCCCGCGAGCACGCCTGGGTGATGGCCAGCGAAGTGCGCGCCAGCGGCGTCGACCTCAGCTTCGCGCCGGTGGTCGACCTGGGCCGCGGCAACCTCGCCATCGGCGACCGCGCCTTCGATGCGGCGCCCGAGGTGGTCGCCGCCTTCACCCGCGCCTACGTGCAGGGCATGCACGAGGCCGGCATGGCCGCCACGCTGAAGCACTTCCCGGGCCACGGCTCGGTGCGCGAGGACACCCACTTCGACGCCGCCGTCGACGACCGCCCGCTGGAGGCGATCCGCGCCGAGGACCTGGTGCCGTTCGCGGCCGGCATCGCCGCCGGTGCCGACGCGGTGATGCTCGCGCACGTCACCTACCCGCAGGTCGCGCCCGAGCCGGCCGGCTACTCGCCGCGCTGGATCGGCGACATCCTGCGCGGCGAGCTGGGCTTCCGCGGAGTGGTGTTCTCCGACGACATCGGCATGGCCGCGGCGCATTCGGCCGGCGGGGTGCGCGAGCGCATCGACGCCCACCTGGACGCCGGCTGCGACGTGGTGCTGGTCTGCCACCCGGAGCTGGTCGCCGAATCGCTGGCCGCGGTCGAGGGCCGGCGGCTCAACACGATGGCCCTGACCGGCCTGATCGGCCGCGGCGCGCGGGGCTGGGACGGCCTGCTCGCCGATGTCCGCTACGGCGCCGCGCGCGCCGACCTGCCGGGAGGCTTCATCGCATGACACCCAGACTTGCCGACGCGCTGCGCGACGCCGAACTGCTGCACGACCGCGCCGCGCTCGATGCCGCCATCGCGCGCATGGCCGACGCCATCCGCGCCGACTACCGCGACGACGAACCGCCGCCGCTGTTCGTGACCGTGATGCACGGCGGCCTGCCGTTCGCCGCCCAGCTCGCGTTCGCGCTCGGCGAGCGCGGGCTCGACCTCGAGTTCGACTACCTGCACGCCACCCGCTACCGCGGCCAGACCACCGGCTCCGGCCTGGCCTGGCTGCACCGGCCGGCCACGCCGATGCGCGACCGCCGCGTGCTGCTGGTCGACGACATCCTCGACGAGGGCCACACGCTGCACGCGGTGAGCCGCTGGTGCGAGGACCAGAACGCGGCCGAGGTGCGGATCGCCGTGCTCGCGGTCAAGCGCCACGACCGCTGCGTGGACGGCGTCTGCGCCGACTACGTGGGCGTCGAGGTCCCGGACCGCTATGTGTTCGGCTATGGCATGGACTACCACGAGCAGGGGCGCAACCTGCCGGCGATCTATGCCCTGGCCGAATGATCCGCGCGCGACGCCCGCGCCCGCCGCCCCGTCCCGAGGCAACGACGCCGTGAACGAGATCGACCTGGCCGTCATCGGCGGCACCGGCCTGTACCGCATCGCCGAGCTGGAGGACGTCGAGGCCCACCAGCCCGTCACGCCCTACGGCGCGCTGTCCGGACCGGTCCGCATCGGCCACATCGACGGCCGCCGCGTGGCCTTCCTCGCCCGCCACGGCGAGGGCCACTCGGTGCCGCCGCACAAGGTCAACTACCGCGCCAACCTCGCCGCGCTGCAGGCGCTGGGCGCGCGCCGCGTGGTGGCGCTCAACACCGTCGGCGGCATCACCGGGCGCTTCGGCCCGCGCGTGCTGGCCTGCCCGGACCAGCTCATCGACTACACCTGGGGCCGCGTCGCCACCTTCTGTGAAGAGGCGGGCAGCGAGGTGCTGCACGTCGACTTCGGTGATCCCTACACCCCGGCCCTGCGCCGGGCGCTGCTGGACGCGGCGGGCGAGGCCGGCGTGGCGGTGGTCGACGGCGGCTGCTACGGCGCCACCCAGGGCCCGCGGCTGGAGACCCGGGCCGAGATCGCCCGCCTGCGCCGCGACGGCTGCGATCTCGTCGGCATGACCGGCATGCCGGAGGCGGGGCTCGCCCGCGAGCTGGGCCTGGACTACGCCTGCCTGGCCATCGTCGCCAACTGGGCGGCGGGCGCGGGCCCGCAGGTCGACGAAGTGATCACGTTCCAGGACGTGCTCGACAACGTCGCCGTGGCCTCGGCCGGCATCGCACCGCTGCTGCGCCGCCTGCTGGCCGGCTGATCAGCGCGCGCAGCCGCAGTCGGTCCAGCCCGCGCCCTTCGGCGTCTGGCCGATGCCCGGGTTGAAGCCGTTGCGCGGATCGAGCGCGCGGTAGAACGCCGCCAGTTCGGGCTTGGCGCGGTACAGGTGGCCGACGTTGTGCTCGGCGGGGTACTCGGCGCCGCGCGCGTCCAGGCGCTCCCACATCGCGTGCTCGATCGCCAGCGGGTCGTGCCCCCTGCGGACGATGTAGTCCTGGTGGAACACGTGGCAGAGGAAGTGGCCGTAGTAGAGCCGGGCGACCAGCGCCCGGTCGATCTCCGGCGGCAGCGTCTCGACCCAGTCGCGGTCGTTGCGGCGCAGCGCGATGTCCAGCGCGACGATGTCGGCGACGCTGCGCCGGTGCGTCTCGCGGTAGCGGATCGCCGCGCTGGCCACCGCGAAGCGGTGCAGGAAGGCCTTGCGCCCTTCGTCCGCGTCGCAGCGGAACCAGCCGCCGCTCGCGCTGCCGGCGAAATGGCGCTGCAGGAATGCGGCCGTCGTGGCCGCCGCCGTGCCGGCGCCGACCTTGAGCAGCAGGTGGTGCTCGTAGCGCGCGCGGAACTCGCGCATGCGCCGCGGCAGGTGGCGGGGCAGCAGCGCCATCAGCGCCTGCATGGCGCGATCGGTGACGCCGCGCAGGCCGATGCGCTCGCACCAGCCGTCGATCCGGCTCTTGAGCGCGAACGCGGCCGGCACCTTGTCGGTGCCGAAGCGGTCGATCAGCAGGAACACGTCCTTGCCGTACGTCTCGCCGATGTCGTAGGCGTCGCGGTGGATGTACTCGCCGGCGATCGGCAGTTCATCGAGGGTGGTCAGCAGGTGGCGACGGATCGCGGTCAGGTCTTCGGGATCGTTGCTGCCGACGTAGAACACCGTGGCGTCCTCGCGCGGGAAGGTGTCCAGGCGCACCGCGAACACCGCGATCCGGCCGGCCGATCCGGCGGCCTCGTACAGCCGCGACGGGTCGGCGTTGTAGCGCGCCGGCGTCGGCGCGTCGACCTCGCGCACGTCGCGGGCGTAGCGCGGATCGGAGGCGGCACGCGCCGGGTCGTCGAGGACGTCGGAGGCGGTGTAGTCGCCGGCCTGCAGCCGCGACAGGATCGTCTCCGGGTCGTCGCCCAGCTCGATGCCCAGGTGGTTGACCAGGCGCAGCGCGCCGTCCTCGCCGAGCCGCGCGAACAGCGCCAGCTCGGTGTAGGCCGGGCCGCGCCGCACCAGCGCGCCGCCCGAGTTGTTGCAGACGCCGCCGAGCACCGAGGCGCCGATGCACGAGGAGCCGATCACCGAGTGCGGCTCGCGGCCCAGCGGCGCCAGCGCCTTCTCCAGCCGGTCGAGGGTGGCGCCGGGCAGGCACACGACCTGGCGGCCGTCGTGGATCAGCTGGATGCCGGCCAGGCGGCGCGTGCTGACCAGCACGATCTCGCGGTCGTAGCCGTCGCCGTCCGGCGTGGAGCCGCCGGTCAGGCCGGTGTTGGCGGCCTGCATGATGACGATGCGGCCGGCCTCCACGATCGCCTGCAGCACGCGCCACAGTTCCACCAGGCTGCCCGGCCTGGCCACCGCGAGCACCGGGCCGTCGCCGAAGCGGTAGCCCTTGCGGTAGCCGCGCGTGGCCTTGTCGCCGGTCAGCACGTGGCCCGCGCCCACGGCCTCGCGCAGGCGCGCCAGCAACCGGTCCGCGGCGACGGCGGCGGTCATCGCGCGCGGCTCACGGCGAGACGAACCGGTCACGGGTCACGCCCGTCAGGGTGTCGCGGCCGATGTCGGCGACGGTGCGGGCGCCGGTCAGGGTCATCGCCACCCGCATCTCGCGTTGCAACAGGTCGAGCAGGTGCTCCACGCCGCTGCCGCCGGCCGCCGCCAGCGCATAGACGAAGGCGCGGCCGAGCAGCACCGCGTCGGCGCCGAGCGCGAGCATGCGCACGATGTCCAGGCCGTTGCGCACGCCCGAGTCGGCGAGGATCTTCAGCTCGCCCGCGACCGCGTCGGCGATCGCCGGCAGCGCGCGCGCGGTCGACAGCACGCCGTCGAGCTGGCGGCCGCCGTGGTTGGAGACCACGATGCCGTCGGCGCCGAAGCGCACCGCGTCGCGCGCGTCCTCCGGGTCGAGGATGCCCTTGATGACCATCGGCCCGGTCCAGAACTCGCGGATCCATTCCAGGTCCCGCCACGAGATCGACGGGTCGAAGTTCGCGGCGAGCCAGCCGATGTAGTCGGCCAGCCCGGTCGGGTGGCCGCGGTAGCGCGAGATGTTGCCCAGGTCGTGGGGGCGGCCGAGCAGGCCCACGTCCCAGGCCCAGCGCGGGTGCGTGGCGGCCTGCAGCATGCGCCGCAGCGGCGCGTTCGGCCCGCTCATGCCCGAGTGCGCGTCGCGGTAGCGCGCGCCGGGCGTGGGCATGTCGACGGTGAACACCAGCGTGGTGCAGCCGGCCGCCTGCGCGCGCTCCAGCGCGTTGCGCATGAAGCCGCGGTCCTTGAGCACGTAGAGCTGGAACCACATCGGCCGCCCGATCGCCGGCGCGACCTCCTCGATCGGGCACACCGACACCGTGGACAGCGTGAACGGGATGCCCTTGGCGGCGGCCGCGCGCGCGGCCTGGACCTCGCCGCGGCGCGCGTACATGCCGGTCAGGCCGACCGGCGCCAGCGCGGCGGGGAACGCCAGCCGCTCGCCGAACAGCTCGGTCGCCGTGTCCAGCTCGGCCACGTCGCGCAGGACGCGCTGGCGCAGCGCGATGTCCTCCAGGTCGGAGACGTTGCGGCGCAGCGTGTGCTCGGCGTAGGCGCCGCCGTCGATGTAGTGGAACAGGAAGGGCGGCAGCCGCGACTGCGCGGCGGCGCGGTAGTCGGTGGAAGCGGAGATGATCATGGTCGCGGGCGTCTTCAGCGGTGCGACGGGGGCAGGCGCGAGGCGCGCGCGCGGCGCGCCTCGTCCTCGTCGAGCTCGCGCAGCGAGGTGTGCACGAACTCCAGGTGGGCGTGCGCGGCGGCGCGTGCGCGTTCCGGGTCGCCGGCGAGCACGGCGTCGCGCATCTCGCGGTGCTGCACCGACAGCGGCTCGAAGGTGCGCGGCGACAGGTAGAGCTTCTCGCGGCTCTGCGAGATGTTGGTCTGCAGCAGTTCGAACAGGCCGCGCATGACCTGCAGCAGCACCAGGTTGTGGGAGGCCTCGGCGATCGACAGGTGGAACGCCGCGTCGGCGCGCGCCTCGCCCGCCGGGTCGTTGCGGCCGTGCGCCGACATCATCGACTCGAACGCCGCGGCGATGCGCTCGCGGTCGTCCCGGGTCGCGCGCAGCGCCGCGTGCCAGGCGGCCATGCCCTCCAGCGCGTGGCGGATCTCCAGCACGTCGAAGCGGTACTCCGGATCGCTGCGGAACACCGTGACGTAGGGCATCAGCGGCTCGATGGCGGCCTGGCCTGCGTCGTCGCGAGCGAGCACGTAGGTGCCGCCGCCCTGGCGCGCGCGCAGCAGGCCGCGGCTCGACAGCCGGGCGACCGCCTCGCGCAGCGCGGTGCGCGAGACCCCGAGTTCGAGCGCGAGCGCGCGCTCGGCCGGCAGGCGGTCGCCGGGCTGCAGGTCGCGGTCGCGGATCAGCGCCTGCAACCGTTCGGCCAGGCGCGGGGCGGTGCGCGCGGGCGCATCGGCGCCGGTGGACGGTGTGGTCGGTCCCGTCGTGGCGCTCATCCGGGGATCATCCAGGGCAGCACGTGTGCCTGCAGCGTGGTGATGACGCCGACCATCGCCGCGAAGATCAGGCTGTGCCTGACGGTGAAGCGGAACAGGTCCGACTCGCGGCCCGACAGGCCGACCGCGGCGCAGGCGATCGCGATCGATTGCGGCGAGATCATCTTCCCGGTGACCCCGCCGGTGGTGTTGGCCGCGACCAGCAGCACCTCCGGCACCCCGATCTGCTGCGCGGTGTTGGCCTGCAGCGCCGCGAACAGCGCGTTGGCCGAGGTGTCGGAGCCGGTCAGGAACACGCCGAGCCAGCCCAGGAACGGCGAGAAGAACGTGAACGCGTCGCCGGTGTGCGCCAGGGACAGCGCCAGCGTCGCCGACAGCCCCGAGTAGTTGGCGACGAACGCGAACGCCAGCACCATGCCGATCGAGTAGATCGGCGTCCGCAGCTCCTTGAGCGTCTCGCCGAAGGTGGCGACCGCGTGCGCGGGCCGCATCCGCAGCAGCACGATCGAGATCAGCGCCGCGATCAGGATCGCGGTGCCGGTGGCCGAGAACCAGTCGAAGCGGTAGACCGCGTCGTAGGGCGCGGCCGTGCCGACGATCGGCGGCGTCTTCTCCACCAGCCGGTGCAGGAACGGCACCGGCACCGCGAGCACCCAGTTCTCCAGCGCGCCGCCCGCGGCGAACAGCGCCTTGAACGGCTTCACGCTCCAGATCGAGACCATGGCGGTGAGGATGATGAAGGGCGACCAGGCCTTGACGATCGCGCCGGTGGAATGCCGGGTCGGCGGCATCGGCAGCGCGACGCCGGGCGCGGCGCCTTCGGCCGGGGCATCCGCGGCGTCGGGCTCGAAGCGGAAGATGCGCCGCGGCTGCCAAACCCGCAGGAACAGCGTCAGGCAGACCAGCGAGGCGATCGCCGAGGTGATGTCCGGCAGTTCCGGGCCGATGTAGTTGGAGGTCAGGAACTGCACGATCGCGAACGAGCCGCCGCCGACCAGCACCGCCGGCCAGGTCTCCTTGATGCCGCGCCAGCCGTCCATGATCGCCATGAGCCAGAACAGCACGACGATGGTCAGGAACGGCAGCTGGCGGCCGGCCATCTGGCCGATCTCGAACGCGTCCAGGCCGGTGACCTGGCCGGCGACGATGATCGGGATGCCCATCGCCCCGAACGCGACCGGCGCGGTGTTGGCGATCAGGCACAGCCCGGCCGCGTACAGCGGCTTGAAGCCGAGCCCGACCAGCAGCGCGGCGGTGATCGCCACCGGCGCGCCGAAGCCGGCGGCGCCCTCGAGGAAGGCGCCGAACGCGAAGCCGACCAGCAGCATCTGCAGGCGTTGGTCCTCGGTCACCGACAGGATCGAGGCGCGGATGACGTCGAACTGGCCGGTCCTGACCGAGACCTTGTACAGGAACACCGCGCCGATGATGATCCACGCGATCGGCCACAGGCCGTAGACGAAGCCGTAGGCCGCGGACGCCAGCGCGCGGTCGACCGGCATGCGGTAGAACAGCAGCGCCACCGCCAGCGCGAGCAGCACGGTCAGCGTGCCCGCCAGCCAGCCCTTGAGCCGGGCGACGACCAGGGCGAAGAAGAAGAACGCGATCGGGATCAGGGCGACCGCACTGGAGATCCAGAGGTTGCCGGCGGGGTCGTAGAGCTGCGGCCAGGCCTGTTGCATCGGCGCGGTGTTCCCGGGAACGGAAGCGGAGGAACGACCCGCATCGCGGGCCGGCGTCGTACACCGAAGCGTGGGCCGCCCCCTCGATTGGTAAGACCATTTCGCGAGGCGATTTCGGCGTGCGGGCCGGATTAGACGCCTGGTCGTGCGATCGGTCAACCGAGACCAAAGGATGAGGCGCTTATTGGTCATACCAATAATAGGGGCTGCGCGACTTTCCATGCCGCCGTCGACGCGGCACGCCCGGCGTGCCGGAGCGGTTGCGCGCGAGCGGCCGCGGGTCGGTTCGGGCCGGCCGATCGAACCCAACGGGTCGCGGTCGCGAGCGCCGCGCGTCGGCCTGCTTGGAGCGCTGCCGGGATGGCGTGCGCGGTTGCGTCCGGCGGACCGACGGCGCGCCGGAGACGATGCGCGCGAACCCGCCTCGACGATAGGCTGCCGGGCCGTCGTCGCGAACCGCATCGCGGTCGCATCGAAGATGCAAACGAGATCACATTTCAGCGGGGGCCGGACGACGTCGCCACGATGCACGCGTCCATTCCTGTCGTCCTGCGTCGGCGATCGGCCGCGATCCGATTGCAAGTGCCGGAAATTGCTTCGATACTCCGGCCGTGCGTCCCGGCGCACGCTATCGCATCCAGACGAGGTGGAAGGGTTATGCAATACGGCACAGTGAAGTGGTTCAACGACGCCAAGGGTTTCGGCTTCATCGCCCCGGAAGACGGGGGATCGGACGTATTCGTCCATTACTCGGCCATCGACTCCAAGGGCTTTCGCAGCCTGCAGGAAGGCCAGCGCGTCAGCTACGAAGTGACCCAGGGGCCGAAGGGCGCGCAGGCCTCCGGCGTCGCCCCGGTCGCTTGACGGCTCCGGCCCGTCTTTTCCAGGCCCCGCGTCCACGCGGGGCCTTTTTCATGGAACCTGTCCAAGTTCTTGCTGCGCTTGCCGGCTGGCGCGCGTGCGGTGCTCGAAAGAACCGCCCGGAGCGGTTCTTGACATCGCGTCGGCGATGGCCCGCAGGGTGGCCGCCATGGACGGCGGCCACCAATGCTCATGTACCGCTCGTACACTGCGCTTCCTGCGCTCCGCCACGCGCCATCCGGCTGCGCTCGCGACAGAATTTGAAGAGGTTCCGGGGGATGCGCGCATGAGCCGCGAGCTGTCGATCGCCGTGGTCGGCTACGGCACCGCCGGCCAGGCGGCCGCGCTGATGCTGTCGGGCGACGGCCACCGGGTCGAGGCGTTCGAGCGCGCGCCGCAGCCGCGCCCGGTCGGCGCCGGCTTCCTGCTGCAGCCGACCGGGCTGGAAGTGCTGTGGGAACTCGGGCTGCTGGACGCCGCGCTCGCGCACGGCGCGCGCATCGGCCGCCTGTACGGCGAGACCGGCGCCGCGCGCCCGGTCATGGACATGCGCTACACCGAGCTGGAGCCGCGGCTGTTCGGCCTCGGCCTGCAGCGCGGCGCGCTGTTCTCGCTGCTCGACCGCGCCTGGACCGCCGGGCGCGCGATCCGCGCCGGCTGCGCGATCGTCGCGGTCGACCCGCGCGAGGGCCGCCTGACCGATGCGGACGGCCATCGCCACGGCCCCTACGACCTGGTGCTGGTCGCCGACGGCAGCGGCTCCTCGCTGCGCGGCCAGGTCGCGCCCGCGCGCTACGACCGGCCCTATCCCTGGGGCGCGCAGTGGTGCCTGGTCGAGATGGGCGCCTGGCCCTGGCCGGCCGAACTGCGCCAGCGCTACCGGCAGGCCCGCTGCATGGCCGGCATGCTGCCGGTGGGCACCCATCCGGACGATCCGGTCCCGCGCGCGAGCTTCTTCTGGAGCGTGCCGGCGGCTGCGCTCGACGATGCCGCGTGGCCGGGCGAGCCCGCCTGGCGCGCGGAGGTGGGCGCGCTCTGGCCCGAGGCCGGCGAGCGCCTCGGCGCCACGCAGGTCCCGCACGGCCTGGCGCGGGCGCGCTACCGCGACGCGGTGCACGCGCGCTGGCACGCCGGCCGCGCCGCATTGATCGGCGACGCCGCCCACGCGATGAGCCCGCAGCTGGGGCAGGGCGTCAACATGGCCCTGCTCGACGCCCGCGTCCTGCGCGACGCGCTGCGCACCCACGCCGACGTCGAGCGCGCGCTGGCGCACTGGCAGCGCGCCCGGCTGGCGCACGTGCGCGTGTACCAGCGCTGGAGCCGCTGGCTGACGCCGCTGTTCCAGTCCGAGCTGGACCTCGCCGCGCGCCTGCGCGACTGGACCTTCCACCCGCTCACCCGCATTCCCGGGCTGCGCGACCAGAGCCTGCGGGTGCTGACCGGCACCCGCCTGGGCTGGTTCGGCACCTTCGCCCTGGCGCCCGCCTTCCTCGACGCCCTCGCGGCGACCGCGGCGCCCGCGCCGGCGGCGGCCTACACTGGCCCGGTCGAAGCGGGAGGCGCGCCATGACCGCCGAATCGCCCGCGGCCGCGCTGGCCGCGCTCAACCAGCCCCCGGAGTTCGCGCCGCGCGACCTGTGGGCCGACGACGCCGCGCTGCGCGAGGCGCTCGCCCGCGAGGGCGGCGGCGACTGGACCGGTGCGGTCGCCGCCTACGGCGCGCTGGCCGGCGACACCCTCTACGCGCTCGGCTTCGACGCCAACCGCGACCGCCCGCGCCTGCGCACCCACGACCGCTTCGGCCAGCGCATCGACCGGGTGGAGTTCCATCCGCACTACCACGCGCTGATGTCGCACGCGATCGCGCACGGCGTGGCCGGGCTGTCCTGGCGCGAGCCGCGGCCCGGCGCGCACGTGGCGCGCGCCGCGCTGAGCTACCTGCACCACCAGGCCGAGGCCGGCACCAGCTGCCCGCTGACCATGACCCACGCCGCCGCGCCGGTGCTGGCGCGCGAGCCGCGCCTGCGCGACTGGGCCGCGGGCATCGCCGCCTGCGTCTACGACCCGTCCGACGCGCCCGCCGCCGGCAAGCGCGGGCTGACCGTGGGCATGGGCATGACCGAGAAGCAGGGCGGCAGCGACGTGCGCGCCAACCGCACCCTCGCCACGCCGCTGCAGGCCGAGGGCGAATACGCGCTGCAGGGGCACAAGTGGTTCTTCTCGGCGCCGATGTCGGACGGCTTCCTGGTGCTCGCGCAGGCGCCCGGCGGGCTGAGCTGCTTCCTGATGCCGCGCTGGCGCCCCGACGGCCTGCGCAACGGCTTCCGGCTCATGCGGCTCAAGGACAAGCTCGGCGACTGGGCCAACGCCTCCAGCGAGGTCGAGTTCGACGACGCCTGGGCGCTGCGCATCGGCGACGAGGGCCGCGGCGTGCAGACCATCATCGAGATGGTCATGCTCACCCGGCTGGACTGCATGCTCGGTTCCGCCGCCGAGATGCGCATGGCGCTGGCGCAGGCCGTGCACCACGCCCGCCACCGCGCCGCGTTCGGCCGCGCGCTGGCGGCGCAGCCGCTGATGCGCAACGTGCTGGCCGACCTGGCGATGGAGGCCGAGGCGGCGCTGGCGCTGGCGATGCGCGTCGCGCGCGCGGTCGACGCCGGCGCCCGCGGCGACGCCGCCGAGGCGGCGTTCGCGCGCGTGGCCACCGCGATCGGCAAGTACTGGGTCTGCCGCCGCGCGCCGGCCGTGGTCAACGAGGCCCAGGAATGCCTGGGCGGCGCCGGCTACGTCGAGGAATCGATCCTGCCGCGCCTGTACCGGCAGGCGCCGCTGAACTCGATCTGGGAGGGCAGCGGCAACATCCAGTGCCTGGACGTGCTGCGCGCGCTGGCGCGCGAGCCGGCGAGCGGGCAGGCGCTGCGCGAGGAACTGCGCGCGGCGGCCGGCCTGGATGCGGACTACGACGCCGCGCTGGCCGCGCTCGGGCCGGGCCTGGAAGACCGGGCGGGCGAGGCCCCCGACGCGCGCGAGTCCGGCGCGCGGCGCCTGGTCGAGCGGCTGGCGCTGGCCTTGCAGGCGAGCGTACTGCTGCGCGCCGGCAGTCCCGCCGCGGCGGCGTTCTGCCGCAGCCGCCTGGGCGGCGAGCACGGCCTCGCGCTGGGCACGCTGCCGGCGGACGCGGGCTTCGCGACCCTGATCGACCGCGCGCTGCCGGCGTAGCGGCGCCGCTGTGCCCGGTCGCGCGCGAGCGCGCTCCTACAAGAAGCCGCTTCCTCCGCGCCGTGCCGGCGAACTAGAACCAGTCCTGCAGCGAGATGCCCAGGCCGACGTAGGTCGCCTTGTGGTTGTAGTCGATCAGGCTCTCGCCGTAGCCGTGGAACAGCTGCAGGTGGCCGCGCACGTTGCGCAGGCTGGGGTGCAGCGGGAAGCCCCAGTCGAACTGCAGCGCACCGTGCGAGCGGTCGCCGCCGCGCAGCGAGTGGCGGCCCATCAGCGTGAAGCGCTGGTCGCCGCGCACGTGCATCAGGGTCAGGTCGCCGCGGCCGGCGTAGTCCTCGATGTCCGGGTTGTCGTCGTCGCTGCCGTCGCCCACGCGGATCCACGGGCGCGCCACCAGCGCCCAGTTCTCGCGGTCGAAGCCGAAGTTGAACATCACCCGGTTCCAGCTGCGCGACAGCGGGTCGCTGCGGCCGTTGGACTGGTGGTTGATGCCGATCGCGCTCATCCGCCCGCGCCAGCCGCCCGGCAGCCCGTAGCCGTTGCGGAACACCAGCAGGATCTCGGGTTCGTAGTTGGTCTCGCGGAACGGGCGCGAGTTGTCGGTGTTGTAGACCTGCCAGCGCGAGCTCTGGGTGTAGCCCAGCCAGATGTCGCCGTTGTCGCCGAACAGGTTCTCCCACGCCTTGGTCTTGAAGCTGATCTGGAACTTCGTCTCCAGGCTGTCGAGCGACTGCGGCACGGTCACCGTGTTGTCCGGGTTGGGCGAGGACGGCGCGTCGTTGACGTCGCTGGTCCAGAACGCCGGCAGCAGGTACATGGGCTTGTAGACGCGGAAGTTGAACAGGCCCAGCTTGGAGTCCTTGGCCAGTTCCCAGCGGGTGTCGAGCAGCGAGCCCTTGCCGACGTTGGCCATGGCCTCGCGCGTCTGCGTGTCCTCCTGCGCCTGGAACACCTCGCCGCGCGGCCACAGGCGCCGGCCCTCGCCGCTGCGCTCGCTCTCCTCCTGCACCGCGGCCCGCGCCTGCTCGGCGGCGGCGTCCGCGCGCGCCGGGCTCAGGCTCTGGCGCCCGGCGAGGCGGTCGTAGCATTCCAGGCGCTGGGCGTCGTTCTCCAGGCCGGCGCAGGCGGCGATGCCGCCGGTGGGCTCGGCGGCCAGCAGCGGGGCAGCGGCCAGCGCGCCGGCGATGGCGCAGGTCAGTCGGTAGGGGCGGCGCATGCGGGTTCTCGTGGTGAAGGCGGCAGGGTGGGGGGCGCGGGCGTGGGCGCCGGGTGAAGGCGGGCGCGCGTCCTAGCGGGCGGCCCACCAGGCCAGCGCGAAGACCCCGATCATTGCGAAGGCCAGCATCAGTTTCAATGCGATCGCGACCGCCACGCCGATCCAGGTGCCCAGGCCCACGCGGGTCGCCTCGCCCAGGTTGGGCGCGTCCAGGCGCCGGCGGTGCAGCAGCTCGCCGGCCATGGCGCCGGCGAAGGGCCCGACGAAGATGCCCGGGATGCCGAAGAAGATGCCGACGAAGGTGCCGATCACCGCGCCCGCCAGCGCCTTGCGGCTGGCGCCCACGCGCTTGGCGCCCATCGCCGTGGCCCAGAAGTCGACCAGGAACGACAGCGCCGCCAGCAGCGCCAGCAGGCCCAGGGTCAGCGGCCCGACGTGGGCGAAGTCGTCGGCCCAGGCGGCCAGCAGCATGCCCGCGAACACCAGCGGGATGCCGGGCAGGGCCGGCAGGATCGTGCCCAGCAGGCCCACGATCACCAGGACCGCGGCGAGCGCGTAGAGGAAGGGTTCGGTCTGCATCGAAGGGGCTCCGGGGAGGGGCGGGCGGGGGCTCGCGGCCAGAATTGCATTCTCCCGGAGGCCGGGGTAATTTGCTTGCGCTGTGTTTGTCAAGGTCACCGTGAAACGTGGCCTGGATGCAGTCGAGTCGCGTTGGACGAGCCCGCTCGCATGTTCCACCGGTCCGCTACATCGCTAGATCTGCGCTTCCCTCCTTGCAACCAGCCGCCGGCGACGGCGTCCATCGTTACAGGCCAGCCGATCCGTTCCAGGGAGTGACGCGCATGTCAGATCGTGAAATCGGTACCGTGAAGTGGTTCAACGACGCCAAGGGCTTCGGGTTCATCAGCCGCGAGAGCGGCGAGGACGTCTTCGTGCACTTCCGCGCCATCCAGGTGCAGGGCTTCAAGAGCCTCAAGGAAGGGCAGAAGGTCAGCTTCACCGTGGTCAAGGGACAGAAGGGCCTGCAGGCGGACGCCGTGCAGCCGGCCTGACCGGCTGCCGCGCTCCTTTCCGCCGTCCAAGAAGAAACCCGGCCTCGCGGCCGGGTTTCTTTTTCGCTCCGCGATGCGGCGGCGCTCAGAGCGCCCAGGCCTGCCCGTCGCGCACCTGCACCGCCGAGCCCTCGCGCAGCCCGCCCACCTCGTTCTGCACCAGCACCACGGTGCGCCCGTCGTTGAGGCGGACGTGGACGTCGTACAGGCCGCCGCTGCCGGTGCGGTTCTGGATGGCGTTGCCGGCGACCGCGCCGGCGACCGCGCCGCCGGCGGTGGCCACGTTGCGGCGGCCGTCGCTGTCGGTGTTGCGGCGCGCCAGCTCGCGTCCGGCCACCGCGCCGACGATGCCGCCGATGACCGGGCCGGCCACGTTGGGCTGGCTGTCCGGGCGGCGCTCGATCCGGGTGACGGTGCCGCAGTCGCGGCAGTTCGGGGTGCCGTAGCCCGAGCCGTAGCCGGAACTCGAGCCGTAGCCGGTGTTGTTGTAGCCGGGCGAGGTGGCGCAGCCGGCGAGCGCCAGTGCGGCGGCGACGGCGGTGGTGGCCAGCAACGGGGTCTTCATCGCGTTTCTCCGCATTCTATTGGGGGCATGCGCGATCGGCGCATGGCGCGACGTTAGGCCCGGGTTCGTGAACACCCCGACAACTGCGCCGTGCATTCGCCGGTGTCGCCGACGCGGGTGCAGTCGCCGTTCACCCCGCCCCGGCGCGCGCTTCCCGGAGGGCGCGGATCAGCCGCGGAAGTCCTGATGGCAGGCGCGGCAGGCGTTGCCGATGTCGCGCGTGGCGCTCTCCAGCCCGGCGCAGTCGAGCGGCGGCGAGGCGAGGCTGGCGTCGAGCGTGCGGCGCATCTGGCTGGCGGCCTGCGCGAAGCGCTGGTCGTCGCGCAGGTCCGGGAACGCGGGTTCCAGGTCGTCGGCCAGCGTGCGCAGCGCGCGCAGGTGCGGCAGCAGGTCGGTGGCCGCGCAGCGGTTCTCCTCGACCCTCGCCCGCAGCTGGCCGGCGTGCCACTGGGTGACCTGCATGACGCTGGACGGGAAGCGGTCGGCGCGGGCCTGCAGCGCGCGCACGATCATCACCGTCGCCACCGCGCCGGCCACCAGGCCGACCAGGAACAGGAACAGGTAGCGCTGCGCGGCCGACGGGCCGCGCGGGCGGGACGGGCTGGCGGGGGGCGGTGCGGACATCGCGGGCTCCTTGGCTGGCGTGTCGCACAGCATGCCGCGTCGCCGCCGCCGTGTCGCGCGGCGCGCCGGCCGGTGCGCGCGCGAATCCTTAGAATGCGCGCATGGACGAGTCCTGGAGCGAACGTTTCCGCGGCATCGACCGCCTCTACGGGCGCGGCACGGTGGCCGCGCTGTCGCGCGCGCACGTGGCCGTGGTCGGCCTGGGCGGCGTCGGCTCGTGGGCGGTGGAGGCGCTGGCGCGCAGCGGCGTGGGCCGGCTGACCCTGATCGACGCCGACGACCTGTGCGTATCCAACACCAACCGCCAGCTGCCCGCGCTGGCGGGCCAGTACGGCCGCGGCAAGGCCGAGGCGATGGCCGAGCGCTGCCTCGCGATCAACCCGGCGATCCGGGTCGCGCCGGTGGCGAGCTTCCTCACCCCGGCCAACCTCGACGCACTGCTGGGCCCGGGCTACGACCTGGTGCTGGACGCCTTCGACAGCTTCCGCGCCAAGGTCGAGGCGATCGCCTGGTGCCGCCGCCGGCGCCAGCCGGTGCTGACCGTGGGATCGGCCGGCGGGCGCATCGATCCCACCCTGGTGCGGGTGCGCGACCTCTCGCGCACCGAGCACGACGCCATGCTCGCGCTGGTGCGCAAGAAGCTGCGCGCCGACTTCGCTTTCCCGCGCAGCCCGCAGCGCTACTTCGGCGTGCCGGCGGTGTACTCGCTGGAGAACGTGCGCTACCCGCAGCCCGACGGCTCGGTGTGCGGCCTGCGGCCGAAGCTCGACGGCGAGGCGGCGCTCAAGCTCGACTGCGGCGGGGGGCTCGGCGCCGCCACCCACGTCACGGGCGCTTTCGCGTTCGCCGCCGCGGGCAAGGCGATCCAGATGCTGCTCAAGCGCGCCGAAGCGGCGGACCGCGCGCGCGTCGCGTAGGCGCCGGCTCAGTCGCCCTCGACGCCGATGCCGAACAGCTGCGCGGCGTTGCGCGTGGTGGCGGCGGCGACCTCGGCCGGCGCCGCCTCGCGCAGCCGCGCGACGGCCTCGCACACCGCGACGATCCGCGCCGGTTCGTTGCGCTGGCCGCGGTGCGCGCAGTCCGGCTGGTCCGGGGCGTCGGTCTCGAGCAGCAGCTGCTCCAGCGGCGCCGCGGCGACCACGCGGTGCATGCGCTTCGCGCGCGCGTAGGTGACCGGCCCGCCGATGCCGATCAGGAAGCCCAGCCCGTGCAGCTGCCGGGCCTGCTCCTCGCTGCCGGCGTAGCTGTGGACGACGCCGCGCACGCGGCCTGCGCCGCCGATCCGGCGGATCGCGTGGATCACCGCCTCCACCGCGCGCCGCGCGTGCACGACCAGCGGCAGCCCGGTCTCGCGCGCCAGCTCCAGCTGGCCCTCGAAGTAGCGCTGCTGCGCGTCGCGGTCCAGGCCCTCGACGCAGAAGTCCAGCCCGCATTCGCCGATCGCCGCCGGGCGTTCGCGCGCGACCCAGTCCGCCAGCGCGTCCAGATCCGCGGGCCGGTGGTGGACGAGGAAGGTCGGGTGCAGGCCGTAGGCGGCGTGCAGCCCCGCGTCGGCGGCGCAGGCCTCGCGCAGCGCCGGCCACTCGTCGCGATGGGTGCCCGGGACGAGCTGCCAGCGCACGCCCGCCGCCCGCGCGCGCGACACCACCGCGGCGCGGTCGTCGTCGAACTCGGGCGCGTCGAGGTGGCAGTGGCTGTCGAACAGCATCGGCCGCGCTCAGCGCCGGCGTTCGGCGCGGCCGTCGATGGGCGGCGCCGCGGCATCGTCCTTCGGGCGCTTGAGCCGCGCCAGCAGCAGCGTGCCCAGGCCGAGCAGCAGCTCGTCCACCAGCGGGATGGGGTCGGGCACCACTACGGTCAGGGCGAACAGCGCGGCCGAGACCGCGAACAGCCGCGGGTAGCTGAGCCGGCCGAGCCAGCGCAGGGCGGGGGCCAGGAACAGGTATCGCATCGGGGAACGCTCCATTCGAGGGAATCCCGGCGCGCCCACGGCGGACGCGTCCGGGCGCCGCGAGTCCGGCACCGGTCCGGATTCGCCGACCGGATCACGCTAGCACGCGGCGCCGCGGTCCCGTGTTCAGGAAAAGTGTTGGGAAAGCGTTTTCTTTGCGGTAACCATTCAGGAAGGAAGTGTTGCAATCCCGTCAAACCCCACCCAAGGACGCGGCAAGCGTCCGGCAACAAGGAGCGAACGATGAAGAACAACACCTTGGCTATTGCGCTTGCATCGCTGCTGGTGGGCGGCGTCGCGGTGGCGGCGTTCCAGAGCAACCGCGACGACCGGCCTGCGGGCGATGCCGTCGAGACAGTGGACGGCGACACCCTGCCGGCCGGCGGCCGCCTGGAGTATGCGGACGTGCTGCGCGTGGAGCCGGTGACCGAGCGCCAGGACCTCTACGCCACGGTGCTGGGCAGCGAGCCGATCCGCGAGACCACCACGCACTCCTCGCCGCGCCAGGTCTGCGAGGACGTGGTGGTGCAGGAACGCCTGCCCGAGCGCGACGGCAACGTCGGCGGCACGGTCGCCGGTGCGGTGATCGGCGGCCTGGTCGGCAACCAGGTCGGCAGCGGCAACGGCCGCAAGCTGGCCACCGCCGCGGGCGCCACCGCCGGCGGCTTCATCGGCAACCGCGTCGACCGCAACCACGTGGGCGGCCGGGTCGTCGAGCGGGTCGACCGCCAGTGCCGCACCGTGCAGGACAGCTCGCAGTCCTCGCAGGTCGTGGCCTACGACGTGACCTACCGCAACCCGGACGGCAGCACCGGCACGATGCGCACCGACAGCAAGCCGGGCGAGCGCATCAAGCTCGGCGCCGAGGACGTGCCGGTCGCCTACGACGTGACCTACCGCTTCGACGGCCAGGAGCGCACCGTGCGCCTGGACCAGCGCCCGGGCGAGCGCCTGCCGGTGCTGGACGGCCAGGTCGTCACCCAGACCGCGGCCATGGACGACCGGGCGCGCCTGCAGTAGGACGCGTCCCGTCCCATCGAGCGGACCCGACGGGGCCGGCGCGAGCCGGCCCCGTCTTCGTTCCGGTGTAAGGTGCGGGGCACCGACGCCCATGACGGCGGTTTCACGGCTGCTTGCGCGGCGTGCGGCCAAGGTAGGCGTTTCCCTTCTGTCGGATCAGCCCGATGCTCGAAGCCTGGCGGCCGTTCGCCCACTGGTTGAGACTGCGTCGCCGGCTGTGGCGATGGGGACGGGCCGCCACCCAGAAACCGCTGGCGCGCGAGCAGCCGCTGCGGGCGCAGCTCTTCGGCGCCGAGCAGATGGAAGCGCACGGGCGCAGCCTCGCCGCCCAGCACCGGCTGCAGGCCGGCACCGGCCCCGAACTGCTGCTGGCGCGGTTGCGCGAGAACGAGGGCCTGCTCGACGACGCCTCCAACCTGCTCACCGCGATGGTGCGCGACGACCTGCGGATCACCCCCGCCGGCGAGTGGCTGCTGGACAACTACTACCTGATCGAGGAGCAGATCCGGCTCGCGCGCCGCCACCTGCCCAAGGGCTACAGCCGCGAGCTGCCCTCGCTGGCCGAGGGCCCGTCGGCGGGGATGCCGCGCGTCTACGACCTGGCGATGGAGGCGATCGCGCACGGCGACGGCCGCGTCGATGCCGAGACGCTGAGCCGCCTGGTCGCCGCCTACCAGACCGTGAGCCCGCTCAAGCTGGGCGAACTGTGGGCGATCCCGATCATGCTGCGGCTGGCGGTGCTGGAGAACCTGCGCCGGATCAGCGTGCGGATCATGCGCGACGCCGCCGACCACCGGCTGGCGACCGAATGGGGCCGCCGCCTGAGCGACACCGCGCAGCGCGCGCCGAAGGACGTGGTGCTGGTGCTGGCCGACATGGCCCGCGCGCGGCCGCCGGCGACCAGCGCCTTCGTGGCCGAGCTGATGCGGCGCCTGCAGGGGCGCGGGGCCGCGCTGGCGATGCCGCTGGACTGGATCGAGCAGTGGCTGGCCGACGCCGGCCGCAGCGTCGAGGCGCTGGTGCACGGCGAGGGCCAGAAGCAGGCCGCCGACCAGGTCTCCATCCGCAACAGCATCGGCAGCCTGCGCTTCCTGGCGAGCATGGACTGGCGCGAGTTCGTGGAGACGATGAGCATCGTCGAGCAGACCCTGCGCCAGGACCCGGACGGCACCTACGCGCGGATGGACTTCAACACCCGCGACCACTACCGCCACGTGGTGGAGCGTATCGCCCGGCAGAGCGGGGCGCCGGAAACGGAGGTGGCGCGCATCGCGCTGGAGGCCGCGCGCGCCGCCGCCGGCGCGCAGGACGGGCGCGCGCACGTCGGCTACTACCTGATCGACGACGGCTTCGAGCACATGCGCGCATCCGTCGCCGCGCTCGGGCCCGGGATCGCGCCGGTGCGCCGCGGCCTGCGCCGCGTGCCGCTGGCGGCCTACCTGGTGCCGATCGGGGTGGTCACCTTCGGCTTCGCCCTCGCGCTGCTGGCCGACGCGGGCGCGGCGTGGCCGCATCCGGCGCTGCGCTGGGCGCTGGCCGCGCTGGCGGTGGTGGTCTTCAGCGAGATGGCCATCGCCCTGGTCAACTGGGCGGCCACGCTGCTGGTGCTGCCCAAGCCGCTGCCGCGGCTGGACTTCTCGCGCGGCATCCCCAGCGACGCGCGCACGCTGGTGGCGGTGCCGACGCTGATCGGCAGCACCGAAGCCGTCGACGAGCTGGTCGAGGGCCTGGAGGTGCGCTTCCTCGCCAACCGCGGGCTGCACCTGCACTTCGCCCTGCTGACCGACTTCCCCGACGCGCCGCAGGCCGAGCTGCCCGGCGACGACGCGCTGCTGGCCTACGCCGAGCAGCAGGTGCGGCGCCTCAACGCGCGCTACGCGCCCGAGCGCATCGAGGCCGGCGGCGACCTGTTCTTCCTGTTCCACCGCGGCCGCGAGTGGAACCCGCGCGAGGGCGTGTGGATGGCCCGCGAGCGCAAGCGCGGCAAGCTGGCGGCGCTGAACCGCCTGCTGCGCGACGGCCGCCACGACGGCTTCATGCGCGTGGTCGGCGACACCGAGGCGCTGACCAACGTGCGCTACGTCATCACCCTGGACACCGACACGCTGCTGCCGCGCGACGCCGCGCGCGAGCTGGCCGGGACCATGGCGCACCCGCTCAACCGGCCGCGCTTCGACGAGCGCAGGCGCCGCGTGACCCGCGGCTACGGCATCCTGCAGCCCGGCGTGGGCAGCACGATGAGCGGGCGCCGCGGCTCGCGCTTCGCGCGCCTGTTCGGCAGCGAGTCGGGCATCGACCCCTACACCCGCACGGTGTCGGACGTGTACCAGGACCTGTTCGCGGAAGGCTCGTTCGTCGGCAAGGGCATCTACGACGTCGACGCCTTCGAGCACGCGCTGGCCGGGCGCATGCCCGACGACCGCATCCTCAGCCACGACCTGCTGGAGGGCTGCTACGCGCGCGCCGGGCTGGTCAGCGACGTGCGCCTGTACGAGGACCACCCGGCGCGCTACGCCGCCGACATGAAGCGGCGCGCGCGCTGGGTGCGCGGCGACTGGCAGCTGCTGCCGTGGCTGCTGCCGTGGGTGCCGACCGGCGGCGGCGCGCGCGAGCGCAACCCGCTGTCGTGGCTGTCGCGCGGCAAGCTGCTCGACAACCTGCGCCGCAGCCTGGTGCCGATCGCGGTGCTGGCGCTGCTGCTGGCCGGCTGGTGGCTGCTGCCGCAGCCGCTGGCGTGGACCCTGTGGCTGGCCTGCCTGTGGCTGCTGCCGGTGCTGCTGCCGGGCGTGCACGACGCCATCGTCAGGCCGGTCGACATGGCGCCGGAGCCGCACCTGCTGCAGGTGGGGCGCGGCGTGTCGCGGCAGCTGGCGCGGGCGCTGGTCGCGATCGCCTGCCTGCCCTACGAGGCGGCCGTGAACGCCGTGGCGATCCTGCGCACGCTGGCGCGGATGCTGGTCACGCGCCGGCACCTGCTGCAGTGGAACCCGTCGCGGGAGGTGGAGCGCGGGCTGGGCGCCAGGCGCGCCCACGAGGCCTGGGCGATGGCGCCGGCGGCGCTGTTCGCGGCCGGCGTCGGCGCCGCGCTGTGGTGGCGCAACCCGGCGGCGTTCTGGGTCGCCGCGCCGTGGCTCGCGCTGTGGCTGGCCGCGCCGCTGCTGATGACCTGGCTGGGGCGGCCGCCGCGCGCGGAGCGGGCGCGGCTGTCCGCGGACGACACCGCGTTCCTGGGCCGGCTGGCGCGGCGCACCTGGGCGTTCTTCGAGGTCCACGTCCGCGCCGAGGACCACTGGCTGCCGCCGGACAATCTGCAGGAGCACCCGGCCGAGGCGCTCGCGCGCCGCACCTCGCCGACCAACATCGGGCTGTCGCTGCTCGCCAACCTGGCGGCCTGGGACTTCGGCTACCTGCAGGCCGGCGAGCTCGCCGCGCGCGTGCGCCGCACCCTGGACACGATGGAGCGGCTGGAACGGCACCGCGGGCACTTCTACAACTGGTACGACACCCAGACCCTGCGCCCGCTGCCGCCGCGCTACGTCTCCACCGTGGACAGCGGCAACCTCGCCGGCCACCTGCTGACCCTGCGCCAGGGCCTGCTGGCGATCGGCGACGCGCCGCTGCTGACGCCGCAGTTCGCCGACGGGCTGGCCGATACGCTGGGGGTGCTGGCGGAGAGCGCGGGCGAGGCCGGCCGCACCGGGGAACTGGCCGCGCGCATCGGCGCCTTCGGCGAGCGGCTGTCGGCGCTGCGCGCCGCCTGGCCGGCGCGGATCGCCGATGCGCTGGCGCGGGCCGAAGCGCTGCAGGCCGATGCCGAGGCGGTGGACGCGGCCTGGGAGGCGGCCGGCCTGGCGAGGGCGGCGCCGCACTGGCCGCAGGCGCTCGCCGAGGCCTGCCGGCGCGCGCGCGAGGACCTGGCGCCGTTCGCGGACGCGCAGGATGCGCGCGCGGACGCGGACGGGCGGCTGCCGACGCTGCGCGAGCTGCTCGCCAGCGAGGACCGCGCATTGCGCGCCGCGGCGCGCGCGCGGCTGCAGGAGCTGGACCGGCTGGCGCACATCGCCGGCCAGTTCTCGCTGATGGAGTACGGCTTCCTGTACGACGCGCCGCAGCGGCTGCTGTCGATCGGCTACAACGTCGACGAGCGGCGGCTGGACGCGGGCTACTACGACCTGCTGGCCTCCGAGGTGCGGCTGTGCAGCTTCGTGGCGATCGCGCAGGGCAAGCTGCCGCAGGAGAGCTGGTTCGCGCTCGGGCGGCTGCTGACCGAGGTGGACGGCGAGGCGACGCTGCTGTCGTGGAGCGGCTCGATGTTCGAGTACCTGATGCCGCAGCTGGTCATGCCGAGCTACCCGGACACGCTGCTCGACCGCACCGTGCGCAGCGCGGTGGCCGCGCAGATCCACCACGGGCGCCAGCGCGACGTGCCATGGGGCGTGTCGGAATCGGGCTACAACGCGGTGGACGCCCAGCTCAACTACCAGTACCGCGCCTTCGGCGTGCCCGGCCTGGGGCTGAAGCGCGGCCTGGCCCAGGACCTGGTGATCGCGCCCTACGCGACCATGCTGGCGGCCATGGTCGCGCCGGAAGCGGCCACCGAGAACCTGCGCCGCATGGCCGCGCTGGGCTTCTCCGGCCGCTTCGGCATGTACGAAGCGGTGGACTACACCCGCGCGCGGGTACCGCGCGGGCAGGACCACGCGGTGCTCCGCTCGTACATGGCCCACCACCAGGGCATGGGGCTGCTGGCCCTGGACTACCTGCTGCGCGAGCAGCCGATGCAGCGCCGCTTCGTCGCCGACGCCGAGTTCCAGGCCACCCTGCTGCTGCTGCAGGAGCGCATCCCGAGGACCGGGGTGTTCCATCCCCACGAGGCGGAGGTGGCCGGCGTGCGCGCGGTGCAGGACCAGCAGGAGACGCGCCTGCGGGTGGTGCGCGATCCCGGGCTGCCGCGCCCGGAGGTGCAGCTGCTGTCCAACGGGCGCTGCCACGGCATGCTGACCAGCGCCGGCGGCGGCTACCTGCGCCGGGGCGACGTCGCCGTCACCCGCTGGCGCGAGGACGGCACGCGCGACGCCTGGGGCCAGTGGTGCTACCTGCGCGACGTCGGCAGCGGCGACGTGTGGTCGGCCGCGCACCAGCCGACCTGCGTGCCCGTGGAGCACTACGAGGCGATCTTCTCCGACGCCAAGGTGGAGTTCCGCGGGCGCCGCCGCGGCTACGACAGCCACCTGGAGATCGCGGTCTCGCCCGAGGACGACATCGAGCTGCGCCGGCTGCGCATCGGCAACCACGGCCGCCGCGCGCGGGTCGTCGAGATCACCACCTACGCCGAGGTGGTGCTGGCGCCGGCGGCGGCCGACGAGGCGCACCCGGCCTTCGGCAACCTGTTCGTGCAGACCGAGATCGTGCGCGAGAAGCAGGCGCTGCTGTGCACGCGGCGGCCGCGCTCGCACGAGGAATCGCCGCCGTGGATGCTGCACCTGGTCGCCGTCCACGACGCGCACGTGCAGTCGATCTCCTACGAGACCGACCGCGCGCGCTTCATCGGCCGCGGGCGCAGCGCGCGGCTGCCGCGGGCGCTGGTCGAGGACGAGGCGCTGTCGGACACCGCCGGCTCGGTGCTGGACCCGGTCGTGGCGATCCGCTGCCGGATCGAGCTGGAGCCGGACCAGATCGCGGTGATCGACATGGTCACCGGCGTCGGCGCCGACCGCGCCGCCTGCGCCGCCCTGATCGACAAGTACCGCGACCGCCGCCTGGCCGATCGCGTCTTCGACCTCTCGTGGACGCACAGCCAGGTGGTGCGGCGGCAGATCAACGCCGCGCAGGGCGATGCGCAGCTCTATGAGCGCCTGGCCGGCCTGGTGGTGCACGCCAACCCGCTGCTGCGCGCCGACGAGGGCGTGCTGCGGCAGAACCGCCGCGGCCAGTCCGGCCTGTGGAGCCAGGCGATCTCGGGCGACCTGCCGGTGGTGATGCTGCAGGTGTTCGACGCGGAGCACCTGGACCTGGTGCGGCAGATGGTGCAGGCGCACGGCTACTGGCGCTCGAAGGGCCTGGCGACCGACCTGGTGATCTGGAACGAGAGCCAGACCGGCTACCGCCAGCAGCTGCAGGAGGAGATCCTGGGCATGCTGGCGCGCGATGCCGATTCCAGCCTGCTCGACCGCCCCGGCGGCATCTTCGTGCGCGCCGCGCAGCAGCTCTCGCAGGAGGAGCGGGTGCTGCTGCAGGCGGTGGCGAGGGTGATCGTGAGCGACCGCGACGGCAGCCTGGCCGACCAGCTGGAGCGCCACCCCGCACCCGATCGCGAGCCGCCGCCGCTGTTCGCCGACGGCATGGCGCCGGCGCTGCCGCTGCCGGCCGCCGGCGCCGCGCAGGCCGGACCCGAGCCGGGCCTGCCGCCGCCGTTCGCCGAGGCCGGGGAGGACCCCTGGCCGTTCGAGACCGCGGCCGACGAGCTGCTGTTCGACAACGGCACCGGCGGCTTCTCCGCCGACGGCCGCGAATACGTGATCGTCTCCCGCGAGGGCGCGCCGACGCCGCTGCCCTGGAGCAACGTGATCGCCAACCCGCACTTCGGCACCGTGGTCAGCGAGTCCGCGCCCGGCTACACCTGGTCGGAGAACGCGCATTCCTTCCGCCTCACGCCCTGGTGCAACGACCCGGTCGCCGACGCCTGCGGCGAGGCCTACTACCTGCGCGACGAGGAGACCGGCCGGGTGTGGTCGCCGATGCCGCTGCCCTGCCGCGGCGCGGGCGCCTACCGCACCCGCCACGGCTTCGGCTACAGCGTCTACGAGCACGTCGAAGACGGCATCGCCAGCGAGCTCTGGATCTACGTCGGGCTCGAGGACGCGGTGAAGTTCGCGGTGCTCAAGCTGCGCAACCTGTCCGGGCGCGCGCGCCGGCTGAGCGCCACCGGCTACGTCGAGTGGGTGCTGGCCGACCTGCCGGTGCGCTCGCGCATGCACGTGGTCAGCGAGGTCGACCTGGCCACCGACGTGCTCACCGCCCGCAATCCCTACAACACCGAGTTCGAGGGCCGCTGCGCGTTCTTCGACGTCGACGCCGAGCCGGACGCGGAGGACGGTTCCGCGCACCGGGCCTTCACTGCCGACCGCACCGAGTTCCTGGGCCGCAACGGCAGCCTGGCCGACCCGGCCGCGCTGCGCCGCGCGGGGCTGTCGGGCCGCACCGGCGTGGGCCTGGACCCGTGCGCGGCGCTGCAGGTGCCGGTCTCGCTGCGGCCGGGCCAGCGCTTCGAGACCGCGTTCCGCCTGGGCGTGGCGCCGGACCGCGAGGCGGCGCTGGCGCTGGCGCGGCGGCTGCGCGGCAGCGGGCCGGCGCACGACGCGCTCGACGCTGTACGCCTGTACTGGCTGAACCTGCTGGGCACGATCCGCATCGACACGCCCGACCCGGCGGTGGACCTGATGGTCAACGGCTGGCTGATGTACCAGGTGCTGGCGAGCCGCTGCTTCGGCCGCAGCGGCTACTACCAGTCAGGCGGCGCGTTCGGCTTCCGCGACCAGCTGCAGGACACCATGGCCAGCGTGCACGCGCTGCCGGCGCTCAGCCGCGAGCACCTGTTGCGCAGCGCCGCGCAGCAGTTCCCGCAGGGCGACGTGATGCACTGGTGGCACCCGCCGTCCGGGCGCGGCGTGCGCACGCGCTGCTCCGACGACTACCTGTGGCTGCCGCAGGCGACCTGCCGCTACCTGGAGGTCACCGGCGACGCCTCGGTGCTCGACGCGCACGCGTCCTTCGTGGAAGGGCGGCTGGTCTCCCCCGACGAGGAGTCGTACTACGATCTGCCGGTGGTCTCGGGAGTGCAGCAGAGCCTGTACGAGCACTGCACGCTGGCACTGCGGCGCGGCACATCGATGCTGGGCGAGCGCGGGCTGCCGCTGATGGGCACCGGCGACTGGAACGACGGCATGAACAAGGTCGGCGAGCACGGCCGCGGCGAGAGCGTCTGGCTGGCGTTCTTCCTGCACGACGCGCTGCAGCGCTTCGCGCCGGTGGCGCAGGCGCGCGGCGACCACGGCTTCGCCGCCTGGTGCGGGCAGCGCGCCGCGCGGCTGCGCGAGGACATCGAGCGCCACGCCTGGGACGGCGCCTGGTACCGGCGCGCCTGGTTCGACGACGGCACCCCGCTGGGCTCGCGCGACAACGCGGAGTGCCGCATCGACTCGATCTCGCAGAGCTGGTCGGTGCTGTCGGGCGCCGGCGATCCGGCGCGCGTGCGCGAGGCGATGGCCTCGCTCGACGCCCGTCTGGTGCGCCGCGACGCCGGCCTGATCCAGCTGCTCGACCCGCCCTTCGACCGCGAGGGGCCGGACCCGGGCTACATCCGCGGCTACGTGCCCGGCGTGCGCGAGAACGGCGGCCAGTACACCCACGCCGCGGTGTGGGCGGCCATGGCCTTCGCGCGCATGGGCGATGGCGAGCGCGCCTGGGAACTGGCCGGCATGATCAACCCGATCGGCCACGGCGACACGCCCGAGGGCGTGGTCCGCTACAAAGCCGAGCCCTACGTGATCGCCGCCGACGTGTACGGCGTGGCGCCGCACGTGGGGCGCGGCGGCTGGACCTGGTACACCGGTTCGGCCGGCTGGATGTACCGCCTGCTGGTGGAATCGCTGCTGGGCTTCGACCGCCGCGGCGACGCGCTCCTCCTGGCGCCGCGGCTGCCGGCAGGCTGGCTCGGTTTCCGGCTCAAGTATCGCCACGGCCGCAGCCACTATCGCATCGAGGTGCGCCGGGCGGCGGCGGGCGCGCCGGCCCGGCTCCTCCTGGACGGCGTGCCGCAGCCGGACGTCCGGCTGGCGCTGGCCGACGACGGCGCGGTGCACGAGGCGGTGCTGGAGTGGCCGTCCGAGGCCCCCGCAGGACCCGGCGCATGAGCGCCGGCGACCGCCGCCGGCTGGACGCCGAACTGGACGCGCTGGAGGCGATGCTGCCGGCCTGGCGCAGCCACCTGCGCCACGAGGCGCTGTTCTGGCCGCAGTTCGCGGCGCTGGCCTGGCGCGTCGCCGCCGACGCGGCGTCCGAGGACCTGCCGCACGCGCGTGCGCGCATCGTGGCGATGCTCGCCGCGCAGGGCCTTCCGCGGGTGGCGCCTGCGCGGCGGGCGCAGGCCGAGGGCGGCCCCGGGCCGCCGTAGGAGCGCGCTCGCGCGCGACCGGGCCAGCGGGGGGCATTGGGCCCGCGTTAGAAGACGAACGCGTCCCCACAAGTGACGCGGGTGAACGGCGGTCGATATTGCTTTGTCCGGCGCCCGCGGAAAGGCGTCGCGCGCGAGCGCGCTCCTACAAGAGAACGCACGGTCCGCGGGAAAGCGCTTCGTGCGGTCGCGGTTCGGTCATGGACGGACTGTAGGAGCGCGCTCGCGCGCGATGCTTTTCGACCCGGCACCGAAGAACGGGAGCATCGCGCGCGAGCGCGCTCCTACACGGGGCGGCGCGGCGGTCTTCATCCGCCCTCTCGCGGCGACCTGCCACGCTGCGCGCCACCCCGACAGGAGCCCTCCCGATGCGTGCGCTCGTCCTGATCGCGGCGCTGGCGATGCCGGTCATCGCCTGGCTGTCGCAGATGGAAGTCTTCGGCCCCGACCAGGCCACGGTCTCGGCCCGCTATCCCATCGTGCTGGTGCCGGCGGGCTACGCATTCTCGATCTGGGGCCTGGTCTTCCTGCTCGACCTCGTGCATGCGGTCCGGCAGACGACCGGCCGCCGCCGCCACGATCCGCTGCTCGGGCGCGTGGCGCCGGCCACGGCGATCGGCTTCGGGCTGACCGCGCTGTGGATGCCGCTGTACGCGCAGGAATGGCTGTGGGCCTGCCTGGCGGTGATCGTCGGCGCCTGGGCGTCGCTGCTGTGGACGGCGGTCGCGCTCGCCCGCGGCGGCGGCGACGGCTGGGCGCGGCTGGCGATCCCGCTGCACGCCGGCTGGCTCACGCTGGCGACTTTCCTCAACCTGGCGCAGGCCGGCCTCGGCGCCGGCCTGCTGCCGGCGGACGACCAGCTCGGCTGGAGCCTGGGCCTGCTGGCGGTCGCGGCGGCCGTGCTGCTGGCCGCGAACCGCGCGCTGCGCGGCGACGCGGCCTATGCCGCCGCCGCGATCTGGGGCCTGGCCGCGATCCACGTCGAGCAGTCGCACGGCGCGCTGGCCGGCGCCGGCACCGTGGCCTGGGCGGCCGCCGCGCTGGCGGTCCTGGTGGCCTTGCAGACGCTGTGGCTGCGCCTGCGCAAGAGCCGGCGCCACGCACACCTGTAGGAGCGCGCTTGCGCGCGACCGGGCCGGACGACACAGGAACCGCGGCAGAAGAGGAACATGTCACCACGCGTGGACGTCGGCGAACGAAGGCCGGCACCACTTCTTCTGCGTACTGGAAAAGCGTTCGCGCGCGAGCGCGCTCCTACAAAAAAGCGCCCCGACGACGGCGCAGGCCGTCGCCGGGGTACTGCGCGGACCTCAGTCGGCGCGCTCGTGCAGCACGCGGCCGTCCTGTGGTGCGAGGTGCACCTTCATCTTCTGGCCCGAAGCGTTCCAGGCCTCGGCCTTCCACAGGCCGTCGTCGAACTCGACGTCGCCGATGCGGCCGTAGCCGGCCGCCGACAGGCGCGCGCGGACCTCGGCCTCGGACACCTGCGAGACGGCGTTGTCGGGGAAGATCTCGCCGCTGGCGGGATCGATGCGCACGTCGACCTTGCGGCCGTCGGCGCTGGTGGCGTCGGCCTCCCACAGGCCGTCGTCGAACTTGACGTCGTGGACGTCGGTGTAGCCCTGCGCCTCCAGCGTGGTGCGCACCTGCGCTTCCCGCATCGTGTCCTGGGCGGCGGCCGCGCCGGCCAGCGCAAGGCCGAGCGCGGCGGCGAGCAGGCGGGCGTTGCGCGCGTTGCGATGCTTCATGGCGGTCTCCTGTCGGGGGTGGCGCGGCAGTCTCGTCCGCGTTGCGCGAACCGGGGGTGAAAGGCCCGCGCGCGGCCGATGCCGCATTGCAGCGCCGTTCACCGCGCGCGAACGCGCCGGTTCAGCGGTAGCGCGACTCCATCAGGTCGATCTCGCGCACCAGCCGCCGCACCAGTTCGTCGGAGATGCGCATGTGGCGCGCCATGTCGAACAGCACCTCGCGCTCGGCCTGCAGCCCGGCCAGCCGCAGCGCGCGCTCGGCATCGTCGGCGCGTCGCAGCACCTCGGCGTCGATGCCGGTGGAGCCGTCGCGCTTCATGCGCTCGTCGTACAGCGCCATCACCCGCACCGCGGCCTGCGCGTACAGGTCGGGGTCGCGGCGCGCCTCGGGCAGCGAGGACTGCGCGCGCTCCACCGCGGCCACGCCGGCGCGCGCGGCGGCCAGCCGCGCCGCGTCCTCGGCGCGCTGCACCTCCGGCTCGGCCGGCAGGCGGATGCGGCCGCCCAGCGACGGCAGCACGGCGCTGGCCACCAGCAGCGACACCAGGATCACCGAGGCGGCGAGGAAGATCGCGAGGTCGCGGCCGGGGAACGGGCTGCCGTCGGCCAGCACCAGCGGCAGGGTCAGCACGCCGGCCAGCGTGATCGCGCCGCGCACGCCGGCCAGCGTGGTCACCGCCACCACCCGGAAGCTGGGCGCGATGCTGTCGCGGCCGCTGCGGTGCGCGCGGAACAGCAGCACGCGCATGGTGGCCCACACCCAGGCCAGGCGCAGCGCGGCCAGGCCGAAGTTGATCGCCAGCGCGTAGCCGGCCAGGGCCAGCGCGGAATGGTCGGCCGCGGCGCGCGTCACGATGCCGGGCAGCTGCTCGCCCAGCAGCACGAAGATGATGCCGTTGAGCGCGAACTGCAGCATGTCCCAGACCGCGGTGCGCTGCACCCGGGTGGTGGCCAGCGCGCGGCCGCTCAGCTCGACGTAGCTCATGGTGATGCCCGCCGCCACCGCGGCGAGGATGCCCGAGGCGCCGATGTCCTCGGCCAGCAGGTAGGCGCCGAAGGGGATCAGCACGCTGAGCAGGATCGGCAGGCCCGCCTCCTCGCCGGCGCTGCGCGACAGCCGCGTGTGCAGGCGGGTGGCCGCCAGCGTCAGCAGCACGCCGGCGCCGATGCCGCCCAGCGCCAGCCAGGCGAAGGTGGCGCCGGCCGACAGCAGCGAAAAGCCGCCGGTCAGCGCCGCGGTCACCGCGAAGCGGAAGCAGACCAGGCCGGAGGCGTCGTTGAGCAGCGACTCGCCTTCCAGGATGTGGCGCAGGCGCGGCGGCAGCGGCGTGCGCGCGGTGATCGACGACAGCGCGACCGGATCGGTCGGCGAGACCACCGCCGCCAGCGCGAACGCCACCGGCAGCGGCAGCGCCGGGATCAGCCAGTGCAGCAGCAGCCCCATGCCGACCACCGTGAACAGCACCAGGCCGAGCGCCAGCGCCAGGATCGGGGTCTTGTCGCGGAACAGGCCGGTCTTGGGGATGCGCCAGCCGTCGAGGAACAGCAGCGGCGGCAGGAACAGCAGGAAGAACACGTGCGGGTCGAGCTGCACCCCTTCCTGGAACACGCCCGCGACCACCGCGCCGAAGCCGATCTGCACCAGCGGCAGCGGCAGCCAGGCCGGCAGCATCCGGGCCAGGTAGCCGCTGGCCAGCACCAGCAGCAGCATCGCCAGGACGACTTCGATCGAGTACATCGCGCTCGCAGGCCCGCGGCCCCCCGCGGCATGCCGCCACGATAGCGCGTGCGCCGCCGGCGGCGCACGTGCCCCGCAGGAGCGCGCTCGCGCGCGAAGCTCTAGCTTGCGGTGCCGGATGGAAAGAGCTTCGCGCGCGAGCGCGCTCCTACCGGGGGCGACGCGGCGAGCAGGCGCAGGTCGTCGACGAAGCCGGCGTAGGCGGCCTCGCGCGCAGCGGGATCGCGCTGGCGCAGCACCCAGGCCGGGTGCACGGTGGCGAACGCGCGCGCGCCCTCCAGTTCGCGCCAGCGGCCGCGCTCGGCCATCAGGCGGAAGCCGCTGCCGAACACCGCCTGCGCCGCGGTCGCGCCCAGGCAGACCACCGCCTCGGGCTGCAGCGCGGCCAGTTCCTGCTGCAGCCAGGGCCGGCAGGCGCGCACGTGGGCGGCCTCGGGGTTGCGGTGCAGCCGGCGCTTGCCGCGCGGCTCGAAGCGGAAATGCTTGACCGCGTTGGTCAACCACAGCCGTTCGCGCGCGATGCCCAGTTCGGCCAGCGCGCGGTCGAGCAGGCGCCCGGCGGGGCCGACGAAGGGCCGGCCGGTCAGGTCCTCCTCGTCGCCGGGCTGCTCGCCCACCAGCACCACGCGCGCATCCGCCGGGCCTTCGCCGAATACCGTGCGCGTGGCCGGTTCCCACAGCGGGCAGCGGCGGCAGGCCCCGGCGGCGGCGCGTATCGCCTCCAGGCCGCCGGCGGGCGCGGCGGGCGGCGGCGACGGCTCGGGGATGCGCCGGCGCGGCGGCTCGGGCGCGCGCTCGGCCATCTCGCGCACCCGCGCGCCGGCCTCGCGCATCAGCGCCGGCAGCAGCGCGGCCTCGGGCAGGCCCTTCCAGTACTTCTGCGGCATTTCCGCGCGCATCGCCTGCGGGTTGAGTCGCGCGGGGTTGAAGATGTGCGCGTAGTAGGTGCGCCACAGCGCGTCCTGGGCGTCGTCGGCCGGCGCGTCGGCGCGCGTGCCGCCGGGGCCGAAGGCGAGCGCGCGGCCGTCCCAGAACGCGCTGCGGTCCGGGGTCAGGATCGCCCAGCGCATGCCGGCGAAGCGGCGCGCGAAGAACGGCGCCACCCGGTCGACGATGCGGTGCGCCGGCTCGAACCAGGCGATGTAGGCCTCGCCGTCGCCCGGCACCTCGCGGAAGCGCACGAAGGCCTTCATCTTGTGCGTGTCGCGGCGCACCGCCTTCTCCAGCAGGCGGGCGCGGTGCACGTCGGGATCGGTGGCCCGCTCCAGCAGGCGCGGCTCGCCGCCGGCGATGCGCCACAGCAGCCGGTACAGCAGCGCGAAGCGCTGCGGGTCGCGATGGCAGGCGACCGCCGCCGCCAGGGCCAGGAACTCCGTGCCGACCCGCGGCGCCGGTCGCTGCGCCGGCAGCGAGTCCAGCGCCACCGACCCGATCAGCCCGCCCTGCGCATCGCCGTCCCAGGCCAGGCGCGACGGTGCGATGCCGGCCCGCCACGCGGCGCGCGCGGCCTCGCGCCAGGCCTCGGCGTCCCACGGCGGCACGATCTCGGCGCGCACCAGCGGCGGCGCGTCCGCGGCGGCCGCGAACAGGTCGCCGGGCGCGCTCACGCGGGTACGCTCATGAGAACAGGTCGCGCTGCTTGGGCGGCGGCGCCAGCCGCGCGCGCAGGCGCGCCGGATCGTCGAGCTGCCGGCGCGGGTGGTGATCGAGCAGCGAAACGAAGGGCAGCGTGCGCCGCACCGGCACCCGCAGCCGCACCAGGTCGTCCACCCGCAGCGCGCCCTGCCGGCGCGAGGCGAGGATGCGCGCGACGTTGCGCGCGCCCAGCCCCGGCACCCGCAGCAGCAGTTCGCGCGGGGCGCGGTTGACGTCCACCGGGAAGCGGTCGGGGTGGCGCAGCGCCCAGGCCATCTTGGGGTCGATGTCCAGGTCGAGCATGCCGCCGGCCTCGGCCGGCGCAATGTCGTCCACGCCGAAGCCGTAGAAGCGCAGCAGCCAGTCGGCCTGGTAGAGCCGGTGCTCGCGCACCAGCGGCGGCGCCTGCGGCGGCAGCCGCGAGGACGCGTCGGGGATCGGCGAGAACGCCGAGTAGTAGACGCGCCGCAGCCGGTAGTTGCCGTAGAGGTTGTCGCTGGTGCGCAGGATGCTGCGGTCGTCGGCGCCGTCGGCGCCCACGATCATCTGCGTGCTCTGCCCGGCCGGCGCGAAGCGCGGCGGCTTGGAGGCCGGCAGCCGCACCGCCTTGCGCGCCTCGCGGCCTTCCTCGATGCGCCAGCGCAGCTCGCCCATCGCCGCGCGGATGCCGCCGGCGGTCTTCTCCGGCGCCAGCTCGGCCAGGCCGCGCTCGGTCGGCAGCTCGACGTTGATGCTCAGGCGGTCCGCATGGCGGCCGGCGGCGGCCAGCAGCTCGGGCGCGGCGTCGGGAATGGTCTTGAGGTGGATGTAGCCGGCGAAGCGGTGGTCCTCGCGCAGGCTGCGCGCCACTTCCACCAGCTGCTCCATGGTGTAGTCGCTGTTGCGGATGATGCCGCTGGAGAGGAACAGCCCCTCGATGTAGTTGCGCTTGTAGAAGTCGAGCGTCAGCCGCACCACCTCCTGCGGCGCGAAGCGCGCGCGGCGCACGTTGCTGCTGACCCGGTTGACGCAGTAGGCGCAGTCGTAGATGCAGAAGTTGGTCAGCAGGATCTTCAGCAGCGACACGCAGCGCCCGTCCGGCGTGTAGGAGTGGCAGATGCCCATGCCCTCGGTGCTGCCGATGCCGCCGGTGCCCAGCGAATGCCGCTTGTTGGCCCCGCTGGAGGCGCAGGACGCGTCGTACTTGGCGGCGTCGGCCAGGATCGCGAGCTTGTCGATGGTCTTCACCCGCGCACGATGGCCGGGGTCCGTCTCAGCCTGTGAGACCGGGCCGGCGCCGTGCGCCGGCGCGTCTGAATGCGTCAGCGACGCGTGTCGCGCGCCCGCCGCTTTCACGCGCGGATACCCCGGTTGCGCCTAAGGTGTAGGTCCGCGTCGTGCCCGATCCACCCCGCCTGCGGCGGCAGATCCCGCGCGACGCGACCAGATTCCCGTTGTTCCCGCAAGCGGCCGCAGAGCCGCGCGGTCCCCACTTGCGCGAGGTATCCATGACCCGACCCGAACTCGACCGCTGGTTGACCGGCCTGCACGACCGCCTGCCGATGATGCGCCAGCAGCACCCGCACGACAGCGACTTCTGGGCCGCCTTCTCGCGCGAGACCGGCCGCCTGTCCCAGGCCGACCTGTCCTCCGAGGACGCGACCTGGGTGCAGGACCGCATCGTCGCCCTGCTCGCCACCGGGTAGGGCGGCCGGCCGGGCCCGCCGCGCGGCGGCGGGCATGGATTCGCGCGCCCGGCGCCCTTATCTTGCCGGGCATGACGACCAATCCCCTGCTCGACTTCTCCGCCCTGCCGCGCTTCGACGCGGTGCGCCCCGAACACGTCGCCCCCGCCATCGACGCCCTGCTGGCCGAGGCCGAGGCCGCGGTGGCCCGCGCCCGCACCGCGCCGGCGACCTGGGCCGGCTTCGTCGAGCCGCTGGAGGACGCCACCGAGCGCCTGGGCCGGGCCTGGAACCAGGTCGCCCATCTCAACGCCGTGGTCAACACGCCGGCGCTGCGCGAGGCCTACAACGCCGCCCTGCCCAGGATCACCCGCTTCCACAGCGCCCTGCAGCAGGACCCGGCGCTGTACGCGCAGTTCAAGGCGCTGGCCGCCTCGCCCGAGGCCGCCGCCTGGGACGCCGCGCGCAGGCGCGTGGTGGACAACGCGCTGCGCGACTTCCGCCTCGGCGGCGCGGAACTGGCCGACGCGGAGAAGGCGCGCTTCGGCGCGATCCAGGAGGAGCTGGCCTCGCTGTCGGCGAAGTTCTCCGAGAACGTGCTGGACGCCACCGACACGTGGGAGCACTACGTCGAGGACGCCGCGGAGCTGGCCGGCCTGCCGGACGACGTGGTCGCCCGCTGCGCCGACGCCGCGCGCAAGGCCGGCCGCGACGGCTACCGGCTGACCCTGCAGATGCCCTGCTACCTGCCGGTGCAGACCTACGCCGAGCACCGCCCGCTGCGCGAGCGGCTCTACCGCGCCTACGGCGTGCTGGCCTCCGAGGCCGGGCCGCCGGAGCGCGACAACGGGCCGCTGATCGAGCGCATCCTGGCGCTGCGCGCCGAGCAGGCGCGCCTGCTCGGCCACGACCGCTACGCCGAGCTGTCGCTGGCCACCAAGATGGCGCGCAGCCCGGAGGACGTGCTGGCGTTCCTGCGCGACCTGGCCGCGCGCGCGCTGCCGCACGCCCGCCGCGACCGCGCCGAGCTGGAGGCCTACGCCCGCGACGAGCTGGGCCTGGAGGCGCTGGCGCCCTGGGACGTGGCCTGGGCCAGCCAGAAGCTGCGCCAGGCCCGCTACAGCTATTCCGAGCAGGAGGCCAAGCGCTACTTCGCCGAGCCCAGCGTGCTGTCGGGCCTGTTCGGCGTGATCGGCGACCTGTACGGCCTGCGAGTTGAGCCCGACACCGCGCCGGTGTGGCACGAGGACGTGCGCTTCTACCGCCTGGTCGACGCCGAGGGCCGGCTGGTCGGCCAGTTCTACCTCGACCTCTACGCCCGCGAGGGCAAGCGCGGCGGCGCCTGGATGGACGACTGCCGCAACCGCCGCCACCGCGGCGACGGCCGCGCGCAGACCCCGATCGTCTACCTGGTGTGCAACTTCGGCCGCGGCGCCGACGGCCAGCCCGCCACCTTCGCCCACAACGAGGTCACCACCCTGTTCCACGAGATGGGCCACGGCCTGCACCAGCTGCTGACCGAGGTCGGCGAGCTGGCGGTGGCCGGCATCAACGGCGTGGAATGGGACGCGGTGGAGCTGCCCAGCCAGTTCATGGAGAACTTCTGCTGGGAGTGGCCGCGGGTGGAGGCGATGACCGCGCACGTGGAGACCGGCGAGCCGCTGCCGCGCGCGCTGTTCGAGCGCATGCTCGCCGCGCGCAACTTCCAGAGCGGCATGCAGACCGTGCGCCAGCTGGAGTTCGCGCTGTTCGACATGGAGCTGCACGCCGGCGCCGAGCCGCCGCAGGCGGGCGTGCTGGCGCTGCTGGAGCGCATCCGCGACGAGGTGGCGGTGAACCGGCCGCCGGACTGGCACCGCTTCCCGCAGCAGTTCGCCCACATCTTCGCCGGCGGCTACGCGGCCGGCTACTACAGCTACAAGTGGGCCGAGGTGCTGAGCGCCGACGCCTACGCCGCCTTCGAGGAACGGCCCGAGGCCTACGCCGACACCGGCGCGCGCTTCCGCGCCGAGGTCCTCTCGCGCGGCGGCAGCCGGCCGGCGCTGGAGAACTTCCGCGCCTTCCGCGGCCGCGAGCCGCGGATCGACGCGCTGCTGCGCCACAGCGGCATGAGCGCCGGCGCCTAGGCGCCGTTCGCCGGGCGGAACGCGCGCCCCGCCCGGCGATGAATGGGCATTGACGCGGCGGCGCCTAGAATCCCGCCGGTCTCCGGCCCCGAGGGCGCACCGCTTGAACACCGGCATCTTCGCCGCGATCACCCTCGTCCTGCTGGCCGCCACCCTGCTGCCGCTGCTGCGCAGCCGGGCCTGGTGGATCCGCGCGCTCGACTTCCCCCGCCTGCAGCTGCTGCTGGTCTCGGCCGGGGTGCTGCTCGCGCAGTGCTTCCTGCACCGCATCGACGACGCGGTGGAGGTCGGGGTCATCTCCGCCAACGCCGCCTGCATGCTCTACCAGGCCTGGTGGATCCTGCCCTACACCCGCCTGCATCCGGTCGAGGTGCGCGACTGCGGCGACCCCGCGCGGCCGCGCCTGCGCCTGCTGGCCACCAACGTGCTGATGACCAATCGCGAGGCCGACCGCCTGCTGGCGCTGGTGCGCGCGGAGCGCCCGGACGTGCTGATCGCGGTGGAGACCGACGCCTGGTGGGAAGCGCGGCTCGACACCCTGTCCGACCTGCTGCCGCACGCGCTGCGCCGCCCGCTCGACAACCTCTACGGCATGCACCTGTACTCGCGGCTGCCGCTGCGCGACGCCGAGGTGAAGTTCATCGTCGAGGACGACATCCCCTCGATGCACGCGCGCATCGAGCTCGACGGCGGCGCCAGCGTCGCCCTGCACTGCCTGCACCCGCGCCCGCCCAGCCCCACCGAGGCCGACGGTTCCGGCGAGCGCGACGCGGAGCTGGTGGCCGTGGGCCGCGCCGCCAGCGACAGCGCGCTGCCGGCCATCGTCGCCGGCGACCTCAACGACGTCGCCTGGTCGCGCACCACGCGGCTGTTCCGCAAGGTCAGCGGCCTGCTCGACCCGCGCATCGGCCGCGGCATGTTCAACACCTTCCACGCCCAGCTGCCGGGACTGCGCTGGCCGCTGGACCACCTGTTCCACAGCCGCGACTTCAGCCTCGTCGCCCTGCGCCGCCTGCCGGCGATCGGCTCGGACCACTTCCCGATCCTGGTCGAGCTGGCGCTGGAGCCGGGCCGCAACCCGGCCCGCGCCGGGCTCGACGAGGACGCGCAGGCGCGCCGCGACGCGCGCGAGGCGCGCAAGGCGGCCGGCGGCCGTACAGCCGGCACCGGTACCATCCGACGAGACCGCAAGCACCAGGAGGCCAGCCCATGACCCGATCTTCCGCCATCGCGATCGCCACCGCCCTGCTGCTGCCCGCCGTGGCCGCGGCGCAGGTGCAGACCCAGCCGCTGCCGCCGGCCGGCACCGCGCCCGAGCGGGCCAGCGCGCAGACCGCACAGACCGGCATCGTCACCTTCGGCGACCCGGGCGAGCAGCAGGTCATCGTGCGCTCCTACGAGCCCGACGGCGCCGCCGGCGACGCCTACCGGATCAGCTTCGAGGCGCTGGACACCGACGGCGACGGCGTCATCAGCCGCAGCGAGGCGGCCGCCCACCCGCGGCTGTCGCACGAGTTCCGCGGCGTCGACGCCGACGGCGACGGCCGCCTCACCCGCGAGGAACTGCGCGGCTGGATCCGCTAAGACCGCAGGAGCGCGCTTGCGCGCGATGCTTTCATGCGATGCCGGACGGACATTCCGGACGGAAACGGCATCGCGCGCGAACGCGAAACCGGCTGCGTCCTCGCTTCCGTAGGAGCGCGCTTGCGCGCGACGCTTTCATGCGATGTCGGGTGCAAAGGGCATCGCGCGCGCGAGCGCGCTCCTACAGGGGCTCGGCCGGCGTTTCCTCCACGTGCGCCGGCAGGTAGTGGCGCACGCGCTCGAAGAAGCGGCCGTAGAAGTCGGCGTCCTGCACGGTGCTGCTGGCGACCCGCACCAGCGAGTCCTCGGTGCTGCCGATCGGCAGCGACACCGAGCCGAGGGCGCCCACGCCGAGGCTGGCCGAGTTGGCGCTGCGGCGCAGCGCGTAGCGGTCCTGCAGGGCGCTGACGAACAGCAGCGTGCCGCTGCCCTGCGGCACGCAGGACACGCGGATCGCCAGCTGCAGGTGCGCCTCGGCCTCGGGCTGGAAGTTCTTGCTCGCCTCCACGGTGCCCGCGTCGGCGCGCGCGACGACGTAGCCCTGCCCCAGCAGCGCGCGGCGGGCCGCCTCGCAGGCCACCGCGGGGGTGGTCTCGAAGCCGCGCGAGTAGGTGTCGTCGAACTCGAAGGTCTCGCCCAGCAGGGCGGGCCGGGTCTGCGCCTGCTTGCCGCCGCAGGCGGCGAGCAGGACGGCGGCGAGCGCCACGGCGGACGTGCGGAGGAAGGGGGAGGCGCGCATGGGGGCGTGGGCGAGCGGCAGTGCGGTCGGTGCCTAGCTTAGGGCCTGCGGGCCGCGGCGCGTCGTCCGCCACGTGAACGGGGGCGCAGCGGCGCCGGATCACGCGCGCGTGAGGGCGCCGCCGCGACCGCTGAACAGTTCAAGCCGCGCCTCGCGCGCTCCACGCCTCGTGCACGAACCGGCGCGGACATTGCGGGCTCCCCTTCCGCCACCGGAGTGCGCCATGAACGACAAGCACGAACCCAAGCAGCCCGACGCCAACCGCGACCCCATCACCGGCCGGCCCGGCGCGCACCCGGTCGGCGTGGCCGCGGGCGGCACCGCCGGCGCGATCGCCGGCGCGGCCATCGGCAGCCTGTTCGGGCCGATCGGCACCCTGGTCGGCGGCGCGGTCGGCACGATCGGCGGCGCCGCCGGCGGCAAGGCCGTGGCCGAGCGCGTGGACCCGACGGTCGAGGTGGACTACTGGCGCGCCAGCGCCCCCGCGCGCGACTACTACGCGCCCGAGTCCGACTACGACCGCGACTACGCCCCCGCCTACCGCTACGGCACCGAGGCCCGCAACCTGGACGCGCGCGGCTGGGAGGACGCCGAGCCCGAGCTGCGCGACCGCTGGGAGGAGGCGCGCGGCGCCTCGCTGCTGTCCTGGAACCAGGCCCGCCCGGCGGTGGAGGACGCCTACGCGCGCACCGACCGCACCTACCGCACCTACGAGGACGCCGACCGCCACTACGGCGAGCACTACGCCGAGGCCGAGTACTACAGCGACGACTACACCTACGACGACTACCGCGCCGCCTACCGCTACGGCACCCGGGCGCGCACGGCGGACCGCGAGGCGCGCTGGGACGAGGAGACCGAGGCGCGGCTGGGCCGCGACTGGGAACGCGAGCGCGGCGACTCCCGGCTGTCGTGGGAGCAGGCCAAGCACGCGGTGCGCGATGCCTGGCACCGGGTCGAGCGCGCGCTGCCCGGCGACGCCGACCGCGACGGCCGCTAGCCCCGACCCGCAGGAGCGCGCTCGCGCGTGCCGGGCTTCCGCCGCGAAGTCCGGTCGCGCGCCAGCGCGCTCCTACATGGCCGAGAGGGCCTGGACGTTCCGACGCAGAGCACGTCGCCCGCTCCGATCCGTAGGAGCGCGCTCCTGCAGGCAGCGAGACGGCGTAAACGCTCGGATCAGCAGACGCAGTCAGCCTCGCGCACGCGGCGCGCGTCGTGGCGCGCCCACAGGTACAGCAGCAGGCCGCCGGCGGCGGTGGCGGCGCCGACGTAGCCGGTGGAGGTCCAGCCGTAGCCGGCGGTGATCGCCAGCCCGCCCAGCCACGGGCCGAGCGCGTTGGCGGTGTTGAACGCGGCGTGGTTGGACGCCGCGGCCAGGGTCTGCGCGCCCGCGGCCACGTCCATCAGGTGCGCCTGCAGCACCGTGGCCAGCGCACCCATGGTGCCCACCGCCACCACGGCCAGCAGGATCGACCACGGCGCCTGCGCGGCCAGCGGATAGACCAGCAGCACCGCGATCGACCACACCAGGATCAGCGCGGCGGCGCGGAACTGGAAGCGGTCGGACAGCCAGCCGCCGATGAGGTTGCCGAGGATCGCGCCCACGCCGAAGGCGACCAGGCCGAACGGTACCTGCCGCGCGGGCACCCCGGTCACGTGGATCAGGGTCGGGGCGAGGTAGCTGAAGACGCAGAACATGCCGGAGAAGCCGATCGCGCCGATCGCCAGGCTCAGCCAGACCTGCGAGCGGTTGAAGTCGCGCAGCTCGCGCACCGGGTCCTGGCGCGGCTCGTCCGGGTCGGGCGGCAGCAGCCGCGCCACCAGCGCCATGGTCAGCAGCGCGATCCCGGTCACCAGCCAGAACGCCCAGCGCCAGTCCACGATCTGGCCGAGCCAGGTCACCAGCGGGTTGCCGACCAGCAGCGCCACCGACAGGCCCAGCATGACCCGCGCCACCGCGGTGCCGCGCCGGCCCGGCGGGCTGATCGAGGCGGCCACCAGCGCCGCCACGCCGAAGTAGGCGCCGTGCGGCAGGCCGGCCAGGAAGCGCATCGCCATCAGCGACAGGTAGCCCGGCGCCAGCGCGCTGGCCACGCTGCCGACCGCGTAGAGCGCCATCAGCACCAGCAGCAGCCGGCGCCGCGGCAGCCGCGCGCCCAGGATCGCCAGCAGCGGCGCGCCGACCACCACGCCCAGCGCGTAGGCGCTGATGACGTGCCCGACCTGCGGCTCGCGCACGCCCAGGCCGCCGGCGATCTCCGGCATGAGCCCCATCGGCGCGAACTCGCTGGTGCCGATGGCGAAGCCGCCCATCGACAGCGCGAACAGGATCCAGCCCTGCTGGCGCGAGGTCAGCCGCTGGCTGAGCGGAACGGCGGAATCGGCCACGGAGCCACCCGGGGAAGAAGGGGGAAGCGGCCTATTGTGCAGCGCAGCACGTCTTGCTGACCAGCGCCCGGAGGCGCCGTGCGCCCCCGCATTCAGGCGACGCCGGCGCGCGCCCTCATTCCCCGATGGCCGGCTCGTGCGCGGACGCGTCGCGGCCGCCGAGCAGTTCCCGGTGCGCCTCCAGCAGCAGCCGCCGCAGCTCGACGATGTCCGGCGGCTTGGTCATGTGGTGGTCGAAGCCGGCGGCCTGGGTGTCGGCGCGGTCCTGGGCCTGCCCCCAGCCGGTGATCGCGATCAGCCGCAGCTTGTCCTGCTGGCGGCTGCGGCGCAGGCGCCGGGCGACCTCCAGCCCGCTCAGCTCCGGCATGCCCAGGTCGAGCATCGCCACGTGGGGCTGGCGCTGCTGGGTCATCTTCAGCGCGGCCAGGCCGTCGTGGACGACCACCGTCTCGGCGCCGAAGGCCGACAGCCATTCGCCCAGGCTCTCGGCGGCGTCGCGGTTGTCGTCGGCCACCAGCACGCGCAGGCCGGCGAACACGCGCTCCGGCCCGATCTCCGACGGCGGCGCCTCGGCCGTCGCCTCGCCCTGCAGCGGCAGCCGCACCACGAACTCCGCGCCCAGGCCGGGGCCTTCGCTGTAGGCGCCGATGCGGCCGCCGTGCATCTGCACCAGGCTCCTGACCAGCGCCAGGCCGATGCCCAGGCCGCGCGCGTCGGCGCTGCGCGCACGGTCGATCTGGGTGAACAGCTCGAAGATGCTCTGCAGGTGCTCCGGCGCGATGCCCACGCCCTGGTCGCGCACCGACACCACGGCCTCGCCGCCCTCGACGCGGGCCTGCAGGCGGACCACGCTGTCGGCGCGGCTGTAGCGCGAGGCGTTGTTGAGCAGGTTGGTGAACACCTGCGCCAGGCGCACCGGATCGGCGTAGAGCCAGACCGGCTCTCCAGGCAGGTCCAGTTCCAGCCGCTGGCCGGCCTGGGTGTAGTTGGGCTGGGCGGTCTCGACCGCGTTGCGGATGACCGCGTCCAGGCGGATGTCGGCCGGGCGCAGTTCGATGCGGCCGCGGGTGATGCGCGAGACCTCCATCAGGTCGTCGACCAGGCGGGTGAGCTGGTCCACCTGCCGCATCAGGATGTCGAGCATGCGCCGGGTGGGGTCCGGGTGCTGCTCCAGGCGCAGCACGTAGAGCGAGGTGCGGATCGGTGCCAGCGGGTTGCGCAGCTCGTGGGCCAGCGTGGCGAGAAACTCGTCCTTGCGGCGGTCGGCCTCGAGCAGCGCCTGCTCCTGGCGGCGACGCTCGGTGATGTCGGAGAACAGCAGCGCGATCTGCCGGTCGGCGACGTCGCCCACGGGGAAGGCGTAGACGTCGAACCAGCGCCCCATCACCTCCGAGCCTTCGGTGAAGCGCGTCGGCACGCCGCTGGTGGCCACGCGCCCGTAGATCTCGAACCAGTGCGCCTCCAGGCCGGGGATCATCTCGCGCACGGTCCGCCCGCCGGCGTCCAGCAGGCCGGTGTGGCGCGCGAACGACGGGTTGACCTCGAGGAAGCGGTAGTCGGCGGGCGCGCCGGAGGCGTCGAACAGCATCTGCAGGATGCAGAAGCCCTGGTCGATCGACTCGAACAGCGCGCGGTACTGCTCGGCCGAGCGGTGGCGGCCGTCGATGTCGACGATCGAGCCGGCGAAGCCGGCGAACCCGCCCGAGGCGTCGTGCCGCGGCCTGCCCGCGTGCGCGACCCAGCAATGCCGATCGGTGCCGCAGTGGACCCGGTACTCCAGCTCGAACGGCGCCTGCCGCTGGTGGGCGAGCGCGAACTCGGCGCGCACGCGCGGGCGGTCGTCGGCGTGCAGCGCCTCCAGCCAGCCGTGGCCCAGCGCCTCGTCCTCGGCCTGGCCGGTCAGCGCGCGCCAGCCGCCGGCGACGAAGCTGCAACGGCCATCGGCCTCGGTGACCCACAGCACGGCGGGCGCGGCGTCGACCAGCCCGCGCAGACGCGCGGCGTCCGCCTTGCCGCTCATGCCCTGTCCCCCGCCCGATGCGCGGTCGGGGCGGGCCGGCGTGCCGCCATGCGCAGTCTCGCCGGACGAGGCCGCGCGCGCCTCGCCGCCGCGGCCGCCTGCTGGCTCCGGCTGTGGTCGTTCATGCTGGTCAGTTTGGTGTACGCGGCGTGAAGCATGCATGATCGCTCGACGGCGGCGCCCGGCGCGACCGACGCTACAGCATCGGCGTGCCCCCGGTCACCGCGTAGCGGCCGCCGGTCATGTAGCTGGCCTCGTCCGACGCCAGCAGCACGAAGATCGGCGCCACCTCGGCGGGCTGGCCCGGCCGCTCCAGCGGCGTCTGCTTGCCGAAGCTCGCCACCGCGTCGGGCGGCAGCGTGGCGGGGATCAGCGGCGTCCAGATCGGCCCCGGCGCGACCGAGTTCACGCGGATGCCCTGGTCGGCCAGCAGCTGCGCGAGGCCGGCGCTGAAGTTCGCGATCGCGCCCTTGGTCGCGGCGTAGGGCAGCAGGGTCGGGTTGGGCTTGTCGGAATTGATCGAGCTGGTGTTGATGATGGACGCGCCCGGCTTCATGTGCGGCACCGCCGCCTTGCACAGGTGGAACATCGCCGTGACGTTGACCTGGAAGGTGTAGTCCCACTCCTCGTCCGGGATCTCGTCCAGCGACTCGCGCGCCATCTGGTAGGCGGCGTTGTTGACCAGCACGTCGAGCCGGCCGAACGCGTCCATCGCCCGGCGCACGATCTCGCGGCAGTGCGCCGGCTCGGCGATGTCGCCGCGCACCAGCACGCAGCGGCGGCCCGCGTCCTCGACCCAGCGCCGGGTCTCCTCGGCGTCCTCGTCCTCGCTCAGGTAGCTCACCAGCACGTCGGCGCCCTCGCGCGCGAAGGCGATCGCCACCGCCCGGCCGATGCCGCTGTCGCCGCCGGTGACGATCGCGGCCCTGCCTTTGAGGCGGCCGTGCCCGCGATAGCTCTCCTCGCCGTGGTCGGCGGGCGGGTCGAGCAGGCGCTCGACGCCGGGCACGTCCTGCTGCTGTCTGGGCTGGTTCATGGCGCCTTCCGCGTCTGCCGGTGAGGCACCGCACCCTAGCCGCGGCCGCGTGCGGCCGGCGTGATCCGCGCGGCCGGGCCGGCGCGCCGCAGTGACCGAGATCACGGATGGCCGTTCGGACAATGCCGCCCGCGGCCGCCGCGTGCTCGCATGCGGGCCCTGGCCTCCCCCCACGCTCGTGGCCAGACGACCGCCGCGCGCCGCGCGGCGCTGCGCCCACGACACGGCCATCGCGGCCGAGGGAGGAATCGCCATGCGTACCAAGATCCGTCTGCTCCTGTGCGGCGCGCTCGTCGCGTGCTCGCTGCTGCCCGCCGCCTGGGCCGCCTGTCGCGACTCGGTGGTGCTGGTGCACGGCAACGCCGGCACGCCGTCGCAGTTCGACAACACCTACGTGGAGCTGCGCGCGCGCGGCTGGGGCGATGCCGAGATCCTGCGGCCCGCCTGGGGCAGCAGGACCTGCGCGGCCTGCAACGACCACAACGGCAGCGAGGAGACGCCGGTGCGCGAGGCGCTGGTGGAGGCGCTGGCGCGCTCGTGCACCGGCAAGGTCGACGTGATCGCGCACTCGATGGGCGTGACCCTGGCCGCGAAGCAGATCGTCCAGTACGGACTGGCGGCGGACGTCGACGCCTTCGTCGGCATCGCCGGCGCCTACCGCGGCCTGTGGAGCTGCGGCACCTATCCCTACAACGTGCTCACCTCGACCTGCGGCGCGCACGGGCTGTCGGTCAACAGCCCGCTGCTGACCGGCCTGTGGGGCCACCCGCTGGGCGCGCGCGTGCACTCGATCAAGTCCTGGATCGACCAGGTGGTCTGCTACGGCGGCGTGTGCACGGTCGGCGGCGTGCACAGCTCGCGCATCCCCGGCGAGAACGGCAGCCACGATTTCGCCACCGGCCACTTCGGGCTGCTGACCGACACCGCGGCCTTCCAGGTCGGCCTGATCGAGTAACCCGGGCGCCGGAGGCCGGCGCCCGGGGCAGGACCTAGGGTGATCCCCGATGCGGCGGCGCCGGGCGGCGTCCTAGACTGGCGCCAGTCCGCACGGCCTTCCCCCGATGAGCACGATCTACGGCGTCAACGCGCAGACCTACCACCGCCTGCCCCCCGAGGACCAGGCCTCGATCCGCAACAGCTTCCAGGCCCGGCAGGAGCAGGACGCCCCGGCCCGCCCGGCACCGGCCGCGGAACCGCTGCCCGCGCCGACCGTGGACGGGGCGACGACGCCGCGCGAGGCCGTCGCCGCGCTGCACGACCTGCCGCCGCCCGATACCGGCGACCTCGCGCCGCTGCCGCCGGACCTGCGCAGCGCGCTCGCGCAGGAGCGCGCCGAGGTCTACAACGCGACCCGGGCGAGCGCCGCACAGGCCGCGCTCGATCGCTTCGCGCCCACGCGCGAGGACTTCTCGTCGCTGCCCGGGCGGACCGGGGACATGGAGTACGCCGACGCGCGATCGGCCTGGTCGCAGGACCCGTACGCGCAGGAACTGCAGCGCATCGTCGACGAGGCCAACGCCTCGCCGGGCGAGATCCCCGCCTACCTGACCGCGGCGGACGCCACGGCCGACACGCAGCAGTTCACGCCCGACCAGGTGCGCGACGCGCTCTCGCTGCTGGGCGTCGACCTGCCCGCCGACGGCAGCCCGGAACAGCTCGACGCCGGCCGCCAGATCCTGGCGACCGTGCCCGACGACCTGCTCGGCACGCTCGTCAACCCCGGCTCCCAGGTGTCCTTCACCGGGGGCGGCGGCGTCGGCACGCCGAACCTGGCCGGGCCGAACGTGCAGTACAACGTCGATGTCGAAGGCCGGGTGGAACTGTCGGACGTGCAGACCGGCGTGGACTTCGAGCAGACCCAGCAGTTCGAGATGTCGGTGCAGGTGCAGGGCGGCGCCGCGTTCGACGTCAGCCGGACGCTGCCGCAGAAGCTGTACAAGTGGGCCGATCGCCTCGGCAAGCTGCCGGACGAGGTCCGCGACCTGGCCAACAGCTCGCCGCTGCTCAAGCAGGTCGCCAAGGGCCTGCCGGTCACCGGTTCCTACACCGAGTTCCAGGGCGAGCGGCTGAGCTACGAAGCCACGGTGACGCCGCAGCAGGGCGCGCAGCTGGCCGAAGGCGACGCGTCCGGCATGCCCAATCCGCTGGCGCCGCTGGAGATGCCCGAAGGCACCTCGGTGCTGATGCGCGGGCAATCGCTGGAGGGCAGCAGCTTCGAGGCCAACTGGAAGGCGCTCACGATCGGCGGCACCCATACCGAGCTGTCGGGCCTCGGCTTCGGCGTGACCCGCGGCGAAGGGTCGATCGTCGAGGTCTACTCGGGCCCGGTGGAGACCGTGGAGAACAGCGCCTTCCTCGGCCTGGGCCGCCAGGGCGCGCTGGCGATCGGGATCAGCTCCGACCTCAGCATGGAGACGCGCGAGATGCAGATCGCGCGCATCGACCTTTCGACCGAGGAAGGCCAGGCGGCCTACCAGGCCTTCGTCAGCACCGGGCAGGTGCCCGACTGGGCGCCGCCGGGCGTGCAGCAGTCCGGGACCACCGAGGTGTTCTCCCACGAGTACGCGCGCTCGATCGGGCTGCAGGTCGGCGGACTGGAGATCGGCGGTTCCAGCGACGCCAACGGCAACATCACCCGCACCACCTGGGCCGACGGCACCACGGAGTACAGCAATACGTACACCTCGGCCGGCGGCGTGACCACCGACGTGCGCTACGCGCTGGACGCGTCCGGCAAGCCCGACTACGCCGGCGCCACCTGGACGGTGGTGCGCGCCGACCTCGATCCCGCGCTCGCGAACTACCTGGAGAGCGCCTACGATCCTTCGCGCGCCAACGCGTTCCCCGACCAGCCGCAGCATGCGCAGATGGTGCTGAGCACCGACCAGCTGATGGACCTGCGCGACCGCGCGCGCGAGTACGTGCTGCAGAACCAGGGCCAGGGGAAGCTCGACAACCTCGACAGCGGCGCGGAGACGCCGTGGTGGTCCAGCCAGGAAGAGGCGCTGGCGATCGCACAGACCCCGGAAGAGGTCTTCGCCGTGCTCGGCAACGACATGCACGGCGGCGCGGTGATCGAATCGCTGCTGGCCATGAGCCACGACGGCGGCCCCCTGCCCGGCGAATTCCGCATGATCGACGCCGGCTGACCGGTTTCCGATCCGCAGCGCCGGAGCCAGGGCGCCGGAAGCGCCGACAGGCGCATGGCGCGCGACTTGGGGCAGCCCTGCGCCGGCGGTCGCGGCTCGATGGCGGGAGGCCGCTCCCGCAGGAGCGCACTGCCGGCGAAGCGCCTCGTGGGCCGAGACGGCCGGCCGTGTCCTGGCTCGGCCGCGCGTCTGGCGTCCGGCGCCTAGCGCGGCACCGAGAACGGGCAGCCGGTGTCCAGCGCGGCGCCGTTCTTCTCCGCCCGGAACGCCTGCGAGGCGGCGTAGGCCGAGCGGCGCAGCCGCATGATCTCGCCCAGCGGGCGGTGCGCCTGCAGGCCGTGCCAGGGGCTGAAGCCCACGCCGTCGTCGACCGCGCGGCTGCGCGCCTCGCTCCAGGCCACCTGCGGGCGCGCGCGCACGTGCGCCACGGTGCGGAACGGGCTGCGCCCGGTATCCCACTCGGCGGTGGGGTCGTCCACCGGCATCTCGTCCAGCGAGGTGCACAGCTGCGCGCGCAGCTCCCAGGCGGCCTCGTGCCCGGCGAAGTACTCGACCACCGCGCTGCGGATGGCGTCGTCGTCGGCGAGGTCCAGGCGCGCGTCGGCCAGCGCGCGCAGCGCCGGCGACGCCGGCGCCAGCTGCAGGCGCGCGATGTGGTCGCCGTGGCGCAGCGGCAGCTGGGTGAAGAAGGTTTCGCCGAGGATGTGCCGCGGCGGCTCGCCGCCCATCGCCTTGAGCTTGGCGCTCTCCCCGCCCAGCGCCTCCAGCGCGCGCTCGGTGCCGCGCAGGATCAGCGAGATCGCCTGCTTGGTGCGCTCCATGCGGTCGGTGGTCCTGGCCAGCAGCTTCAGGCTGCGCAGGAAGGCGCGGCCGTCGGGCGCGTTGAAGCGCGGGCCGTTGACCATCACGAAGTCCTGGCAGCGCATCGACTCCGCGCCTTCCAGGCGCTCGCCGGCGACCTCGCAGATCCGCAGCGCGACCCCGCGCGGCGTGGACACGCGATCGGCCAGCAGATCGCCGGGCGTGGTGGAGAAGCGCAGCAGCGCGTCGTAGCGGCCCGGGCTCGAGAACAGGCCCTGCGCCAGCTCGGGCGGCAGCCCCGCGGGCACCTCGAACTCCGCGGCGAGCAGGCCGTGGCTCTTGGCGTGCACCGCGCGCAGGGCGCGCCCCTCGTCCTCCCAGGTCTGCCGGCAGATCGACAGCAGCACCTCGTCGAGTTCGGCCGACAAGGCCGCCTCGTCGGGACCGGGCTCGGCGAGGCGGTCGTCATAGCGCTGGAATGCGGAGGCTGGCTGGGCGGACATGGCGGGCTCCCGTCTGGAGGCCTACCCTGCGCGCGCGCCCATCATCGCCGCGTGCACGCGGCCGCGTTCAGCCGTAGCGGCGGCGTTCCTGGGTGAACCCGCCGTAGCCGTAGGCGGCGGCGCGCACATCGTGCACGTGGATGTAGCTCTCCTCGTGCAGCTCGCCCAGCAGGCGCTCGAAGCCGGCGAAGACCTCGCGGATGTAGCGGGCCTTCTCCTCCCAGGTGTTGCTCTCGTCGGTGATCTTGATCTCGAGGTAGAAGCTGCTGCGCCCCCGCACGCTCAGCGGCTCGCCGCCGACGATCCAGTCGTCGGGATCGACGTAGCCGATGGCGATCGCGGTGAGGTCGCGCCGCTTGCCGAGGATGCCGGCGGTCAGCTCCAGCAGCAGGGCGGCGATGTCGCGGGTCAGCGCCGGCGTCTTCGCCGCGCTCACTTTCAGGTCGAGGATGGGCATGGCGGCTCCGGGTGGCGGGTCATGGGGCGGCGCCGGGCGCGGCCAGCAGCGCGCGGACGTCGCGCAGCCCGGCCACCAGCTCGCCGAACCGCGCCTCGCCCAGGCGCTGCCTGGTGCGCCGGGTGGCCTCGGCGCCGGCGGCGCTCAGGCGCGTCCTCAGCGCGACCGCGCGCGGCGTGGGGCGGACGGCGGACTCGCGGCCGTCGCGACCGGTGGCGGCGCGCTCGGCCAGCCCCAGCCGCGCCAGCCCGTCGAGCGTGCGCGTCGCGGTCGGGCGCGAGATCGACAGCCCGGCCGCCAGCTCGCCCTGCAGCAGCCCGGGCCGCGCGAGGATCGCGCGCAGCATGAAGGCCTGCGCCGGCGTCAGCCCGAGCGGGCGGAAGGCCCGCGTCCACTCGCGCTCGAGCATCCGCGCCAGCGCGCCGGTGTTGAAATAGAGGCAGCCGTCGAACATGCGCCCACTGTAGCCCGCAACAAGTTAGCTATGCAACCATATCCGCGGGCCACCCGCCGGGGCACGGGAACCGATGCCTGATGACCGGCGGCGTCGCGGCCCCGGCGCGCGGGATGTGCGCCTTCCGGCGAGCTGCTAGGGTCGGCGCGGACCCTTTCGCGGACGCCGACCATGCCCGCCCCGCCCGTCCCGCATCGCCTCGCCGCCTGCTGGCTCGCCCTCGCCCTGCTGCTGTCGGCCTGCGCGCCGCTGGCGCCGCGTCCCGCGGCCGCGCCGGCCACGCCCGACCAGGCCTACCCGGAACTGTTCGAGGCGGTGCAGACGGCCTGGCTGTTCGAGGACCAGAAGCGCTTCGCCGACGCGGTGCCGCGCCGCGACCCGGCGGCGATCCGCGCCGAGTACCTGGCCGGACGCGGACGCCCCGGCTTCGACCTGGCGGCCTTCGTCGAGGCGCGCTTCGCGCTGCCGCACGACGCGGCCACCGCCGCCGTCGCGCCGCAGCCGACGCTGCGCGCGCACATCGACGCGCTGTGGCCGCTGCTGACCCGGCGCGCCGCGCCGGCCGCGCACGACAGCCTGCTGCCGCTGCCGCGGCCCTACGTGGTGCCGGGCGGCCGCTTCCGCGAGGTCTACTACTGGGATTCCTGGTTCACCATGCTGGGCCTGGTGGAGAGCGGCCGCGGCGACCTGTCGCGCGGCATGCTGGAGAACTTCTCCTACCTGGTCGACGCCTGGGGCCGCATCCCCAACGGCAACCGCAGCTACTACCTGGGCCGCTCGCAGCCGCCGTTCTTCTCGCACATGGTGGCGCTGGAAGCGCGCGACGACCCGGCGGTGCTGCGCCGCCACCTGCCGCAGCTGCGTCGCGAGCACGCGTTCTGGATGGCCGGCGAGGACGGCCTGGCGCCGGGTGCCGCGGACCGCCGCGTGGTGCGCCTGGCCGACGGCAGCCTGCTCAACCGCTACTGGGACGACCGCGACACGCCGCGCCCGGAATCCTTCGTGCAGGACCGCGAGACCGCCGCGGCGGCGGCGCCGCGCCCGGCCGCCGAGGTCTACCGCAACCTGCGCGCGGGCGCCGAAAGCGGCTGGGACTACTCCAGCCGCTGGCTGGACGACGGCCGCAGCCTGCACGGCATCCGCACCACCACGATCCTGCCTGTCGACCTCAACAGCCTGCTGCACCACCTGGAATCGACCATCGCGCAGGGCTGCGCGCTGGACGGCCAGCCCGCGTGCGCGCGCGAGTTCGCCGAACGCGCCGAGCGCCGCCGCGCCGCCATCGAGACCCACCTGTGGCACCCGGACGGCCGCTACGCCGACTACGACCTGCGCCGTGGCGGCCCCCGCGACGCGCTGACCGCGGCCGCGTTCTACCCGCTGTTCGTGGGCCTCGCCGCGCCCGAGCGCGCCCGCGCCACCGCGCGCAGCGCGCGTGCCCTGCTGCGCCCCGGCGGCCTGGTCGCCACGCCGGTGGCGAGCGGGCAGCAATGGGATGCGCCCAACGTCTGGGCGCCGCTCCAGTGGGTGGCGGTGTCCGGGCTCTCGCGCTACGGCGAGGACGGCTTCGCGCGCGAGATCGCCGCGAACTTCATCGGCAACGTGCAGGCGGTGTACGCGCGCGAGCGCAAGCTGGTGGAGAAGTACGACGCCGAAGGCCCGCGCGGCGGCGGCGGCGGCGAGTACCCGCTGCAGGACGGCTTCGGCTGGACCAACGGCGTGGTGCTGGCGCTGCTCGCGCGCTACCCGGACCTGGAAGCAGACGCCCCGCCAGCGGCGCGCTGACGACCGCCGCCGCCCGCAGCGCCGAGCCCCTGTAGGAGCGGGGGGGGGGGCGGGGGGGGGGGGGGGGGGGGGGGGGCGGGAGAGAAAGCGCACGGCCCGCGCGCGGGGCACGGGGGG
>NZ_JAIWPR010000008.1 GCF_021191635.1 Alterluteimonas quercicellularis
TGTAGGAGCGCGCTCGCGCGCGATGCTCTTGTGCGTCTTCGGCGTCCGGAAGAAAGAGCCTCGCGCGCGAGCGCGCTCCTGGGGGATATGCGGGCGTCAGCGCCCGAGGAACGCGATCAGCGCCTTGTTGAACGCCTCGGCATGGCTGACGTTGAAGCCGTGCGGCGCGTCCGGCACCACCACCAGCTCGCTGCCGGCGATGGCGGCGTGGGTGCGCTGGCCGGAGCCCTCGAAGGGCACGGTGCCGTCTGAATCGCCGTGCAGCACCAGCGTCGGCACGCTCACCTTTTCCAGGTCGTCGCGGAAGTCGGTGGTGGCGAACGCCTCCATGCAGCCCAGCGCGGCCTGCTGGTCCGACTGCTCGGCGAGGTCGATCGCCTCCCGGCGCTGCGGCTCGCCGACCTTGAGCCGGCCCTTGGCGCTGAAGAAGTCGCGGGTGAACTGGTCGAAGAACGCGGCGCGGTCGGCCTTGAGGCCGTCCTCCATCTCCTTGGCCTTGTCCTCGGTGAGCGGGCCGTCCGGGTTGTCCGCGGTCTTGAGCAGGTAGGGCGGCACCGCGGCGGCGAACACCACGCTGCGCAGCCGGTCCTCGCCGTGGTTGGCGACGTAGCGCGCGACTTCGCCGCCGCCCATCGAGAAGCCGACCAGGGTGACGTCGCGCAGGCCCAGGTCCTCCAGCACGCCGGCCAGGTCCGCGGCCAGGGTGTCGTAGTCGAAGCCGCCGTCCGGCTTGTCGGAACGGCCGAAGCCGCGGCGGTCGTAGGCCACGACGCGGTAGCCGGCCTCCTTCAGCGGGCCGACCTGGGCCTTCCAGGACTCGGCCGACAGCGGCCATCCGTGGATCAGCACCACGGGCCGGCCGTCGCCGCCGCTGTCTTCGACGTGGAGGCGGACGCGGGAAGCGCTGGCGGGGGACATGGCCGTTCCTTTTCTTTTCGGGGGAACCGCCATGCTGCGAGACGACCTCATGGGCGCGGCGTGAAGCGTCGCCGCGACGCGCATTCATCCCGCGCGTCACTCCGCCCGCTGCGGCAGGAACGAGAGGTCCACCAGGTAGCGCCCGGGGTCGCGGCGGTCGATCAGCACCGGGATGCGTGCGCGGTCCACGTAGGCGGTGGGATCGAACCAGATGTCGTCGCTGGTGAAGACGTGGATCTTCGCGGTCGACGGATCGCGCCATTGCGAGACGATCCGGAACGGCAGCCGGCTGGTGCCGGCCTCGCCGTCCCGGTTGTCCTCCACGCCGATCAGGTCGGCTTCGATGCGCACGCCGCGGGCGCGCAGGTCGCCGCGCCGGCGCCGCGCGCGCCTCGAAGAACAGCCAGCCGCCGCCCACCAGCAGGAACACCGTGCCGAGCAGCGCGGCGATCAGCGCGCCGAACCACACCGAGAAGAAGCCCTCCAGGCGCGCGCGCTCCGGCTCATCGGGCGCGTACAGCAGGCCGACCCGCTCGCCGCGCCGGTAGCGCGGCGGGTTGCTGCCGTGGGTGGAGACGAACTCGACCTCGCGGCCGTCGCGCGCGAGGAAGCGCACCACCGGCGCGTAGGTGACGGACGACGACGAGGACCGCGAGTCCGACGAGCGCGAGCGCGCCAGGTCCACCACGACGCCCTCGGTGCGCACCGAGCCGGCGAGGAAGGCGCGCGTGTCCGCGAACTGGTAGGCGGCCAGGGCCAGCATCACGAAGCCCGCCGCCGCGAACGCGTACTTCATCCCCGCGAACAACCATGTATGGATCCGCTTCATCGGTCTTCCGCCGCGACGCATGGCCGCCGTGTCGCTGCGCATCCTAAGCCGTGCGTCGCACGGGCTCCAGACCCGCGTCCGCGCCGCCACACCGTCCGCCTGCACGAAACGGATGCGACGCCGGTCACAGCGATCCGCGCCGTTCGACGGCCCCTAACGCTTATGGATTAGGGGTCAGCCCTGATTCAATCCGCGCCCGGCCGGGCAGGACAATGCCGCCGCACGCGCGATCCCGCCTGTCGCCCGGCGGCGATCGCGGATCACAGCCAAGGAGAAGGACCGATGAGCCTCGATGCCGTCAACACCCAGCGCGCCGCCGACGGCGGCTCCCGACTGCCCGACGACTACGTCTCGCCCACCAGGGCGGAACTCACCGAACTGGCCAAGGAACTGCACGGCGTCGGCGAGCGCAGCGGCAAGAAGGACGACTACGACCGCCGCCTGCAGGCGCTGGCGTCGGAGTTCCTGCCCACCCTCGGCGACGAGGACCGCGGCCGCTTCATGGGCGCGATCATGGAGCGCGACAAGGGCGCGCTGGACTCCTGGCTGCAGCGCGACCGGCTGGACAAGCTGGTCGACGGCGGGCGCATCAGCGCCGGCGACCGCCAGCGCGTGATCGACGCCGTGGAACGCGGGTACTCGGACCGCCACGTGGAACGCGACAAGGCCTCCGAGTTCGTCGACACCGGCAGGATCGACGGCCAGGGCGGCAGCGACGCATCGGGCTCGCCGAGCAAGGAGGAGCTGAAGGCGCTGCACGGGCAACTGCACGAGGTCGGCGAGCGCAGCGGCCGGAAGGACGACTACGACCGGCGCCTGGAGGCCCTGGCGACCGATTCCCGGTTCCTGTCCGGCCTGGGCGACGGCGACCGCGGCCGCTTCATGGGCGTGGTCTTCGAGCAGGACCAGGGCGCGCCGGACTCCTGGCTGCAGCGCGACCGCCTGGACAAGCTGGTGGACGAGGGCCGCATCGAGGCGAAGGACCGCCAGCGCGTGATCGACAGCGTGGAGCGCGGCTACGCCGACAAGCACATCGACGCCGACCGCGCCGGCGCGTTCGTCGACACCGGCAAGTCCGGCCGGAACGATGCCGGGAGCGACGGCGCGGAGCCGCCGAAGGAGGTCACCGAGGGCGGCTACGAGGTGGCCGGGTCGCGCGACGACATCGTCTACGGCGACATCGAGAACGTGTCCTATCCCGGCGAGTTCGACGACGGCTGGCTGCGCATCGAGACCGAAGGCGGCGGCAAGTACGCGGTGCACCCGGAGCGCTCGCCCGACCTGTACGCGGTGGCCGAGCGCAAGTACCTCGACGACGGGCAGAAGACCGTCGACCAGGCGCGCGAGGACGCCAGGCTGCCCTCCGCCGGGGACACCGACCTGTTCGCGCTCGAGACCAGCGTCGAGGCGGACGGCGAGAAGCTTACCGTCGCCGATGCGGCGATGAAGGCCACGGTCGACGAGCTCCGGGACCGCAGCGACCTCTACGACGGCAGCGCGCAGGCCAGGTTCCTGCGCCTGATCGAGGCGCGCAGCGCGGTCACCAGTGGCCGGCCCATCCACCCGGTCTACGAGGACCGGATCAGCGGGGCCTTCACCTCCACCCGCACCCGCACCGAGAACCTGGTCCGGCTCGAAGAGGCCGACATGCGGGAGATCTTCGACGAGCGCGCCGTCAACCGCGAGCTGGAGGCCACGATGCGCGACCCGCAGGTCGCGGAGATCTACCAGAAGCACCTGAAGGAGGCGGTCGGCAAGGTGCCGGAGGGCGAGCGCGACAAGATGGCGGACCGGCTGGAGAAGGTCGTCACCAGCGCCGACTACGTGGTCGGGGCCAACAAGCTCGACGAGGACCAGCTGCCGCTGGCGAAGGCCGACGTGGAGGACGCCCTGTCCCAGCTCGCGCTGATCGACCCCGAGCGCGCCGGCGACGCCGGACAGACCTTCGCGCTGAACTCGCTGGCCGGCGAGATCGACAAGGTGTTCGCGGATCCGTCCCTGGTGCCGCAGGAAGCCCGCGTCGACGCGGTCGATGCGGGCCTGGGCGCGATCAAGAACGCGATCGAGAAGGCCAAGCTGCCGTTCGACATGGCCGACACGCTCGACGGGGTGCTCGAGGGCGACGACGCGGTGAAGGAGGACTTCTCCAGGCTGCTCGACCGCATGCGCCAGGACGGCTACGACGACATGGACCAGGTGTTCTCGGACACCATGTTCGCCAGCGGCGAGCGCGAGCGGGCCTCCCTGCGCAGCCTGGTGGACGACCTGTCCTCCAACGGCCTGCTGCCCGCGGTGACCGGCGCGATCGGCATGACCCAGACCATCCGCTCGCTGGTGTCCGACGGGCTCGGCGAGACCCCGGAGGAGCAGCTGGCGACCGCCGGCGGGCTGATGGGCATGGTCTCGTCGCTGCCGGACTCGACCAAGCTGCTGCGCAACGTGGCCTCCGGCATGGACGGATCGGCGGCGGAACTGCTGGGCGTGGGCAGGAACATCTACTCGCCCGCGGGCATCGAGGGGCGCTACTCCAACCAGGCGACCCACGAGATCGGCCGGCGCGTGGGCGAGACCGACATCCCGCAACCCGACGTGCAGGGCCGGGACCGGATCGCCTCGGGCCTGCACGACTCCCTGCGCAGCGACGACAGCAAGCCGGACGAGAGCCAGCTCCGGCGCATGTCCGCGGCCACGATCAACGTCGCCTCGCAGCTCGGCAGCCAGGCCTCGGGCATGCTCGGCGTGGTCACCGGCGGCCTGGGCCTGTCGGGCGCGGAATCGGATGCCGACCAGGCGGCCGGCGTGCTGGGCGTGATGTCGGGCACGGTCGAATCGCTGTCCGGGATCGTCGACGGGCTGAGCCAGAACGGCCAGCTGCGTCCCGGCGTGAACCGCTTCCTGGCCGCGGCGGGCGGCGAGGGGGCGGCCGCGATGGGCCAGCGCGTGGCGGGCGCCATCGCGCGCGGCGCAGGCCCCGTGGGCATCGTGCTCACCGCGGTGTCGGAACTGGTCTCGGTCTTCACCGGCAACGCCAAGGCCAAGAAGACCGCCAACGAGCAGCACGACTGGTTCAACAAGCTGGCCGAAGACGGCATCATGCAGGCCGACTGGAACGTCAAGTACGACTACGCGCGCACCACCCTGGGCGAGTTCGGCAACCTGCACAGCGACCACGTCAAGAACGCGCGCGCGCTCAGGAGCGCGGACTGGGGCGGCCGCCAGGCGCCCGAGGACCGCAGCATCTTCGACTTCCATCGCGAGGAGTTCGCGCACTTCAGGAGCGAGTGGGAGAAGGACCGCGGCGCGCCGACCTACGTCACCTTCCTGGACCCCGACAAGCGCAAGGCTGACTTCAAGCGCGAGAAGGAGCAGATGGACGAGGTCGACGCCTACATGGACGCGCACCCGACCTACCACCCGGGCCACAACGACTGGGTGCTCGATCCGTGAGCGTCGCGGTCGCCGGCGATCCGCGACGCGGCCCGCCGCGCGCACCGATGTGAAGGGGGTCGCGCTCGCGCGCGGGAGTTCCGTGGCCGGGCGATTGCGTATCGGGAACGTTCAGCAAGTGCGCGACGACGCGCCGCTGCGCGGCATCGATGGCCGCTGCGCGTCGCTTCTCGCGGCGCCGAAAACGCTTTCCTTACATCGGGCTAACGCAACGCCAAGATTTGCGTTGCTCTAATCCGCCGCCGTTCCGCACCGCGGAACCGGCGAGACGAGGTGGCGACGCTGCCGCGATCGTTCCACCTCGCAGTGCCTGCGGGTGCGGGAACCGTTGCGCGGGGCGCGGCGCCCCGCCCGCCGCCACACGCCACAGGATGCCGCCGCACGATGAAGCCCGCGCACTCGCCGCACCGCCCCGCCCGCCGCCTGCTCGCCACGATGGTCGCCGCCGCGCTTTCCGGCCCGGCCTTCGCCCAGGCCCCCGACGCCCCCTGCGATCCCGATGCCCCCGGCCAGGCCTGCCCGCAGGGCGCGCCCGCCGCCGGCGCCGCGGTGGACACCCTCGACGCGGTGGAGGTGCGCGGCGTGCGCGCCAGCGTGGAGAGCGCGCTCGACGCCAAGCGCGCCGCGCCGCAGATCACCGATTCGATCGTCGCCGAGGACATCGGCAAGCTGCCCGACAACAGCGTCGCCGCGGCGATGCAGCGCATCACCGGCGTGCAGGTGGCGCGCGGCGGCGCCGAGGTGGGCACCGTGCTCGTGCGCGGCCTGCCGAACGTGGTGACCACGCTCAACGGCCGCAACATCTTCACCACCACCGGCCGCGGCGTCGCCCTGGCCGACATCCCCGCCGACCAGCTGCAGCGCGTGGACGTGTACAAGACCGCCGGCGCCGAGCAGATCGAGGGCGGCATCGCCGGTGCGGTGGACGTGCGCCTGCGCCGCCCGTTCGACCTGGAGGAGGACGCCACCGTGGCCGGCAGCCTGGCCGCGCTCTACAGCGGGCAGGCGGCCGAGGCGGTGCCCAACGGCAGCCTGACCGCCAGCCGCACCTGGGATGCCGGCGCGGGCCGCATGGGCTTGCTGGGCAGCCTCTCCTACCAGGAAACGCCGTACAGCGAGTCCAATACCTTCCACGGCACCTACGACCGGGTCGACCACCCGCTCGATCCCGGGCAGCAGATCCACGTGCCCTACAACGTCGGCAACCTGCAGGCGCAGGGCAAGCGCCGGCGCCAGGCCGCCAACCTGGCCTTCCAGTGGGCGCCGACCGATGCCCTGGAGCTGTGGGCGGAGGGCTTCTACGTCGGCTACGAGAACGCGCCGCGCGTGGACTACTGGATGCCCTTCCCCGGCCTGGCCAACGCCGGCAACACCGACCGCGTGGTGCTGCGCCCCGGCACCGACGTGCTGGAGCGGCTGGAGGCGCGCGACCTCTACACCCTGTCCAGCACCCAGGCCCACGAGAACAGCTCCGACACCTGGCAGGCGGCGCTGGGCGGGCGCTGGCGCGGCGAGCGGCTGACCCTGTCCTCCGAGCTGGCCTACACCTACAGCGAGGCCGACAACCGCTCGATGGTGCTGGACATCGGCATGGTCGCGCCGCGGCTGGTGGTCGACAGCAGCAGCGGCGTGCCCTGGACCTCGGTGACCCGCGCCGACGGCACGCCCTTCGACACCACCGACCCGTCCGCCTACGCGCTCAGCCAGTTCTACGACAGCTGGAGCCGCCAGGAGGGCGACGAGTGGGCCTGGCGCGGCGACGCCAGCTTCGCCTTCGCCGACGGCCCGATCGCCTCGCTCGACGCCGGCGTGCGCCTGTCCACGCGGCAGGCGAGCAACGCCGCCGGCGACCCCGGCGCGCGCGACAACGTCACCGGAAGGCCGATCCTGGTCAGCGACGTGCCGGGCCTGGGGCGCGTCTCGGCCGGGCGCATCCTCGACGGCGACCGCGACGTGGGCGTGAACCACTGGGTGGTCTCGAGCAAGGAGTTCCTGCTCGGCGAATCCGCGCGGCTGCGCGAGATCATGGGCCACTCGCCGGACCGGCCCGCCGCCAACCCGGCGCTGTTCTTCGACAACCGCGAGGACAACCACGCCGCCTACCTGCAGGCCAACTACGCCTTCGACCTCGGCCCGGTGCCGGTCGACGGCCGCGTCGGCGTGCGCTACACCAAGCTGGACTCGGAGCTGCGCGGCACCGAGACCGTGGACGGGGTGGAATCGCCGGTGTCGATCGACCGCAGCGAGAGCGAATGGCTGCCGAACCTCAGCGCCAACCTCTCCCTGCGCGAGGACCTGATGCTGCGGCTCTCGCACAGCCGCTCGATCACCCGCCCCAACTTCGCCGACCTCAACCCGCAGCTCGCGCTGTTCCAGGCCACCGACTCCCTGCCCGCGCGCGGCAGCGGCGGCAACCCGGCGCTGGAGGCGGTGAAGTCGAAGAACGTCGACGTCTCGCTGGAATGGTACTTCCAGCCCAATGCGCTGCTGTCGCTGGCCGGCTTCCACCGCGACGTGGACGGCTACGTGCAGGTCTACGCCGAGGACGAGACCATCGACGGCATCGAGTACTCGATCACCCGGCCGCGCAACACCGGCGAGGGCACGCTGAAGGGCGTGGAGATCGGCTACACCCAGTTCTACGACTTCCTGCCCGGCTGGCTGTCCGGCTTCGGCACCCAGCTCAACGCCACCTGGATCGACGCCGAGGCCGAATCCCCCGCCGGCGAGGTGCAGCCACTGGCTAACGTCTCCAGGAAGGCCTACAACGCCATCCTGATGTACGAGTACGAGCGCTTCTCCGCGCGCCTGGCCTACAACTGGCGCGACGACTACGCGGTGAGCTTCAGCGCCTCCGGCGACCAGCCCTCGGAGATCTTCCACGGCCCCGAGGAGTGGCTGGACGTGGCGTTCAACTACGACCTCGGCGACGGCATCACCGTGTTCGTCGAGGCCGCCAACGTGCTCGGCGCCAAGACCCACAACTACTTCGGCGACGGCTACGCCTTCCCGCGCGACCGCGCCTCGCCGGAGCGCACCTACATGCTGGGCATGCGTTTCCGGCTGTAGGCGCGCTCGCCCGACCGCGTTTCGCGGGGGAATGCCCCGTCGCGCGCGAGCGCGCTCCTGCGCATCGCCTGCCGGCGCGTCGGCGCCTTCGTCCGGAGCGCCGACATGCCCAGCCTTCGCTTCGCACCCGAAGAATCGTGTAGGAGCGCGCTCGCGCGCGACCAGCCTCCGCGGGGAACGCCCCAGTGCGCGCGAGCGAGCGCCTACGGCGCCCACCGGCGCCGCGCGTCGGCGGCGCCGCGGCGGGCGGCGTCTTCCAGCCAGCGCGCGCGATCGTCGTCGTCGCTGCCGTGGACGGGGCCGTAGCGCACGAAGTCGACCGGGCGGAAGCCGCAGTAGCGCAGCGTGCTGCGCACCAGCTGGCGGCGCGTCGGCTGGCCCTGCAGCAGCCGCAGGTACCAGCCAGGGGAATCGGCGGTCATCAGCACCCGCGCGCTGCGTCCCTTCAGCAGCGCCTGCGGGATGCCGCGCGGGCTGTAGCGCAGGGCCTGTGAACGCCAATGGCATGCCTCGCACCGGCCCTGCGGGCGTGCGCGGCAAGGAAGAGCGACGGCGCGTATGCCGATACGCAACGGAGCGATGACACGGCCGCGCGCGTCCGCAGGACCGGCCCTCCGGGTGGCGTCTCCGTGGCCGCCAGGCGGCGTCGCGCAGCTTGACCTGACGGCCAGTCAGGCGCTGCGCCGCGCAACACCGCCTGGCGGCCACGGAGACGCCATGCGAGGCATGCCATTGGCGTTCACAGGCCCTAAGCCCAGCCGCGCTCGAGCGTACGGTCGAGAAACCCCTTCAGCAGCGCCGGCACGCTGCCCCACCACAGCGGCGTGACCAGGCACAGGTGGCGGCACCGCTCGATGCGCCGCTGCGCCTGCGCCAGGTCCGGCTCCAGCGGCTGCTCGCCGCGCAGCCCGCCGTGCAGGACCGGATCGAAGCGCAGGTCGCGCACGCGCAGCTCGTCCACCACGGCGCCCGCCTCGCGGGCCGCCGCTGCATAGCGCGCGGCCAGCGCGGCGCACAGCGAGCGCGGGTCGGGATGGCCGTCGACGACCAGCAGGGTCGGCGCGTCGGCCGGGATCGTCGGCAAAGGATGCATGCGCCGCACAGTGCCACGCCCGCCGCCGCGCCGCATCCTGCCCGATGCGCCTAGAATCGCCCCGGGCAAGATCGGACGCACCCGATGCAGGCACACATCGCCGCGCTGTCGCCGCTGGAGGTCGTGGGGCTGGGCGTGGCCTGGTTCGGCGCGCTCTACGCCGTGGCCGGCGTCGGCACCTGGGTGCTGGTCGAGCATGCGCTGCCGGCGCTGGGCTGGGGCCGCCGGATCGATCCGCGCCCGCCGGCGCCCGGGCAGCTGCGGCGCGAGATCGCAGCCTCGGCAGGTTCGGTGCTGGTGTTCGGGGTCGGCCTGCTGCTGCCCTGGTGGCTGCTGGCGCAGGGCTGGGCGCGGCTGGCGCCGCAGGCGCCGGCCTGGCGGGTGGCGGCGGAGATCGCGGTGCTGTTCGTCTGGAACGAGCTGCACTTCTACGCCTGCCACCGGCTGCTGCACACGCGCCCGCTGCGGCGCTTCCATGCCCACCACCACCGCTCCCACGTGCCCACGCCGTTCTCCACCTACGCGTTCCACCCGTTGGAGGCGGCCCTGCTGGGCAGCGTGCCGCTGCTGCCGATGCTGCTGCACGACTTCAGCCCGGTCGCGCTGCTCGCGCTGCCGGTGATGAGCATCGCGCTCAACGCCTTCGGCCACAGCAACTACGATTTCGGCCGGCGCGCCCCGGCCACCGGCTGGCGCGCGGCCAGCCGCCGCCACCACCTGCACCATGCGCGCTACCACGGCAACTACGGCTTCCTGCTCGCCGCGCCCGACCGCTGGTTCGGCACCGCGCTGCCCGACGACGCGCCGCCCTCGCGCTGAGGCCGGCGCCCTTCCCCCACGAGACCCGCATGCCCCTCACGCTCGAGCGCACCTGGATCGAAGGCACCGGCCGCCACCTGCCCGGGCCGGCCATCGACAACGCGGCCATGGACGCCTACATCGCCCCGCTGAACCGGCTCTCGGGCCGCATCAAGCGCCGCATCCTCGCCGAGAACGGCATCCAGCAACGCCACTACGCCATCGACCCGGACGGCGGCACCCGCATCTCCTGCGCCGGCATGGCCGCGGCGGCGATCCGCGCCTGCCTGGAGGACGCGGGCGCGCAGCTGGACGAGATCGGCCTGCTGGCCTGCGGCACCGCCGGCGGCGATGCGCTGATGCCGGGCTTCGCCAGCATGGTGCAGGGCGAGCTGGCCGCGCCGCCGATGCAGACGCTCTCGGCCCACGGCATCTGCGCCTCGGGCGTGGGCGCCTGGGAGGCGGCCGCGGCGTCGGTGGAGCTGGGCGCGCACGCGCACGCGCTGGTGGCCGCCGCGGAGATGCCCTCGCGGCTGTTCAAGCGCTCGCGCTACGCGGCGCAGGGCTACGACGCCGACTTCGACGCCCACTTCCTGCGCTGGATGCTCTCCGACGGCGCCGGCGCGCTGCGCCTGACCTCCGCGCCGCGCCGCGACCGGCCGGTGCGGCTGCGCCTGCGCGGCATCCACCAGCGCTCGTTCTCCGGCGACTACCCGGTGTGCATGCAGCTGGGCCTGACGGCCGACCGCCGCCGCTCGCACCTGGACTACGCCGCCTGGGCCGAGGCCGAGGCCGACGGCGCGCTGCTGCTGCGCCAGGACATCCGCCTGCTGCCGCACCTGTTCGACGTCGGCGTGCACGAGTACGCGCGGCTGTGCCATGCCGGCTGGCTCGACCCCGCGCGCATCGACCACTTCCTGTGCCACTACTCCTCGGAGAAGTTCGCGCCGGTGGTCGACGCGCTGATGCACAAGGCCGGCCTGGCGATCCCGCGCGAGCGCTGGTACAGCAACCTGGTCGAGCGCGGCAACACCGGCGCCGCCTCGATCTTCGTCATGCTCGACGAGTTCCTGCGCACCCGCGCGCCGGCGCCGGGCGAGCGCATCCTGTGCTTCGTGCCGGAGTCCGGCCGCTTCACCGTGGCCTTCGCGCTGATCGAGGTCGAGGCCGGCGACGCCCCCGTGGATGCGCGGCGGCGCGGGCCCGCCGCCACGCCGCCCGCGGCCCCGCCCGACAAGGACGCGGTGCCGCCGCCGCACGACCCCGCGCAGGCCGCCGACGCGGCGCTGCGCCGCCTGCTGGGCGAACTGGCCACGCTGTGGCACGACTACCGCTCGCGCGCCTGGCGCACGCCGATCGTGCGCGCCCTGCGCGAGGGCCGCTTCACCCTGGCCCACTACCGGCAGTGGATGCACCACTGGATCCCGCAGGTGCGCGAGGGCAGCCGCTGGATGCGCGAGGGCGCGGCCTCGGTGACCGCGCCCTACGAAGCGCTCGCGGCGCTGATCGAGACCCACGCCGGCGACGAGCAGGACGACTACGGGATCCTCTTCGACGACTACCGCCGCGCCGGCGGCGCCGTTGCCGACATCGACCTGCTGCGGCGCAACCCCGGCGGCCAGGCGCTCGACAGCTACCTGCACGCCCTGGCCGCGCTGCCCAACCCGGTCGGCCTGCTGGGCGCGATCTACGTCATCGAGGGCACCGGCCAGCGCATCATCCCGGCCCTGCTGCCGCTGATGAAGGCGCAGCTGGACCTGCCGCCCGACGCCTACCGCTTCCTCGAGTACCACGGCGAGAACGACGAGCACCACCTGCTGCGCTGGCTGCGCGGGGTGGAGATCGTGCTCGCCCACGACGATCCCGACGGCCGCGGCGCGCGCGCCATCGTGCAGACCGCCCGCCGCACCGCCGAGCTGTACCTGATGCAGTTCGAGCACGTCCTGGCCGAGGGCGCCGAACCGGAGCCGAACCCATGAGCACGCCCGAGTTCCTCGAACGCCCCCACGACCCGCGCGACCCCAGCCCCTGGCTGGCGCTCTACCTCGACCACAGCACGCCGATCGACGACGAGGTCAAGCGCGCCTGGCTCGACGACTGCAGCTCGCGCTCGCGGCAGTACGTGCTGCCCTTCATGCGCCCCTTCGCGCGCGCGCTGATCGTGGTGTTCCAGGTCGCCAAGACCTTCACCCCGCGCAAGATGGCGTTCTCGCGCACGCTGCACCGGCTGCTCGCCTGGGGCATGGAGCACTTCATCCGCCCGGAGGCGAACTGGCTGATCCTGCGCCACTTCCACCTCGGCTCGCAGGTGCTGCAGTTCATCGCCGCCAACGCGCCGGTGGCGGTGCCGACCAACCCGCTGCGGCCGGCCGCCGTGGCCGACGTGCGCGAGGACATGTTCCTCGTCCACGACCTCAACCTCTACAACTTCATCATCCGCCTCAACCAGGCGCTGAAGGCCGAGGGGCGCCGGCTGGAGCCGGTGGCCGACCCCGACCTGTCGATGATCGGCCGCCCGCCGCTGGAACTGGCCGACATGCCGCGGCGGCGGCGCAACTTCCTCGACCTGCAGAGCGCCATCGAGCTGTTCACCCCGATCTACCAGCTGCTGCTGACCGACGACGACTTCTGGCGCGCCACCAATTCCCTGCAGCTCGACGAGACCATCGGCCTCTACGCCGCCACCCTGCTCGACGCGCGCGAGCACCTGATCCTGGTCAACAACAAGCACCCGCTGCTGCCGATGTCGACCCTGCGCGCCGGCTACCGGCTGAGCCTGCACGGGCTGTCGACGGAGATGCTGCACGCCTTCCTGATGCAGCTGAAGGCGCAGCGCGCCGGCGCAGAACCCGAACTCCCGTAGGAGCGCGCTCGCGCGCGACGCCTCGGAAGAAGCGGCGCCGCCCATCGTTCACCGACATCCGCGTGCGGGAAAGCGTTCTTCGTTTGCCGGCGGCCCGGCGGCCCCGGTCCGGTCGCGCGCAAGCGCGCTCCTACGGCGCGGCGCGGTCCGGCTCGCCGACGGCGTCGCCGTCCAGCAGGCGCCGCAGGCGTGCGGTCGCCTCGGGGTGGTCGCAGTAGTAGGCGGCGTTGCAGGCCAGTTCGCGCCAGACCTGCTGTTCCTTGAGCAGCCGCGCGGCGTGCTGGGTGGTCTGCAGCACCAGATGCGCGTCCGGGCGCGCGTGACGCGCCGCGGCCTCCAGCAGCCGCAGCAGCAGGCCGGAGCACTGCACGCAGGTATCCGCCTCGCGCCAGGCCAGGTGCGAGAGCGTCTCCAGCTCCGGCCGCGGCAGGCGGGCGAGCCGCACGTCGGCCAGCGCCGGCGCCGCCTCTCCCTGCAACAGCTGGAGCAGGCGCCGCATCGGCGCGCCCCCCGCCGGCGCCTGCCGCTCCGCCCCGCCCGCCGCAGCGAAGGCGGAGATCGCGCTCTCTTCTTGCATGGGTGTTCCCTCGAGTTCCATCTGCTCCCGCGCCGGGTACGGGCGGCGCCGCGGCCGCCACCGGCCGGGCCGGAACGGGAAGCGCGCCGTCCGTACCATCCCGAAAGCTACGTTTAACGTAGTATCGAAGTCAAGCGACGTTCTGGAAGCTTCCCGACGCCGATGTACCGGGACGCAGAGAGAGCGTGGCGCAACGAAAGAACATGCCGGTCTACAGCCGCCGCCTGCGCGAGGCGCGGCTGGCCCGCGGGTTGTCGCAGCGCAGCCTGGGCATCGAGGCGGGCCTGGATCACTTCGTGGCCAGCACCCGGGTCAACCGCTACGAGACCGGCGTCCACCAGCCCGACCTGCAGACCCTGCAGCGCCTGGCCGGCGTGCTCGGCCTGCCGGTGGCCTACTTCTATGCCGAGGACGACGACCTCGCGCGGATGATCGCCGCCTTCCCCCCGCCGGCCCCGCCGCGCGGGCACTGACGCGCGCAGCGGCCGCCAACCCCATCCGCGCCCCGCACGCGTTCGCTCCCGCATCGCAGCGCACCGCGCCGCGACCCCGCCCAGCCGAGGACGCCCCGCATGAGGTTCCATCCCGCCCTGCTGCTCGCCCTGTGCCTGTCGGCCGCCGCCTGTGCGGCCTCGCCCGCCGGCCGCGCCGACGACACGCCCCGCAGGACCCTGGCGCCGTTCGCCGGCGAACAGGACTTCGAGCGCCTGCTCGCGAAGTGGTCCGCGCAGGCGCGGGCGCAGCAGGAGAAGGCCGTCCAGCACCAGCAGGTGGCGGGAGCGCCGCCGTCGCTGCCGGCGCCGGTCTCGCCCTCGGTCGCCCTCGAATCGGTCAGCGTCACCGGCAGCCGAGCCGAGGAACCTTCGATCACCAACGTCCAGACCGCCGGCGTCGACGAGGGCGGCATCGTCAAGCGCCACGGCGACCACCTCGTGGTGCTGCGCCGCGGCCGCCTGTTCACCATCAGGATCGGCGGCGACCGCCTGCAGCCGGTGTCCACGGTCGACGCGTTCGGCCCCGGGACCGATCCGCAGGGCGCCTGGTACGACGAGATGCTGGTCGCCGGCGACACCGTCGTGGTGATCGGCTACAGCTACGCCCGCACCGGCACCGAGCTGGTGCGGTTCGATCTCTCGCGCGAGGGCGAGCTGCGCTACCGCGACACCCATCACCTGCGCAGCAACGACTATTACTCCTCGCGCAACTACGCCAGCCGCCTGGTCGGCGACACCCTGGTGGTCTACACCCCGATGGACCTCTCGCCCTGGCGCCTGGACCAGCGCGACTTCCTGCCGGGCCTGCGGCGCTGGACCCCGCAGGCGACGCCCGAGGCCTTCGAGCGCATCCTGCCCGCCACGCGGATCTACCGCACCGACGCGCCGCTCGATCCCTTCAAGGACAGCATCGCCCTGCACACCGTGATCCGCTGCCCGCTCGCCGCCCGCGAGCTGGCCTGCACCGCCACCGCGGTGCTGGGCCCGGCCGGCCGCGTGTTCTACGTCTCGGCCGACTCGGTGTTCGTCTGGACCGCCCAGCGCGACGGGCGCGGGCAGGAGCCGTCGGCGGTGTTCCGCATTCCGCTCGACGGTGCCGAACCGACCGCGCTGAAGGCCCGCGGCGTGCCGATCGACCAGCTCTCGTTCCTGCAGGACGACGACGGCCATCTCAACGTGCTGCTTTCGCGCCGGGGCGCAGGCGAAGCGATGTGGGGCGACGCCGGCAGCCGGGGCGACCTCGCCCTGCTGCGGGTCGCGCTGGAGCGCTTCGGCGACGGCCGCGACGCCGCCCCGGACGACGCCTACCGGCCCCTGCCCGGGCAGGCCGACGGCAGCGTGCAGAACCGCTTCGTCGGCGACTGGCTGCTGTACGGCCACGCGCCGCACCGCTGGTCCGGCGCTAACGGCGACGCCGCGCCGGGCACGCTGGCCCACGCGCTGCGCTACGCCGCGCAGGATGCCGTCCACCCGCTGCGCCTGGGCCATGGCGCCGAGCGCATCGAGGCCATGGGGCGCCATGCGCTGCTGGTCGGCAGCGCCGGCGCCGACCTCCACTTCACCAGCGTGCGCCTCGGCACGACCGGCGCGGCCACCGGCAGCGTCTACGTGCAGCGCGACGCCGCGCAGGGCGAGAGCCGGACCCACGGCTTCTTCTATCGCGCCGACGACGCGCGCAGCGGCATCGCCGGCCTGCCGATCGTGGCCCAACGCCGCCGCGATACCATGCAGCGCTATCTCGACAGCACCGCCTCGGTGCTCTACCTGCGCAACCGCGACCTCGCGCTCGCCCCCATCGGCCAGCTCGCCGCCCGTGCCGAAGACGCCATCGACGACGGCTGCAAGGCCAGCTGCGTCGACTGGTACGGCGACGCCCGCCCGATCTTCATCGGCCAGCGCGTGTTCGCCCTGCTCGGCTACGAGCTGGTGGAGGGCCGCATGGCCGAAGGCCGCATCGTCGAGCGCCGTCGCACCAGCTTCGCGCCCGCCACGGGACGCAAGACCCCGTAGGCGCGCGCGACCGGCCCAGGCACCACCGCAATCGCCGGAGAGCAGAGACGCGTCGCCACGCGCGGACGAAGGTTGGCGGCGCCGCATCCGGGGGTGCGTCGGGTATCACGCGAGTTCTTGTAGGAGCGCGCTTGCGCGCGACAGTGCGCCCGCAGCAGAGCGTCGCGCGCGAGCGCGCGCCTGCGCTCAGGTCGCGGCGTACCGGTCCGCCACCGAAAGCGCGTCGTCCAGGATCTCCAGGCCCGTGCGCAGTTCGTCCTCGGCGATCGTCAGCGGCGGCGCGAGATGGGTGCGGTTGGCGTGCACGAAGGGCCACAGGCCCCGGGCCTTGCAGGCGTCGGCGAAGGCGGCCATCGGCGCGTTGTCGGCGCCGGCGGCGTTGAACGGAACGAGCGGCTCGCGGGTGCGGCGGTCGCGCACCAGTTCCACCGCCCAGAACAGGCCCAATCCCCGCACCTCGCCCACGCTCGGGTGGCGCGCGCACATCGCTTCCAGCGCCGGGCCGAGCACGGTCTCGCCCAGCCGCCGCGTGCGCGCGATCAGGTCCTCGTCCTCGTAGACGCGCATGCAGGCGACCGCCGCGGCGCAGGCGAGCGGATGGCCGGAGTAGGTCAGGCCACCCGGGTACGGCCGCGCGTCGAACCCCGCCGCGATGCGCGCGCCGATGAGCACGCCGCCCAGCGGCACGTAGCCCGAGTTCACGCCCTTGGCGAAGGCGATCAGGTCCGGCACCACGCCCCAGCGGTCCACCGCGAACCACTCGCCGCAGCGGCCGAAGCCGCACATGACCTCGTCGGCGATCATGACGATGCCGTGCGCATCGCACAGCCGGCGCACGCCGGCCAGGTAGCCGTCGGGCGGCACCAGCACCCCGTTCGCGCCGACCACCGTCTCCAGCAGGATCGCCGCCACCGTGTGCGCGCCCTCCGCCGCCAGCGTGTCCGCCAGGTGCGCCAGCGCACGCTCGCATTCCTCCTCCGGGGTGCGCGCGTGGAAGGCCGACCGGTACGGGTACGGGCCCCAGAAGTGCACGAAGCCGGCGGCTCCGGGCTCGGAGGCCCAGCGCCGCGGATCGCCGGTGGCGAGGATCGCGCCGGCGGTGGCGCCGTGGTAGCTGCGGTAGGCGCTGAACACCTTGTGCCGCCCGGTATGCAGGCGCGCCAGGCGCAGCGCGTTCTCCACCGCCTCCGCACCGCCGCTGGTGAAGAACACCCGGTCCAGGTCGCCCGGCGCGCGCCCGGCGATCATGCGCGCGGCCTCGCCGCGGACGGGATGCGCGTGGTACGGCGCCACGGTGCACAGCGCCGAGGCCTGCGCGCGGATCGCCTCGACGATCCGCGGATGCTGGTGGCCCGCGTTGACGTTGACGAGCTGGCTGGCGAAGTCCAGCCAGCGCCGCCCGCGCTCGTCCCAGAAGTGCGCGCCGCTGGCGCCGGTCACCACCACCGGATCCAGCGCGCCCTGCGCCGACCACGGGTGGAACACGTGCGCGCGGTCGTTGCGCCACGCGCGCGAGCGGGCCTCGGCCGCCGCCGCGGGGGCCGGGTCCGGCGGCGCGTCCGCGCGCGATGCGCCCGGCGCCCTCACGGGATGAAGGTCTGCCCGGGATCGTCGAAGGACTTGAACTCCAGCGCGTTGCCCGAGGGATCGAACAGGAACATGGTCACGTGCTGGCCCGGCTGCCCCTTCAGGCGCAGGTGCGGCGGCTCGTGGAAGGCGACGCCCGCATCGGTGAGGCGCTGCGCCAGGCGCTCCCACGCGGGCCGGTCGAGGTTCATGCCGAAGTGCGGGACCGGCACCGCCTCGCCGTCGAAGCGGCCGGTCTGCAGCGGCTCGCCCTCGACGGAGATGTGCGCCACCAGGTGGTGGCCGAAGAAGTCGAAGTCCTGGTAGGTGACGTCGCTGCGGCCGAGCGGGCAGCCGAGCACGTCGCCGTAGAAGCGCCGCGCCTCGTCCACGTCGCGCACCGGGAAGGCCAGGTGGAACTGCGCCGCCGCACTCACGTGGCGGCCTCCGCGCGCGGCGCGTAGGCCTGGAAGATGTTCTCCCAGAACCGGTTCCAGGCCACGATGCTGCGCTCGTAGCCCTTGGCCAGTTCGGGCAGCACGCGGTCGTCCTCGCGGATGTAGTCGTCGATCGCCGCGCGGGTCAGCTCGCCGTGCACGATGTCCTCCTCGCCGGTGTGGATGGTCCAGAACGCCCAGTCGATGCGGTCCTCGTGGCGGCGCATGTACGGGTTCTCGCGCATGTGCTCGAACATCACCGACAGGTAGGTCTGGCACAGGCACTCGCCACCCATGCCGCGCAGGCCCACGCCGGCGGCCACCGAGCCGTCGGCGAGCTCGCGGGTCAGGCCCTGCAGCACGCCGGCGTTGGACGGCAGCTGGCGCTGCATCGCCTCGGCCTCCACCCCGATGCTGGACAGGAAGCGGTCGTACACGTCGGGGTGCGCGCGGGCGGGATCGCCCTCGCCCAGTTCCTCCGCGAGGATCTGGCCGAGCAGGCTGCGCAGCCCGCCGAACGGCAGCCGCGCGACCAGCAGCGCGAGGTCGGAGATGTAGTCGATGGTGAAGAAGCGGTACTGGATGCAGATCGGCCGCAGCGCTTCGATCGGCAGCTCGGCCAGCGGCTTCATCTTTTCCGCGGCGATCGCTTCGGTGCGGGCCTTGGCTTCGTCGGCGAGCCGCCAGAAGCGCTCGCGGGTCAGGGGCGTTGCATGCGTCACGGAACTCTCCTGCGTCCATTCGGGGGAGGCGATGCACGCCGCGCAACGCGGCGTCGGGGGACCCTAGCCCACGCCCGCCATCGCGAAACGCGACCGCGGTTGCTGTTTGCGCCGTGCGGTCGCAGCAATGCGGCGGCGCATGCGCAGAAACCACGGCCCCGTCGCGTTCATTCCCGCCGCCGCGCACGCCTGAACGCGCCCGCGCCGCCACGCGGGCGGACGCCGGCGCATTCCGCGTGCGGACATGGCACCATGGCGCCGCCGGCCCGGGCGGAAGGGGACAGGACGCCCGCCGGATCGTCAGGACATGCACCTGTTCCGCAGGCCGAACCGCAACGGAGGCTGGCCTCATGCGACACGCCGCGGCAATGCTGGGGACGATGCTGGTGCTGCTGGCGGGCGCGTGCGACGCGCCGTCCGCAGGAAACGACGGAGCGGCCGCCGCGGCCGCAGGCGCCGCCGACGGCGCGCAGCGGCCGGAACCGCAGCGCGACGCCCCGGCGCCCGCCACGCCTTCGGCGGACGACGTGCTGCAGGCCATCTACCGCATCGGCGGCCAGGGCCGAGCGTCCTACGACGCCGGCGACGGCAGCGAGGTCGCGTTCTGGACCGGCCAGGCGTTCGAACTGGGCGGCAGGCGCTACTTCGCCGGCTTCGCCTACATGACCCCCGAGCGCTTCGGCGCGGAAGGCGAGAACGCGGTCACCGAGCGCGACGACGCCGTGGCCATCTCGCAGGCCACCTACGCGCTGTCCACCGAGGGCGGCGCCCCGGCCTGGTCGCTGGCCTCCACCGACGGCTACGTCGGCGAGTTCGGCCGCAACGGCCAGCCCGAGGCCGTCGACGACACCCGCGCCGCCGAGCGCCACGCCACCCGGGACGGGCGGCTGCTGCTGGCCGTGCCCACCACCGGCTTCGCCAACGGCACCGCGCTCCGCGCCTACGCCCTGTTCGTGTTCGACCCGGACGGCGTCGCGCTGCCGCGGGACCGCCCCTGGCGCTACGCCGGCAGCCTGCCCGCGGGCGAGGACAACGCCGCCGCCTGCGACCGCGGCGCGGCCATGCCGTGCATCGCCAACACCGGCACCCTCGCCTTCCTGCCTTCCGGGGGCGGCGGATTGCCGGCCGTGCGGGTGACGTTCTCCGGCAGCGCGATCGCGTCGCCGGGCAAGACCCGCCCCCTCGGCGAAGCGGACGCCCGGACCTACGACTACGACCAGGAGACCGCCCGCTACGGGCCGTGACCGGTCGTCGTCGACCTATGTGCGTGACCGAAGGACCCACGCCCAGCCGGCACACCCGGCGCGGCGCCACCGAACGAGGAGCAGACCATGGCAAGCGATCCCGACCGGAGCCCCGGCATCGCCGAACGTCAGGCGCAGGCCCGCGACACCCCGCGCAGCGAGCCGCTCGCCGACGGCGCGCTGTCGCGCGGCGAGCAGGGGCAGGCCGTCCGCGAGCTGCAGCAGACCCTCAACGCGCTCGGCTTCCGCGACGAGCGCGGGCGGCCGCTGGAGACGCAGTCGGGCATCTACGGCGACCGCACCGCGGCCGCAGTGAGCGCGTTCCAGCGCGCGAACCGGCTGGACGCCGACGGCGCCGCCGATGCACGCACGCTGGACACGGTGCGGCAGCAGGCCGCCCTGCCGGCCGAGCAACGCAACCGCCCGCCCGCGCAGGACGACGCCGGCCGCTGGCCGGCGCCCGGCAACACGCAGATCAACCGCGCCGACAAGCCCGGCGAGGGACACGGCGAGTTCGGCACCTCGCGCGGCGGCGGCGTCCGCACCCACAAGGGCCTCGACATCCAGGGCGACGCCGGCGATCCCATCGTCGCCTTCGGCGGCGGCACGGTGCGCATGGCGCAGAACCGCGGCGCCGCCGGCAACATGGTGACCATCGACCACGACAATGGGTTGCAGACCCGCTACATGCACCTGCAGGACATGCAGGTGCAGCCCGGCCAGCGGGTCGAGGCCGGCCAGCAGATCGGCACCATGGGACGCACGGGCAACACCCCGAGGCAGGGCGACACGCATCTCCACTTCGAGGTCTGGCGCGACGGCGACGCCGTCGATCCCCTGCCCTACCTGCAGGGAACCGCGCGCGGCCCGGCGGCCGGTGCGGCGCGGACCCCGCAGGCGCAGGGCGCCCTGGCCGACGGCGTGCTGGAAGCCGGCGAGCGCGGCTCCGACGTGCGCCGGTTGCAGGAATCGCTCAACCAGCTCGGCTACACCGGGCTGGACGGGCGACCGCTGGAGACGCGCAGCGGCGTCTTCGGCCCGCACACCGAGCACGCGGTGCGCGCGTTCCAGCGCGACCATGGCCTCGAAGTGGACGGCGCCGCCGGTCCCCGGACCCTGCCGCGGCTGGAGGAAGCGGTCTCGCGCGCCGCCGGGCCAGGCACGCGCACCGAGTCCACGCGGGACGCGCCCCCGGCCGATGGCCGCGCGGCGGGCGCATCGGACGCGGCCATGGACTCGGTGTTCTCGGCCGCGAAGACCGGCGACCCGCAGGCGCTGCGACAGGCCCTGCAGGACTACCTCAAGTCGCCGGCCGGCCAGTGCTGGCAGCAACAGGGCCAGGATGCGGCACGCGCGGAACAGCCGCAGGCGCTCGACACCACGCCGCAGCAGACCCAGCACGATCCCGCCGGGCTCGCCCGCTGACGGCGGGGCGTTCGATCCGGTCGCTTGCGTTCGCAGGAGCGCGCGCGCGATCGCGACACCCGAAACGCGCACGGGCGCCCGAAGGCGCCCGTGGCGTCGCGAGGCCGGCCCATGCCGGCCACCGCGCTCGGATCAGAATGCGTACTCGGCGGTCAGGCCCAGCAGCGCGGTGGAGCGCTTCGGGCCCTCGAACTCGATCCCGGTGACCGGATCGCGCAGGTCGCCCGACTTCGCGCGGAAGTAGTCGTAGTGCACGCCGATGCTGAAGTTCTCGGTGGCGTTCCAGCCGGTGCCGACGCCTGCGTACCAGCTGTTGCGGCCGTCGCGGCCGCCGCTCTCCAGTCCCAGGTCCTGGCCGACGCTGTTGTAGTAGTCGGCATCGTTGTCGGACGCGCGGAAGTAGCCGCCGCGCGCGCTGATGTACCAGGCCGGGGTCACGTGGAAGCGCGTGTTGCCGCCCACGTGCCAGCCGCGCAGGGCGTTCTCGCTGTCGCGCTGGTTCACCGCATCGTCGTTGAACGCGTTGCGCACGCGCAGGTTGCCCAGATCGCTGTAGCCGCCCTCGAGGCCCAGGCCCCAGCGCTCGCCGATCTTCCAGCGGTAGCCGGTGACCAGGCCGTAGCCCGTCTTGCGGCCGTCGCGGCTCTCGAAGACGTGGAAATCGCCGGAGCCGAAGCGGTCGGCGGTGCCGCCGTCGGTGCGACCCACGTTGCCGGCGACGAACCAGTGGCCCTGTCCGACCTGCAGGTCCGGGCGGTAGGTGTCGCCGGCCAGGCGGTCCTGGGCGAAGGCGGGCGCGCTCAGGGTGGCGGCGGCGAGCGCGGCGGGAAGGAGCAGCTTCTTCATCGGGGTTCCTTTTCTTCGTTATGGGCCAAGCACCGTCTGTGCAGCGCGGGGGAAGCGGTACAGGAATCTTAACGGGCCGACAGCTTCGTCGTCGGCGCGGCGCAGTAGAAAATTCTTGACCTGAAGCACAGTCGAACCTTCACGCCCCCTCGACGGAGATCGCACGCCCGGGTTCACCGCGGGTTTAGGCGATCCGCGGCGGCGCCCATGACGATGCGCGCGCATGCGCGCGCGGCTCGGCGCATCGCCCGCGCACATGCGCTGCCGCGCCCGTGACTCGCGACACGTTCTGCGCGAACGCTACGGCGCGGAGGACCTTGGGAGCGCGCTTGCGCGCGATCGCTTGTCTGCGGGCACCGGTAAAAAGCGGTGCCGGCCGCCGTTCGCCCGCGTCCGCGCGTGGGGACGCGTTCTTCGTCTGCCCCAGGTCCGGCCGCACCTGGCCCGGTCGCGCGCGAGCGCGCTCCTACGGGCCCGGAGAGATGCCGGTGCGTCCAGCGTGCGTCATTCCCGCCACCACGCGGACGTCTCCGCGGGCGCGGCCAGGTCGACGCGCTCGCCCATCATCGGCGTGGCGAGCGCGATGCCGCGGTCGGCGGCCAGGGCGCTGACGCGCTCGAACGGGTCGTCCCAGGCGTGCATGGCGAGGTCGAAGGTGCCGTTGTGCACCGGCAGCAGCCAGCGCGCGCGCAGGTCCTGGAACGCCTGCACGGTCTGCTCGGGCTGCATGTGCACGAAGGCCCAGCGGCGGTCGTAGGCGCCGGTCTCCAGCATGGCCACGTCGAACGGGCCGAAGCGGCGGCCGATCTCGGCGAAGCCGTCGAAGTAGCCGGTGTCGCCGCTGAAGAACAGCCGCAGCCCGCGGTCGCCCTCCGCGCGCGGCGGGTCCAGGATCGTCCACGACGCCCACAGCGTGCGGTCGCCGTCGAGCAGCCCGCGCCCGGAGAAGTGCTGCGCGGGCGTGGCGACCAGGCGCAGGCCGTCGATCGTCGCCTCCTGCCACCAGTCGAACTGCCGCACCTTCTCCGCCGGCACGCCCCAGGCGACCAGCCGGTCGCCGACGCCGAGCGGGGCCAGGAAGACGTCGGCCTTGTCAGCCAGCGCCACGACGGCGCTGCGGTCGAGATGGTCGTAGTGGTCGTGGGAGATCAGCACGCCGCGCAGCGGCGGCAGCTCGGCCAGCGCGATCGGCGGCGCATGGAAGCGCTTCGGGCCCATCCAGCCGAACGGCGAGGCGCGCTCGGCGAACACCGGATCGGTGATCCAGAAGCCGCCGCGCAGCTTCAGCAACAGGGTCGAATGGCCCAGCCGGTACAGGCTGCGGTCGGGCGCGGCCTCCAGGTCGGCGCGGGTCAGCGGCAGCACCCGCGGCGGCGCGGCCGGCACGGTGCCGTCGGGCTTGTTGAAGAAGAAGTCCCACGCCAGGCGCGCGGTCTTGGCAACGCCCATGGCGGGCCGCGGCCGCGGGTTGGCGAAGCGGCCGTCCAGCGCCTGCGGCGAGGCGGAGTAGTCGGCGTCGGTGCGGTGGCTCAGGAATGCGGACAGGGTGCAGGCGGACACGGCGAAGACTCCCAGGACGAGGACGGAGAGGAACGCCACCCGGCGCCATCGCGGGCGGCGGGGTGAGGCGGAGACGCTGGGCATGGCGGCCCTCCAGGAAACTACACCGTGCAGTGTAGATACGGAATGCCAGGAAGTAAACCGCCCGGTGTAGAATCGGCGCCATGACCGAGGCCGCGCCCGCCCCCCGCCTGACCGACCGCAAGCGTGCGGCGATCCTGGACGCCGCGCTGGCCGAGTTCCGCGCCACCGGCTTCGATGCCACCAGCATGGACCGCATCGCCGCCGCCGCGGGCGTGTCCAAGCGCACGGTCTACAACCACTTCCCCAGCAAGGAGGCCCTGTTCGGCCACATCCTGGAGGCGATGCTGGCGCGCGGGCAGGACGACCTCTCCCTGCCCTATCGCGCCGATGCCCCGCTGCGCGCGCAGCTGCTGGAACTGGCGCAGCGCAAGCTGCGCCTGATGCACGACCCCGACTTCATCGACCTGGCACGGGTGGCGATCGTCGCCGGCATGCACTCGCCGGAGCTGGCCCGCGACATGATGGCGCGCCTCGGCCATCGCGAGGCCGGCTTCGCCGCCTGGATCCGCGCCGCCGCCGGCGATGGCCGGCTGAAGACCCGCGATCCCGCCTTCGCCGCGGCGCAGCTCGAGTCCCTGCTCAAGGGCGCCGCGTTCTGGCCGCAACTCACCCTGGGCCAGCCGCCGCTGGGCCGCGCACGGCAGAAGGCGGTGGCCGAAGGCGCGGTGGACATGTTCCTGGCGCGATACGGCTGAGCGCGCGCGCCTGCGCAAGACGCGCCCGGAGGTCGGCATCGCGCACCAGGGCAGCCCCCGCAGGAGCGCGCTCGCGCGCGACGCGCCTTCCCCGCGATACCCGGTCCGCGCGCGCTCCTGCGGAAGGGCCGTCGAATCGCCGGCCGCGCCGCCGGCCACTCGCCCGCGATATGATGCACGCGCGCTCCGGCCGGACCCGGCCCGGGGCGTTGCGATCGCCGCCCTTGCGCGGCGGCGCAGGGGAGCCGGGATCGAGACATCGGGGAAGACGCAAATGAAGCGCATCAGGTCGGCGATCCGCGCGATCGCGGTCGTCGCATGCCTGTGGATCGTGGCGCCCGTCGCCGCGCAGGAGCAGGCCGAGGAAGACAATCCGCTCGCGCAGCTGCCGTGGCAACCGGGCCCGAGCGAGGGCCGGATCGGCGGGCAGGCCACCATCGACGTGCCCGAGGGCTACCTGTTCCTGGGCGCCGACGGCGCGCGCAGGCTCAACGAGCTGTTCCAGAACCCGCCGACCGGCACCGACGAGTACGTGCTCGCGCCGGAGAACCTCGACTGGATCGCGTACTTCAGCTTCGACGGCATCGGCTACGTCAAGGACGACGAAGACCTGGACCCCGACGCGATGCTGGCCAGCATCCGCGAAGGACTCCAGCGCGGCAACGAGGAGCGCCGGCGCCGCGGCTGGGACACGCTGCGCCTGGTCGGCTGGCAGGCCGAGCCGCAGTACGACGAGCAGCTCAACGCGCTGGCCTGGGCGATCCTGCTGGAGAACGAGGCCTCGCAGAGCAAGGTCGTCAACTACAACACCCGCCTGCTGGGGCGCCGCGGCGTCATGGGGGTGACGCTGGTCGCCGACCCGGAGGCCATCGCGCCCTCGATCGCCGACTTCAAGGGCCTGGTCCCGGGCTACGAGTTCGTGGCCGGCGAGCGCTACGCCGAGTTCCGTCCCGGCGACCACGTGGCCGAGATCGGGCTGGCCGCATTGATCACCGGCGGCGCCGCCGCGGTGGCCTCGAAGAAGGGCTGGCTGGCCGCCGCCGGCGTGGCGCTGGCCAAGTTCTGGAAGCTGCTGCTGGTCGGCATCGTCGGCGTGTGGATGGCGATCCGCAGGGTCTTCAAGCGCTCCGACGACGCCGGCGGCAAGTGACGCCCCTCGACGCCGAACTGCTGCTGGCGGCCGGCATCGTGGCCTTCTACCTGTTCGACTCGGCCCGGCTGCTGCATGTCGACGAGCTGCTGGTCGAATCGCGCGGCCGGGGATGGCGCGTCCGCCTCGGTTCGCGGCTGGAGCTGCGCGGGCGCTTCGTCTGGCTGCCCAACGCGCTGCTGCCCGCTCGCACCGCGCTGCCGGCCAGCTGGCTCGCGGCTACGGCAGGCGATGGCGACGACCCAGAGGCCCTGCGGCGGTTCGCCCACAGCCTTTGGCCGGTGCGTGCCGGCTGCATCGTCGCCGGCGCGCTGGTGCTGGCGGCCATCCCGGCGCTGCTGCTGGCCGCGCACGATCCCGTCTGGCTGCTCGCGACGCTGGTCGCCGCCCTGCTGGTCACCGCCGCCATGCTGGCGGTCGTGTTCCGGCAGCGGGCCGCACTGCGGCTCGACCGCCGGAAGTTCCTGGCGCTGGCCGCCGAATCCCTGCTCTGTCCGCCCTGCGCGCCCAACCTCTACCGCAAGCTCTGCGGCCTGCGCGGCTTCCGCGGCGACCCGGTCGCGTTCGCCGCCCGCCACCTGGCGGCGCGCGAACGCGAGCGGTTGCGCGACGACATCGACGCACGCATCGCCCTGTTCGATGCCGCCGACGAGGGCGCGGGCGGCGCGGTCGCCGACATCCGCCGCGCGCAGGCGCGCATCCGCGAGGCCCTGGCATGAGCTGGCTGCTGCTGGGCGTGATCGCCTCCGGGTTCGCGATCGGCTACCTGGTGGTCAACGCCTTCCTGTCGCCGCCGCGGGCGGCGCCGCGGGAAGACCCGCAGCCCGGCAACGGCAACGCGCCGGCGCGGCACTGGACCGAAGTCCTCGGCGTGCCGGCGAGCGCCGATGCGACCCAGCTCTCCGCCGCGTACCGGCGCGCGATCGAGCAGTACCGCCCCGACAAGGCCGACGCCCTCGCGCCCGAGCAGCAGGCGATCGCGCGGCAGCGCACCGCCGAGATCGAAGCCGCCTACCTGGAAGCGATGCGCGGCCTGGGGCGCTGAGCCGTACCCCCGCGCGATCGGGGGCGATCAACCGCCATAGGCCCAGGCCTGCGATTCGCCGCCGTGGCTCCGGATCCGCCAGAACGCGCGCGAGAGTTCCTCGCTGGAGCGCGAGCGCGCGATCAGGCGCTCGCCCACCTTGGCGGTGCTGGTCACCTCCACCGTGGCGCGCCGGCGGTCGGGCGAGATCCGGATCGAGCGGATGTCGTAGGCGACGTCGATCGAGAGCAGGCCGCGCGACCGCTCGGCCACGACGTCCATCAGCCGCATCGTCTCCTTGAGCTGCTCGCAGGCGGCCGCCTTGTCCATCGTCGAGCGCTCCGACGCGCCGCCCACGCGCGCCACGACGCGAAGGCTGAAATCCTCCGCCATCGAACCGCACAGCGCCTGCTCGTCCGATCCGCGGTACGCCTGCAACTGGTCGGCGTAGTAGGCCCGGACATCGGCCTCCGAGAGCGTCCTGCCGTGGTCGTAGGCCACCGCGCCCGCGATGCACAGCACCAGCAACACCAACAGCTTCTTGATCATCCCGGCTCCCCCTGAGCGTCGAGATCGTTTCCCCTGCGGCCTGCCAGCGCCGGCCGCACACGAACCGGGCATCCGCGATGCCCCGGACGCATCGTAGCGGAGCGGACGCGGGGTGTCCCCTGGGGCGAAGGGATCGCGCGGACCTTGCCCCGGAACTCCGAGCCGGGATGGGCCCGACCGCCTTTCCGACCGCCACCTAGGGTCCGCCAGAGCTTATGTGACGGGATCGAGCACCGAATAATCCGGCAACGATCCGCGATGGAGTGCGCTCATGAAACCGATTGCCCGTCGTCCCCGGCGCTTCCGCCGTCGTGCCGTCGTGCTCGTCGCGGCCTCTCTCCTCACCGCATCGGCGCACGCCGAAACCACCTTCTCGCAACGCGGCAAGGCCTGTCCGGTCGGCTTCGGCTGCATCTACGACACGTACATCGGCTCCTGGGATCCGCGCTCCTTCAGCCAGGGCATCGACATCCCGGCCGGCGACTCCAGCTGGTACCAGCTGCCCTACGAACTCCCCAACAACACCAACCAGGTGCGCAACCGAAACGCCACGACGCGCCGGTCGGTCGTCATCCGGAACCGGGAAGGCCGGTGCCTGGCGCTGCGCTACGACGATCGCACCTGGGTGGGCGTGGGCGGCGTGTTCTCCGCCCACTCCATGAAGGCGACCACCGTGAGCCGGGCGAGCGGAAGCACCGCCAACGTCAGCGGCTGCACGTCGACACGGTGGCTCTAGCCGCCCGCATCCGCCCCTGTGCAACGGAGGACTCGAATGGACATCTCACGCCTCAATGTCTGTCTGCTCGGCGGCCTGATCGCCGCGGCTTTCGCGCTGCCGCAAGCCGCGCAAGCCACGAGCAGCATCGGCAACCGCAATAAGGACTGCCCGGTCGGATACGGCTGCATCTACGGCCCCGACTCGCGCGGCTGGTTCACCCAGGGGCTCGACATCGCGGCGGGCAACCCGAACTTCGTGGCGCTGCCCTATGTGTTTTCCGGCAATGCACGACAGGTCCGCAACCGGAATGCCACGACACGCCGATCCGTCGTGCTTTCGGACATCAACACTCACTGCGTCGCGCTGCGCTACGACAGCCGCACCTGGGTGAACGTCCCGTCGCGCGCCGGCGGGAGCGGATTCACCGCGCAGTCGATGGGCCTGACGACCATCAGCCGCGCGCCCGGCAGCACGACCAACATCGCGGGCTGCAGGACCACGCGCTGGATCTGAACGGCGACCGCAGCCGCATGAGTCCCCAGCGAGCGGCGAGCGGCAAGGCGCGCATGGTGGCCGTCGTCGCGCTCGCTTTGGCGGCGGGCGCCGCCGCATGGTTCCTCGCCCGCGACGGAGGAGAGACCGGTCCGGCGGATTCCGACATCGCGGCCAGCGCGCACGGAAGGGCAAGCGCCGCCGATACCGCAGCTCGATTTCCGGCAGCGGAACCGGCCGACAAGGACCCCACCACCGTCGGCGGCCGCCCGCGGCAGGCCGCGCCGGCCCGCGTCTCCGACGAGGAAGCCCTGGCCCTGCTCCTGCAGGAGGCCCTGGAGGATCCCGTGATGACCGGGCGATTCTCGCCCCGAGAGCTGCGCGCCGAACTGTCCGCCGAAGCGCGGGACGACGCATGGCACACCCAGATCGCGCAGGATGTCGAGGCCCTGATGGGCGCGCTCGAACAGGATTTCGGAGACTCGCCGACCATCTCGCACATCGACTGCCGGCAGACGCTGTGCGAAGTGCTGACGGTGACCCCGCAGGACCTGATCGACACGCCCGCGGACTGGACCGCATCGCTCCAGCGCCTGGGCGAGACCGACGACCCTCCGTTCGTCGCCTCGCACAACACCGCCAAGCGCCTGCCGGACGGGCGCCTGCTGTACATCACCTACCTCGTCAGGTAGAGCGCCCGAGGCCACGACGCTCTCCCGGTCGTCGAACACCCGATCAAGGCAGCCGTCGTAGGCGACGGCACGCCGGAGCAAGCGCACGACACCGTCCGGGTTTCCGGACGCATCGACATCGTCGCACCGGGTGACCTCGCCCTTGCCCTCTCTTCGGCCCCCTTCAGAGCGGAGGGTCGAAGCTCACTTGAACCCGGACGCGCCCGTGCACCGGCCGGCACCCCGCCACGGCGGGCACATAGGTCCAACCGCGGGCGGTTTCCATGGCGGCGCGGTCGACCGCCCGCGAACGCGAACTCGCTTCGATCGAGACGTTGACCACCGTGCCGGCCGGATCGACGTCCACCACCAGCGGCACCACGCGTTCGGCGCCTTCCGGCATCCCGCCGGCCGGGAGACGCGCCGGGCGTGCGGCCATCGAGTCGGCATCCGGCGCCGCCTCTCGATCCGGCTGGTCGCAGACGGCCGCAGGTCTTTCCACGGCGGCCGCTGCCTGCGCGAGTGAAGCGGAGCACACCATGCCCGCTCCTGCGACGATGCAGGCGGCCAGCAGGACGTCGCGCCCCTTCCTGTTCTTGCGTTCCATTTCAAGTTCTCCAGTGGTATGCCGGCGGTGGACGCCTGGGGGAGTCGCGCGCGAGCGCGCTCCTACAGGGCGGATTCCCGGACTGCGGATCCTCCCGCGCCCGCGAAGTGGGCAAGGCACGAAAAAGGCGGCCGACCGGCCGCCTTTTCGATATCGCACGCCGACCGCGGATGCAGGGCCTCAAACCGTCAACGGGTTCGGCGCCTCCACCTCGATCTTGTACAGCTTGATCGCCCGCGAGACGTCCTTGGCGGTCATCTTGCCGTCCTTGGCCAGCGCGTCGATCGCGGCGTGGGCGATGTGGAAGCGGTCGACCTCGAAGAAGCGGCGCAGGTTGGCGCGGGTGTCGGAGCGGCCGAAGCCGTCGGTGCCGAGCACGGTGTACACGCCGGCCGGCACGAAGGCGCGGATCTGGTCGGGGATGGCGCGCACGTAGTCGGTGGCGGCGATGGCGGGGCCCTGGCGGCCTTCCAGCAGCTCGGTCACGTAGGGCTTGCGCGGCTTCCTGGCCTCGGGGTTGAGGCGGTTCCAGCGCTCGGCGTCGAAGCCGTCGCGGCGCAGCTCGTTGAAGCTGGGACAGGACCAGATGTCCGCCGTGACCCCGAAATCCTTGTCCAGCAGCTCGGCGGCGGCGATGGCCTCGCGCAGGATGGTGCCGCTGCCCAGCAGCTGCACGCGCAGCTCGCCCTTCTTCGGCTTGCCGGCGTCCTTGAGCAGGTACATGCCCTTGATGATCCCGTCCGCGGCGCCTTCCGGCATGTCCGGGTGCGGGTAGTTCTCGTTCATCAGGGTGATGTAGTAGTACTCGTCCACCTGCTCTTCCAGCATGCGCTGCATGCCGTGCTGCAGGATCACCGCGACCTCGTAGCCGAAGGTGGGGTCGTAGCTGCGGCAGTTGGGCACGGCGCCGGCCAGCAGGTGGCTGTGGCCGTCCTCGTGCTGCAGGCCCTCGCCGTTGAGCGTGGTGCGTCCGGCGGTGGCGCCGAGCAGGAAGCCGCGGGCGCGCATGTCGGCGGCCTGCCAGGCGGAGTCGCCGATGCGCTGGAAGCCGAACATCGAGTAGAAGATGTAGAACGGCAGCATCTGCAGGTCGTTGGTGCTGTAGCTGGTGGCGGCGGCCATCCAGCTGGAGAACGCGCCGGCCTCGGTGATGCCTTCCTCCAGCACCTGGCCCGCGGCGTCCTCGCGGTAGTACATGAGCTGGTCGCGGTCGACCGGCTTGTACTTCTGGCCCTGCGGGGCGTAGATGCCGAGCTGGCGGAACATGCCCTCCATGCCGAAGGTGCGCGCCTCGTCGGCGACGATCGGCACCACGCGCGGGGCGACCTGCTTGTCGCGCAGCACGATCCCCAGGGCCTGCACGAAGGCCATGGTGGTGCTGATGGAGCGCTCGCCGGTGGACTTGAGCAGGCGGTCGAACACCTCCAGCCTGGGTGCGGCGAGCGCCTGGCTGGCCTTGCGCCGGCGCTGCGGCAGGAAGCCGCCCAGCGCCTTGCGGCGCTCGCGCATGTACTGCACTTCCTCGGACTGCTCGCCGGGGTGGTAGAACGGCACCTGGCCGTCCTTGAGCTGTTCGTCGGTGACCGGGATCTTGAAGCGGTCGCGGAAGGCGCGCACGGCGTCGTCGTCGAGCTTCTTGGTCTGGTGGGTGGGGTTGAGCGCCTCGCCGGCGCTGCCCATGCCGTAGCCCTTGACCGTCTTGGCGAGGATGACGGTGGGCTGGCCCTTGGTCTTGGTCGCCAGGTCGTAGGCGGCGAAGACCTTGTGCGGGTCGTGGCCGCCGCGGTTGAGGCGCCAGATGTCCTCGTCGGAGAGGTTGGCGACGAGGTTGGCGGTCTCCGGGTACTTGCCGAAGAAGTGCTCGCGCGTGTAGGCGCCGCCGAAGGCCTTGCAGTTCTGGTACTCGCCGTCGACGGTCTCCATCATCAGGCGCTTGAGCATGCCGTCCTTGTCCTTGGCCAGCAGCGGGTCCCAGTAGCTGCCCCAGACCAGCTTGACCACGTTCCAGCCGGCGCCGCGGAAGCTGCCTTCCAGCTCCTGGATGATCTTGCCGTTGCCGCGGACCGGGCCGTCCAGGCGCTGCAGGTTGCAGTTGATGACGAAGACCAGGTTGTCCAGGCCTTCGCGGCCGGCCACGGAGATCGCGCCCAGGCTCTCGGGCTCGTCGGTCTCGCCGTCGCCCAGGAAGCACCAGACCTTGCGGTCGGACTTGGGCATCAGGCCGCGGGCTTCCAGGTACTTCCAGTTGCGCGCCTGGTAGATGGCGGCGATCGGGCCCAGGCCCATGGAGACGGTGGGCGTCTGCCAGTAGTCGGGCATCAGCCAGGGATGCGGGTAGGAACTGATGCCGCGGCCGTCGACTTCCATGCGGAAGTGGTCGAGCTGGGACTCGTCGAACCGGCCTTCGAGGAAGGAGCGGGCGTAGATGCCGGGGGAGCTGTGGCCCTGCACGTACAGCAGGTCGCCGGGGCCGTCGCCCTCGGGGCCGCGCCAGAAGTGGTTGAAGCCCACGTCGTACAGGGTGGCGGAGCTGGCGAAGCTGGCGATGTGGCCGCCCAGGTCGCCGGGCTTGCGGTTGGCGCGCACCACCATGGCCATCGCGTTCCAGCGGATGATGGAGCGGATGCGCCATTCCAGGTCGGCGTTGCCGGGCATCCGCGGCTCGAGGTGCGGCGGGATGGTGTTGATGTACTCGGTGGTGGGCGAGAACGGCAGGTGGGCGCCCGCGCGGCGGGTCAGCTCGACCATGTCCTCCAGCAGCTGGTGCGCCCGCTCCGGGCCGTCGGCGTCGATGACGGCCTTGAGCGACTCCACCCACTCGCGGGTCTCGGCGGGATCGGGGTCGTTCTGCAGCAGGTCGGTCAACCAGTTCATCGTCTAGGGGCTCCGCGGGCGGCCGCGCGGCCGCGCCAATTCGTCGGGGATCGTGGACCCCCGATTCTAGCAGGCGCCCCGGTCGGCGGCCCCTCGCGCCGGGGCCCGGAAACCCCATGCGCAGCAGTACGTTGGAGGCGGCGTCCGGCCCCTCGACGGGACGACCGCGGCAGGTGCGCCGGGCGGTCTTGACGCCGCCGTCACGCCGCCCGACCATGATTCGGCGGTTTGCAAGCACGGCGCGGAGGGGATTCCGCGCCGCCGACCGCCCGAGCGATGGGCGATCATCGCGCCGAACCGGGGGAAAGGGCCGCAGGATGCCGGCGTCCGGAGCCTTCCGTCGTCGCCACCGACCGCCCCCGCCGCATGTCCGCTGTCGTCCCGCCTGCCACCCCCTGGTCGAAACTGCGCCTGCCCGCCCTCGTGCTGGCGATCGCGCTGATCGTGATCGGGCCCTTCCTGCTGATGCGCGCCGCCAGCGTGAGCAGCGAGCGCGCGTGGAAGTGGGTCAACCACACCTACGAGGTGGAGGCCCAGGTGCAGTCGCTGGCCGCGGACGTGCGCAACCTGGAATCGGCCGCGCTCGGCCACGGCTACGGCCTGTCGGCGGAACTGCTGCAGGAGCGCATCGACGTCAGCCGCCCGCGCATCGAGCCCGGACTGGCGGCGCTGGAGGCGCTGATCCACGACAACCCGCAGCAGCAGGTCCGCCTGGGCATGCTGCGCACCCTGCTGGGGCTGCGCCTGGCGCAGGTGGACCGGCTGCTGGAAGCCGAGGGCAACGCCGACCCGGAGGTGGTGGAGGAGCTGCTGACGCGCTACCCGATCCACCGCCTGATCGAGGAGATCGTGGGCGAGGAGCGCACGCTGCTGGTCGACCGCCTGGCCGAGGCGGAGGCGGCGAGCGCGCGCGCCCAGCTGATGAGCTGGGTCGCGGTGGTCGCGCAGTTGCTGCTGCTGGGCGCGCTGACCTACTTCTCGCTGCGCGAGATGGGCCGCCGCATCGAGGCGGAGGGCGGGGCCACCCGCGCCGCGAGCCGCGCCAGCGTGGTGCTGGACACGGTGCGCGAGCCGATCGTGTTGCTGGACGGGCAGAACCGCGTGGTGATGCTCAACGCCGCCTTCGCCGAGCTGTACGGCGTGGAGGGCGACGCGCGCGGCCGGCCGCTGGCGGAGCTGGGCGGCGGCGCCTGGAGCGATCTGCAGATCCTGCGCCGGCTCACCGACGTGCTGACCCGCGACCGCGAGCTGTGGGACTTCGAGATCACCCAGCGCACCGCCGAGGACGTGGAGCGGGTGATGCTGCTCAGCGCCCGGCGCATGCCGCTGCCCGACAGCGAGGATCTGGCGGTGCTGGTCACCGCCAGCGACATCAGCGCGCAGAAGATCAACGAGCGCCAGATCCGCGAGCTCAACCGCCAGCTGGAGGGCAAGGTGGAGCAGGTCTCCGACGTGAACCGCGAACTGGAGGCCTTCAGCTACTCGGTCTCGCACGACCTGCGCGCACCGCTGCGCCACATCGCCGGCTTCGCCGACAAGCTGGGCCGCCACCTGGGCGATTCCGCCGACGAGAAGGGGCAGCACTACCTGGAAGTGATCTCCAGCTCGGCGCGGCGCATGTCGGCGCTGATCGACGACCTGCTGGTCTATTCGCGCCTGGGCCGCAGCGCGCTGCGGCTGCAGATGGTGGACGTGCAGTCGATGGTCAACGACACCCGCTCGGTGCTCGACTCCAACGCGCTGGCCGACCAGCCCGACCACCGCATCGACTGGCGCATCGACCACCTGCCGGTGGTGATCGCCGACGAGAACATGCTGCGCCAGGTGTGGCTGAACCTGCTCGGCAACGCGGTCAAGTACAGCACCCGCTCGGAGCCCGCGCAGATCGAGATCGGCTACGAGCAGCTCCCCGACGGCACCCACAGGTTCAGCGTGCGCGACAACGGCGCGGGCTTCGACATGAAGTACGCCGGCAAGCTGTTCGGCGTGTTCCAGCGCCTGCACTCGGCCAGCGAGTTCCCGGGCACCGGCATCGGCCTGGCCAGCGTGCGCCGCGTGCTCTCGCGCCACGGCGGCCGGATCTGGGCCGAGTCCGAGCCCGGCCAGGGCGCCACCTTCCACTTCACCCTGCCTCCCACCGGCGACCTCAGTATCAACGCCACCCATCCCGAGAACGCGAAATGACCGAGATCCGCACGATCCTCCTCGCCGAGGACAGCCCGCACGACGCCGAGATGGCGATCGATGCGCTGCGCGAGGCGCACCTGGTGAACCCGATCGTCCACGTGGAGGACGGGGTGGAGGCGCTGGACTACCTGCTGCGCCGCGGCCGCTTCGCCGATCGCACCGACCCCGACCCGGCGGTGCTGCTGCTCGACATCAAGATGCCGCGCATGGACGGGCTGGAAGTGCTGAAGCAGCTGCGCGAGGAGGACTCCCTCAAGCGCCTGCCGGTGGTGATCCTGTCGTCCTCCCGCGAGGAGAGCGACCTGGCGCGCAGCTGGGACCTGGGCGTCAACGCCTACGTGGTGAAGCCGGTGGACGTGGACCAGTTCTTCGAGGCGGTGCGCACGCTGGGCAAGTTCTGGGCCGTGCTCAACGAAGCGCCGGAAGGGGAGTGATGCGATGGGCGCGCCGGGAGGGTGGCGCATCCTGATCGTCGACGATTCCCGCGACGACGCCGAGCTGACCGAGATCGCCCTGCGCGAGGCCGGGCTGCGCTTCGACGCGCGCCGCGCCAGCACCGCGCAGGAAGTGCGCGAGGCGCTGGCGGCGTTCGCGCCGCAGCTGGTGATCTCGGACATGAACCTGCCCGGGTTCTCGGGCGAGGAAGCGCGCGCGCTGGTGCGCGCGCACGACCCGGCGCTGCCGTTCGTGTTCCTGACCGGTTCGCTCTACCCGCCCGAGACCCCGCCGGACTTCGGCGCGCCGCTGCTGACCAAGGACGACCTGGCCGACCTGCCCGGCCTGGTGCGCGGGCTGCTGCCGGAACTGTAGGAGCGCGCTTGCGCGCGACGGCTTTCCCGCTTCCGGGAGAAGCGATGCCGCCCGTCGTTCGCCACCTTCCGCGCGTGGGGACGCGTTTTTCTGCCCTGACTCCGGTGCAACCTGGCCCGGTCGCGCGCGAGCGCGCTCCTACGGCGCCTGGCCCTCGCGCTGCGCCTTGCGGATCTGCGCGTCCACGGCGGCGATGGCGGTCATGTTGATCACCCGGCGCGGGGTGGCGGTGGGGGTCATCACGTGCACCGGCGCGCTCAGGCCCATCAGGATCGGGCCCAGCGCGGCGCCGTCGGTCATCACTCGGACCATGTTGTAGGTGATGTTGGCGGCGTCGAGGTTGGGCAGCACGAACAGGTTGGGCCGGCCCGACAGCGTGGTGTTGGGGAAGATGCGCCGGCGCAGCGGCTCGTCCCAGGCGGTGTCGGCCATCATCTCGCCGTCCACCTCCAGGCGCGGCGCGCGCTGGGCCAGGATCTCGCGCACGCGGCGCATCTTGGCGGCGCTGGCGTCGTCGTGGCTGCCGAAGTTGGAATGCGACAGCAGCGCCACCTTGGGCTCGATGCCGAACAGCTTCAGGCGGTAGGAGGCCTGCAGGGTGCTCTCGGCCAGCTGCTCGGCGGTGGGGTCGTACTGCACGTGGGTGTCGAGGAAGAACCACAGGCCGCGGTCGTTGACCACGCCGGTCATCGCCGAGGTGCTCTGCACGCCGTGCTCCAGCGGGAACACGCTGCGGATGTAGCCCAGCTTCTTGTGGAAGCGGCCGACGATGCCGCACAGCATGGCGTCGGCCTCGCCGCGCTGGACCATCAGCGCGGCGATCAGCGCCGGCCGCGAGCGCATCAGGTTCTTGGCCGAGTCCGGGGTGACCCCGCGGCGCTCGGTGATGGCGTGGTACTGCTGCCAGTAGTCGTTGAAGCGCGGGTCGTCGTTGATGTTGGTCAGCTCGAAGTCGCGCCCGGCCTGGAGCCGCAGGCCCATGCGGCGGATGCGGGTCTCGATGACCTCGGGGCGGCCGATCAGGATCGGCAGGGCCAGCCGCTCGTCGACCACGGTCTGCACCGCGCGCAGCACCTGCTCCTCCTCGCCCTCGGCGTAGACCACCCGCTGGCGGTCGGCGCGCGCGCGGTCGTAGACCGGCTTCATCACCAGGCCGGTGCGGTAGAGGAACTGCGCCAGCTTGTCGCGGTAGGCGGGCATGTCCTCGATCGGGCGCAGGGCCACGCCGGAGTCCATCGCCGCCTGCGCCACGGCCGGCGCGAGCATGGTCAGCAGGCGCTGGTCGAACGGCCGCGGAATGATGTACTCGGGCCCGAAGGTCGGCGTCTCGCCGCCGTAGGCGCTGCCCAGGTCGCTGGCCTCCTCCTTGGCGAGCCCGGCGATGGCGTGCACGCAGGCGAGCTTCATCGCCTCGTTGATGCCGGTGGCGCTGACGTCGAGCGCGCCGCGGAAGATGTAGGGGAAGCAGAGCGCGTTGTTGACCTGGTTCGGGTAGTCCGAGCGGCCGGTGGCGATGATGCAGTCCGGGCGCACGCGCCTGGCGTGCTCGGGCAGGATCTCGGGGTACGGGTTGGCCAGGGCGAGGATGATCGGCCGCGGGGCCATGGTCTCGACCATCTCCGGCGTCAGCACGCCGCCGGCCGACAGGCCGAGGAAGATGTCGGTGCCTTCGACGATCTCGGCCAGCGTGCGCTTGCCGGTCTCGCGCGCGTAGCGGGCCTTGTCCGGGTCCATGTTCTCGCGCCCGGCGTAGAGCACGCCGTCGCGGTCCACCGCCAGGATGTTCTCCGGCCGCAGGCCCAGCGCCACCAGCATGTCCAGGCAGGCGATGCCGGCGGCGCCGGCGCCGGCGGTGGCCAGGCGCACGTCCTCGATGCGCTTGCCGGCGATCTCCAGCGCGTTGACCACCGCCGCGCCGACGATGATCGCGGTGCCATGCTGGTCGTCGTGGAACACCGGGATCTTCAGCCGCTCGCGCAGCTTGCGCTCGACGATGAAGCACTCCGGCGCCTTGATGTCCTCGAGGTTGATGCCGCCGAAGGTGGGCTCCAGGCTGGCGATGATCTCGACCAGCTTGTCGGGGTCGTTCTCGTCGACCTCGATGTCGAACACGTCGATGCCGGCGAACTTCTGGAACAGCACGCCCTTGCCTTCCATCACCGGCTTGCCCGCCAGCGGGCCGATGTTGCCCAGGCCCAGCACCGCGGTGCCGTTGCTGATGACCGCCACCAGGTTGCCGCGGGCGGTCAGCTCGCTGGCGGCGTTGGGGTCGGCGGCGATCTCCTCGCAGGCGTAGGCCACGCCGGGCGAGTACGCCAGCGACAGGTCGCGCTGGGTGAGCATCGGCTTGGTCGCGCTGACCTTGATCTTGCCGGGCGGCGCGAGGCGGTGGTAGTCGAGGGCGGCCTGCTTGAAATCGTCGTTGGACATCGAGGGGAGTCTGCTGGCGGAAAAACGCGCGGGGGGACCGGGATTCTAACCCTCCCCCGCGGCGGGGCCGCCGCGGCGGCCCCGGGGAGCGGCCGACGGCGCCTAGAAGACGACCTGGGCGCGGACGTTGACCGTGTTGCCGCTGTCGCGCCCCTGGTAGGCGCCGACCTGGTTGTCGGTGGTCCAGCGCACGTAGTTGAGCATCAGCCGCGACCAGTCGTTGAGGTACCAGTTGAGGCCCAGGGTCCAGGCGTCGCCCTCGCCGCCGCGCGGGGCGTCGGTGAAGTCGTAGCGGTCGAAGCGCGCGGCCAGTTCCCAGGTGCCGATGCCGCCGTCGGTGACCGGCCGCGAGACGCGGGTGGTGCCCCAGACGCCGGAGCGCGCGCTGAAGCCGGGCTTCTCGCCGGTGATCAGCCAGCCGGCGTAGACCGAGGAGGCGGCGTGGTCCACCGCGTCCACGGTGGAGGAATGGATGGTGCGCCGGGCGTACTCGCCGAAGGCCCAGAAGTTGCGCCAGGTGCCGCCGAGCTCGGCGCCCCAGGCCTCCTCGCGGGTGACGTCGGCGATGGAACTGGCGGACACGCGGATGTTGTCGTTGAAGTTGGAGGCGATGCGCGGGACCTTGTTGATGCTCTCGACGTCCGCGCCGAAGTCCTCGTGCACGTACCAGCCGCCCAGGTGCAGGAAGCCGGCCGGGCGCTTGACCGGGTTCCAGTGCGCGCGGGTGGTGAAGGTGAGCGCGTCGCTCTCGGCGCCGGCGTTGCCGAGGTCGTCGCCGGTGATGCCGAGGCTGTAGTGCCAGTTCTGGCCGATCAGCTTCATCTGCGCGCCGAGGCCGAAGTAGCCGCTCTGCGACGAGCCGACCGAGGCCACCGCGTTGCGCTCCATGAAGGGCGTGCGGGTGAGCGTGGTCGCGCCGTCGATGGACCGGTCCTTGAGCTTGTTGCCGGCGTAGAACTCCGCCGGCAGCCCGCCCAGGCGGGTGTCCCAGGACAGGTAAGCGTCCTTGATGCTGACGTCGTTGTCGGCGAAGTCGGCGTCGATCTTGTAGCCCAGCGGGCCCATCGTGCCCTCGGCGCCCAGGCGCACCTGGCGCATCTCGGTGCCGTTGATGTTGCGCGCGTCGAAATCGGAGCCGCGGGTGGAGGAGAAGTCGGCCATCACCCGGCCGCGCGGGTGGAAGGTGAACTCGCCGTCGGCGCTGCGGAACTCCGGGCCGCCGCGGCGCCAGCGGACGTTGCCGTCGCCGCCGCCCCCGCCGCCGGCGGCGAGCTGGGCGACCTGCGCCTGCAGGATCGCGAGGTCGTCCTGCCGGGTCTGCGCCACGGCGGCGTCGACCTGGGCCTGGACCGGATCGGCGGGCGATGCCGGCGATGCGGGCGCGTCCGCCACCGCGGCGGCCGGGGCGCCGCCCTCGAGCGCGCTCAGGCGCTGGTTGAGCGCCTGCAGTTGCTCGGACTGCAGGCGGATCTGCTCGGCCTGCTGGCGGATCAGTTCGCGCAGTTCCGTCTCGGAGGCGGTGTCGGCGGCGAACGCGGGCAGCGCGGCCAGGCCCATCAGGGCCCCGGCGGCGAGTGCGCGGGTGTGCTTGCGGTTCATGCGGTGTCTCCCTCCCGGGACTGCATACGGCGTCAGTCGCCGTCTTCTTCGTTGGGTTCGGCGGCGTCGTCCGCCGGCGTCGGGGCCGGCGCGGCGGGCGCCTCGCCGGTCAGGGGCTGCAGGCGGGCCGGCGGCGCGGCCATGAAACCGTGGGCGCGTGCCCAGGCGGCGAACAGGCGAGGCCACTGCGCGACCTGGCTGCCCGGCCGGCCGAGGCCCCAGCTGTGGCCGCCGCGGTCGAACACGTGCAGCTCCGCCGGCACGTTCTGCGCGCGCGCGGCCTGGAACAGCAGCAGGCTGTGGCCGACGTCGGCGATCGGGTCGTCCGCGGCGTGGGCCAGGAACACCGGCGGCATGTCCGGGCGCACGTGCGACTCGACCGAGTAAGCCTCCACCGCGTCGGCCTGCGTGGCCAGCTCGCGCCGGCTGCGGGTGGTGTCGTAGGGCGGGCGCAGGGTCACCACCGGGTAGAGCATGCCGAGGAAGGCGGGCCGCGAGGGCAGCGCGTCGGCGGCGTCGAGCGCGGGATAGAAATCGTGCTCGAAGCGGGTGGCGAGGATGCCGGCGAGGTTGGCGCCTGCCGAGGAGCCGATCGCGCCGATGCGCTCGGGATCGATGCCCAGCTCCGCGGCATGGGCGCGCAGCAGGCGCATCGCGCGCTGGCCGTCGGCGAACGGCGCCGAGGCCGGCCAGCCGTCGGCCGGCAGCCGGTAGTACAACACCGCGCTGGTGACGCCGATCGAGGCCAGCCACTGCGCCATCGGCCGCGCGGCGGTGCCGACCTGGATGCGGAAGTAGCCGCCGCCGCCCAGGATCAGCACCGCGGTGCCGTTGGGCTGCGCGGGACGATGGATCTCCAGCCGCGGCTCGGACACGCGCGTCACCGCGCCGTTCGCAGCGCCCTCGGTGCCGACCCGCTCGGGGCCCTGCACCACCCGCGGCAGGTGCCCCTCGGGCCACAGCGGCAACGTCTGTACGCCGTTGCCCTCGCGGGCCATCGCCGGCAGGGCCGCCAGGCCCGCCAGCAGCAGCGCCAGCCCTGCGGCGGCGCCTCGTCTCGTCGGTCTCATCGCATGCCCTCCTGCACCGTGCCGTCCGACAGCAGCGGTTCCGCTGCGGGACCCGCCGCGCCCTCGGCGGGCGCTGCGGGCGGATCGAGGGGCTCGCCGTCGAGCGCGCGCCGCAGGCGGTCGCGGTCGAGCGCGTCCTCCCAGCGCGAGACCACCACGGTGGCCACGGCGTTGCCCATGAAGTTGGTCAGCGAGCGGCATTCGCTCATGAAGCGGTCCACGCCCAGGATCAGCGCCATGCCCGCGACCGGCACCGTGGGCACCACCGACAGCGTGGCGGCCAGGGTGATGAAGCCCGCGCCGGTGACGCCGGCCGCGCCCTTGGAGCTGAGCATGGCCACCAGCAGCAGGGTGATCTGCTCGCCCAGGCTCAGCTCGATGTTGGTGGCCTGGGCGATGAACAGCGCGGCCAGGGTCATGTAGAGGTTGGTGCCGTCGAGGTTGAACGAGTAGCCGGTGGGCACCACCAGCCCGACGACCGACTTGCGGCAGCCGGCCTTCTCCATCTTCTCCATCAGCGAGGGCAGCGCCGACTCCGAGGACGAGGTGCCCAGCACCAGCAGCAGCTCGGCCTTGAGGTAGCGCGCGAGCTTGAGGATCGAGAAGCCGCACAGCCGGCACACCGCGCCCAGGATCACCAGCACGAACAGCAGCGCGCTGACGTAGAAGGTGCCGATCAGCCAGGCCAGGTTGACCAGCGATTCCACCCCGTAGCGGCCGATGGTGAAGGCGATCGCGCCGAACGCGCCGATCGGCGCGGCCTTCATCAGCACGTGCACCAGCTTGAACACCGGCACCGTCAGCGCCTCGCAGAAGGCCAGCACCGGGCGCCCGCGCTCGCCCACCAGGGCCAGCGCGACGCCGAACAGCACCGCGACCAGCAGCACCTGCAGGATGTTGCCGGAGACGAAGGCCGAGACCAGGGTGTCGGGGATGACGTCGAGCAGGAAGCCCGTCATCGACATCTCGTGGGCCTGGCGGGTGTAGTCGCTGACCGCGCCGGCGTCCAGGTCGGCCGGATCGATGTTCATGCCGGCGCCCGGCTGCACCACGTGCGCCACCACCATGCCCACCACCAGCGCCAGGGTGGAGAAGAACAGGAAGTAGGCCATCGCCTTGCCGAACACCCGGCCGATCGCGCCGAGGTGGTTCATGCCGGCGATGCCGGTGACGATGGTCAGGAAGATCACCGGCGGGATGATCATCTTGACCAGCTTGATGAAGGCGTCGCCCAGCGGCTTGAGCTGCTCGGCGAAGGCCGGCTCGAAGTGGCCGAGCAGCGCGCCGAGGAGGATCGCGGCCAGGACCTGGACGTAGAGCTGGCGGTACCAGGGCAGGCGCCGGGGCGGCGCCGCGGCGGCGGGCATGGGGTGCATGGGCGGCATTCCGGTTCGCGCGGCGACGGGCGCCGAGTGCGGGCCGGCGTGTTGTACGGCAAGCGGCCGCCCGCGCCGATAACCCATTGGTGTTAGGGCCGCCGCCCGCGGGCGGCGCGCACCGGGGCCCTACACTGTCGCCCGATGCGTCCCAGCCCCCGCCTGCGCCGGCTCCTCTGGCTCCTGCTGCTCGCCGGCGGCGGCCTCGCGCTGGTGTCGGCCCTGGGCTACCGCCTCGGCGCACGGGTGGCGCTGGAGACCGCCTCGGCCCAGGCCGCGCAGCAGCTGCACCTGCACGCGCAGGCGCTGAACCAGCGGATCGAGCGCTACCGCGCGCTGCCGCAGCTGCTGGCGCTGGACCCCGACCTGCGCGCCAGCGTGGCCGCCCCGCTCGACGAGGCCGGGCGCCAGCGCCTCAACCTGCGCCTGGAAGAAGCCAACCGCACCGCCCGCGCCTCCACCCTGACCCTGGTCGACGCCGCCGGGATCGCGGTGGCGGCCAGCAACTGGGCGCTGCCGGAGAGCAACGTCGGCGAGCGCTACGGCTTCCGGCCCTACGTGCAGCAGGCCCTGCGCGAGGGCCGCGGCCGCTTCTACGGCATCGGCGTGACCACCCGCGTACCGGGCTACTTCCTGTCGGAGGCGATCCGCGACGGGGCCGGGCGCAACGTGGGCGTGGTGGTGATCAAGATCGAATTGTCGGCGGTGGAACGGGAGTGGGCGCGCGAAGGCGAGGCGATCCTGGTCGGCGATACCCGCGGCGTGGTGTTCCTGGCCAGCCGCCCCGAGTGGCGCTACCGCCTGCTCGCGCCGCTGGACGCGGCCGCGCGCGCCGAACTGGCCGCCACCCGCCAGTACGGCGAGCAGCCGCTGCGGCCGGCGGCGATCCGCACGCTGCGCGAGGCCGGCGCGCATGGCGCGCTGGTGCGCATCGACGACCCCGCCATGCCCGGGCGCTGGCTGTGGCAGCGCGCGCCGGTGGCCGACACCGACTGGACCCTGCACCTGCTGCGCGACGCCGCCCCGGTGGCCGCGGCGGCGCGGCAGTGGGCGACCATCGCCGGCGCCTCGTGGCTGGCGCTGGTGTTCGTGCTGCTGTTCGCGCAGCAGCGGCGGCGGATGGGCGCGCTGCGCCGGCGCAGCCGCGCCGAGCTGGAGGCGCTGGTGGAACAGCATGCCCACGAGCTGCGCACCGCGCGCGACGGCCTGGTCGAGGCCGCGCAGCGCGCCGACACCGGCCTCAGCCGGCAGCTGGAGCACCTGCCGCAAGGCGTCGTCATCATCGACGCCGACCTGCGCATCGTGGCCTGGAACGCGCGCTACATCGACCTGTTCCGCTTCCCACCGGACCTGGTCCGGGTGGGGCGGCCGATCGAGGAGGTGTTCCGCTACAACGCCCGCCGCGGGCTGCTGGGGCCGGGCCCGGTGGAGGACGCGATCCAGCGCCGGCTCGACCACCTGCGCAGCGGCAAGCCGCACATGCGCGAGAGCGAGAAGCAGGACGGCACCGTGCTGGAGATCCGCGGCAACCCGCTGCCCGACGGCGGCTTCGTCACCAGCTACGCCGACATCACCAGCTACAAGAACACCGCGCGCGAGCTGCGCTCGCTGGCCGACTCGCTGGAGAAGCGCATCGCCCGCCGCACCGCCGACCTCGACCAGGCGCGGCGCGAGGCGGTGGAGGCCAACCGCTACAAGACCCGCTTCGTCGCCGCCGCCGTGCACGACCTGCTGCAGCCGCTCAACGCCGCGCGGATGTTCCTCTCCGCGCTGCGCGGGCGCCTGCGCGAGGCCGACAAGCGCGAGATGGCCGACCACATCGACGCCGCGCTGACCGCGCAGGACGCGATCCTCGCCAGCCTGCTCGACATCTCGCGGCTGGAGGCCGGCACCCTGCAGGTGGACGTGCGCGAATTCGCCCTGGGGCCGCTGCTGGAGACGCTGGCGCGCGAGTTCGGCCTGGCCGCGCGCGCCGAAGGCCTGCGCTTCGACCACGTGCCCACGCGGCTGGCGGTGCGCAGCGACGAGGCGCTGCTGCGCCGGATCCTGCAGAACCTGCTCTCCAACGCGGTGCGCTACACCGCCAGCGGCCGCGTGCTGCTGGGCTGCCGCCGCAGCGGCGATGGCGTGCGCATCGAGGTCTGGGACACCGGCCCCGGCATCCCGCGCAACCGCCAGCGCGAGATCTTCGAGGAGTTCCGCCGCCTGCACGACGGCGGCGACCACGGCCGCGGCGCCGGCCTGGGGCTGGCGATCGTCGAGCGCATCGGCCGCCTGCTCGGCCACCGCATCGGCCTGCGCTCGCAGCCCGGCCGTGGCAGCGTGTTCTGGGTGACCCTGCCGCGCGCGCAGGCCCCTGCCCCCGCACCGCCGCCCCCCGCTCCGGCGCCGGCCGAGGCCTCGCTGCTGCACGGCCACGCGATCTGGTGCGTGGACGACGACGCGCGCAGCTGCGAGGCCGCGCGCGCCATGCTGCAGCGCTGGGGCTGCCGGGTGCCGCTGGCCGGCGGCGCCGAGGCCGCGCTGGCCGCCGCGCGTCCCGGCCAGGCGCCGGAACTGGTGCTGCTGGACCTGCACCTGGGCGAGGCCACCGGGCCGGACCTGATGGCGCAGCTGGCCACGATCTGGGGCGCCGCGCCGCCGGTGGTGCTGCTCACCGCCGACCGCGGCGAAGCCGCGCAGGCAGTGGCGCGCCGCCACGGCTGGCATTTCCTGCCCAAGCCGGTGCGCCCGCCCGCGCTGCGCGCACTGATGACGCAGTTGCTGCTGCGCGGCGGCCCGTAGCGCACCCTGCGGAGACGCAAAGCCCCGGTGCTTTTGCAGGAGCGCGCTCGCGCGCGACCGAGCGGGATTCGGAAAAAAGCGGCACCGGCTGTCGTGAGTCGCCGTCCGCGCGTGGCGGCGCGTTCTCGTTCTGCGGCGAGCGCGGTGGCACCTGGCGCAGTCGCGCACGAGCGCGCTCCTGCAAGCCTTCTAGGCGCCAGGAAGGTTGGTTTTCATCAAGTGATACTTGACGCAACGGCCCTGGCCCGCTATTCATGGCTACAGCAGGCCAGAGCGCATCGCGCAACGCGACGGCGCCGGCCGCAGGGGCTTCGGGGACAGGCAGATGGAATTGTCGAATCCAGCGACAGGGACGCGGTGCGGGCCGAATGCCCGCGACCGCGGCGTTCGCCCGCCCCGACCCATCGATCATTCCACTCGCCGCGATCCGGCAGTGCCTTGGCACGCGCCGATCGCGTTCGAGCACGGCTTACGCATCGGCAAGACAGAGGACGTTGCATGTTCGCAGACGCACGCGCCGGGATGCTCCGGCTAGATCGCTTTGTCCACGCGCAAGGCGGGCTGGCCTGGCCCGTCTGGCTGCTGCTGGCCTTGTCGTCGATGCTGCCAGGCGGCGCGCTGGCGCAGGAGAGCGGGCAGTCCTGGCGTGGCTGGAGCTCTGCCTACCAGGCTTCATGGTATGGGCTCGGCGTCTATCCGACCCATTACGACGCCTTGGAAGAAAGCAGAGCATGGTATGGAAGCAATTCCGCATACGCCTACGTAACCGAGCTTCAAAGCCGGGAGATGACCGAGACAGAGGTTGCGTTGATCTACGGCATCCCGGACGAGACTTCCGCGCTCAGGGAGTGGCTTTACGCTGGACCGGTCAGCGGCAATACGATCCAGGGGTCCGAGCAGGAGTACCTGCAAGCGCTCAAGAACCATTTCGATGCGCTCAGCGTCTCGTACGGCTGCACACCCGATACCACGATCCGGTACGAGAACGACGACTGGTACGTCATGTACACCTGGAGCGATGGAGTGATTCGGAGCCAGTCGAACTGGGTCCTGGTGGATTACATGCGCGGGCGCTCGTCTGGGTGTGAAATCGATGAATGGAGAAACGTCGTCTATCGCGGGAGAGCGCGCTGCTCTAGCGATTTTCTGGATTGGAACGAGGACGGAATCTGCAGGAACGGTTCTTTCCACAGGATCCGCCTGACGTCCAAGCCCCTCTACTGCGACAAGTGCACCGGCGTCGGCAACCCGATCGACTTCTCCACCGGCGACAAGTACCAGACCGAGCCGGACCTCGACCTGGGCTGGGTGCGCTTCGCCCGCCACTACCACTCCGCAGGCGCTTCCGCGACCAGCGGCCTCGGCCCGGGCTGGTCGCACTCGCACGACACCGCGCTGGCGATCTCGGCCACCACGCCGACCACCATCGGATTGATCCGCAGCGACGGCTCGCACCTGCCGTTCCGCGACCTGGGCGGCGCCCACGAGGCCGTGGACGGCAGCGGCGACCGGGTGACCGCCTCGGGCACCGGCTGGCTGCTGCACAGCGCCGACCGCACGCTGGTCTTCGATGCCGCCGGCACCCTCATCGAAGACCGTGGCGACGACGGACAGACGCTCTTCTACGAGTACGACAGCCTGGGCCGGCTTGCCACGATCCGTCACTCGACCGGCCGCAGCCTGGTCCTGGCCTACGACGGGGAGAATGCCGTCGCCCCGCTGGTCTCCATCTCGTCCGCGGGCCAGGTACTGGTTGCGTATACCCATGCCCCGCAGGGCCAGGTGCAGACCGCCACCTATGCCGACGGCGGCGTGCGCACCTACCACTACGAGGACAGCCGCTTTCCGACCCACCTGACCGGCGTCAGCACCGAGGACGGGCAGCGCCTGAGCACCTTCGCCTACGACGACAGGGGCCGCGCGACCAGCAGCCAGCACGCCGGCGGCGCCAACGCCACCACGCTGACGTACACGGCACAGGGCGGCGCAATCGCGACCGACGCGCTGGGCCGCACGACCGACTACGGCCTCGCCACGGGCGGCAACGCGAACAAGCCGCGCAAGCCCGGCGACAGCACCGACAGCCTGGGCACGGTCTCGCGCACCTACTACGACGATGCGGTGGACTTCCGCAGGCGACTGCATACCGTGACCGATCGCCAGGGTGAGGAGACAGTTCACCACTACTGGGAAGGATGGGAGGAATACGGAACGCCCGTCAAAGTACATGCCATCCAGACCCCTTTGAGCGGTCTGGATGTGCGCAAGATGCGAGTCGTCAGCACCGCGGTCGACAGCAACCGGTTGTTGGCGGTGGACCACGCCTGGAATCGCCTCGAGATCCTGCGCAACACACGCCAGCAACCGCGGGAGGCACGCGAGACGGATCTGCTGAGGGGCTGGGTCCGCACCACGACCTACACCTACTGCGAAGCGGCCGACGTCGCCGCCAGCGGCAGCGACTGCCCCATCCTGGGCCTGCCGAAGTCGATCGACGGGCCGCGCACCGATGCGAGCGACCTCGTCCGCTTCGAGTACTACGGCAGCGACGACGCCACCTGCGCCGCGACGCCCGCGCTGTGCACCTACCGCAAGGGCGACCTGCGCAGGACCATCGACCCGCTTGGCCGCGCGACCGAGGTGCTCGGCTACGACCCGCAGGGCCGCCCCCTCTCCATCCTCGACCCCAACGGCGTGGTCACCGACCTGGAGTACCACCCGCGCGGCTGGCTGGCCGCACGCAAGGTGCGCGGCGCCGACGACGCGGTGGAGACCGACGACCGCATCACCCGCTTCGACTACTGGCCCACCGGCCAGGTCCGCCGCGTCACCGAGCCCGACGGCGCCTGGACCGAGTACGACTACGACCCCGCCCAGCGGCTGGTCGCCATCCGCGACAACGCCGGCAACGCCATCGACTACACCCTGGACCTGGCCGGCCACCGCCTGGCCGAGGACACGTCGGACGCCGGCGGCACCCTGCGCCGCACCCTCTCGCGCGTCTACGACCAGCTCGGCCGCCTGGTCACCCAGGCCGACGCCTCGGCCAACCCCACCGACTTCGCCTACGACGCCAACGGCAACCTCACCGCCACCACCGACGCCCTGGGCCGGGTCACGAGCCAGGCCTACGACCCGTTGAACCGCCTCGTGCAGACCCTGCAGGACGTCGGTGGCATCGAGGCCGGCACCACGTTCCAGTACGACGCCCTCGATCAGCTCACCCGGGTCGTCGACCCGAAGGGCCTGGCCACCGACTACGCCTACAGCACCCTGGGCGACCTGCTGCAGCTCGACAGCCCGGACACCGGCCTGACCTCGTACACCTACGACAGCGCCGGCAACCGCATCGGCCAGGTGGACGCCCGCGGCCAGGCCACCCACTACGGCTACGACGCCCTGAACCGCCTGACCGCCATCCAGTACCCCGGCGCCGTCGACCTGGACGTGAGCTACGTCTACGACCTCGCCCAGCCGGCCTGCCAGGCCGGGGAGACCTATGCGGTCGGCCGGCTGAGCGCGATGGCCGATGCCAGCGGCAGCACCCAGTACTGCTACGACCGCTTCGGCGACCTGGTGCGCAAGGTGCAGGCGACGAACGGGCAGACCTTCAGCCTGGGCTACACGTATAGCCCCGGCGGCCGGCTCAGCACCCTGACCTACCCCGACGGCACCGTGGCCGACTACGTGCGCGACGCCCAGGGCCGGGTCACCGGGATCGGGGTGACCGCCCCGGGCGGGACCCGCGAAGTGCTGCTGACCGGCGCCACGTATGCCCCCTTCGGCCCCGCCACCGGCTGGACCTACGGCAACGGCCGCAGCCTGCTGCGCACCCACGACCTGGACTACCGGCCGCAGGCGATCCACGACAGCACGGCCGGCGGCCTGGACCTGGGCTATGGCTACGACCCGGTCGGCCAGCTGCAGACGCTGCACACCGCCGACCTGGCCCAGCCGCCACGGGCGAGATTCGACCACGACGCCCTGGGCCGGCTGACCGCCTTCCGCGACGGCGCCGCCAACACGCCCATCGAGACCTACGCCTACGACGCCACCGGCAACCGGACGAGTTTCGCCAACGCCGCCGGCCCGCAGAGCTACGCCTACCCCGCCAACAGCCACCGGCTCACGGCGGTGGCCGGCCAGGCCCGCACCTACGACGCGGTCGGCAACACGCTCACCGACGGCAGCGGCCGGAGCTACGTCTACAGCGCCGCGAACCGGCTCGCCCGGGTGGACCAGGGCGGCACCGCCCGCCGGCACTACGTCTACAACGGCAAGGGCGAGCGGGTCCGCAGCCACCTGGGCAGCGACGACATCGCCACCGTGTACGACGAAGCCGGCCGCTGGCTGGGCGACTACGCCCCGGACGGCACGCCCAGGCAGCAGGCGATCTGGCTGGACGACCTGCCGGTCGGCCTGCTGGCACAGGGCACCACGAACCGCCTCCACTACGTGCAGCCCGACCACCTCGGCACGCCAAGAGCCGTCATCGACCCGCTGCGCAACGTGGCCGTGTGGACCTGGGACCTCGCCAGCGAAGCCTTCGGCAACAGCCCGCCGCACCAGGACCCGGACAACGACGGCACCGCGTTCGTGCTCGACCTGCGCTTCCCCGGACAGCGCTACGACGCGGCCAGCGGGCTCAACTACAACTACTTCCGCGATTACGAGCCCGGCGTCGGGCGGTATGCGCAGAGCGATCCGATTGGACTGGCCGCCGGGATAAATACCTACAACTACGTGGGAGGAAATCCCTACATATGGTCAGATCCTTACGGCCTGGATCGAGCCATGCTAACTGGCCGCTATTGGAGAAATTTTGGAAAGGGTGCTTATAGTGTTGCAACGGGGCTCGGCAGAGGGCTTAACACCCTCGGCGCTGCCACAGGCCTTCGAGGCGATGCGGCACATGAGAGATATTGGCGTAATCGCGCCATCGTAGAGCGCGAGTTCAATGATAGGTATAAAAGCGACCCGTGCTTTCGAGACGAGGTCAACAGCAGACTAGCGGAAGCACTATCGCAGCTAGATGGCGAGCTTGAACATAATAGCGATCTTAGAGCATATATGGCGGGAAGGGTCATCGCGGGAATGCTCACCTATACGGGACCTTTCGCTATGGCAGGCGATTTTGGCTACTACATTGACCAGGGATCAAGAGTGGATCGAGCGATCGTAGACGGCCTGATTGGGAGAGGATTATGAAGAGGATAGCCGCAGTGAATACTTTTCTCGTGTCTATACTGTGCTTTGGAACTTCCAGTGCGATAGCTTACTGGCTGTTTAATAGCTGGACTCTCTACTATTACATTGCGGCACCTATAATTTTATTCTCTTGCCTATGGATTGCGGCGGCGCGGAAATTTGATCCCGCGATAAGGATCGGATCATGCTTTGTACTATTTGGATTTATCTTTGCCGCCCTGCTTAATCTAAGAATCTCTTGAGCGGTAAAATCATAAGACGCACCACTAGGCAGCCCGATATGCGCCGGGTTAGCCCCCACTCGCCGCAGCCGCGCTGACGAGCAATTTTTTTAAGGATAACCCGAGTGGCATGATTTAGGCCTGGAGCTGTAAACCCGAAAGCCAATATGTGGATCGAACGCATGACCGCCGCCTTGAAGCTAGTAGATGTGTATTACACGTCCTTCGCCCAAAAAGCGGACGCCGGTGGCATTACATCACTCTCCGATGACGAGCAGGTGGTACTTCTATCTTGCTGGGCTAAGGCCGAGATCGATAATGGGGGATTCGCAAACCTCTACTCCCTTCCCGTCGACATAGAAAAAGTTGAAAACGCCTTTACTGCGATTGGCTTAATGGAAGCCTCCGCGGCGGTATCGGACTCAAAAAAAGTCTTTCCGGAAGGACGCCCTCCGGATGATTTGGAAGAAAGAACGCGGATAGTCGAGGAGCTAGTCAAATCTACTGGGGATAGGGATCCATGGTATCCCTACGACAAGATCATCTGGTCGATCGATAGCATTGACGAAGTAGTAGAGAACTACATATTGAGGAAGGGCATCCAAATCGCCTAGCGCGCCCCCCACTCGATCAACATTATTAAACCAGGCAGTGGATGAGGCCCTTGCGCCGCAGGCTGCGACCGGGGCAGTCAAGATTTCTGTTCTAGGCATTTATGGTTTTCGGGCGACTTCTGCATTTGGAGCTGACTGCGAGTGTGCGCAATGAAAATTGATAAGCGCATTGAACAATCTCGGGCCCGGGCAAAGAGTGGAACGAGGCTTGTCTCGTTTCTTTTAGCGGCCATGCTGATCGCATTCGTGCTAGAGGCATACTGGGTCACGCAACTGCTTGGATACCTGGCAGGCTTTTTCCTGCTGGTCACTCTAGTGGAATTCTGGAATGGATGGATTTTAAAGCGCCACCTGACCCATAATAAATGAATCGGCCTGGAAAGATCAGCCAAGCAAGGCCTGAGCAAGAATGCGATGATGTATTTTTCATTCATCGATCTTCGAGATTCCAATATTTGAGAGAACAGGGATGAATTTATTATTCTATTCTTTCCTTCTCATCCTTATTACCGTCGTAGGGCTTGTGGTGCTTGGTAATTGGCTAGGCCTTATTGGAATCATGCTTGCGTTACTTATCCCAATGGCAATTGAGATGCTCAGATCACTTCTTCAGATCAAAAATAAAAGCCGTATTGACAAGTCAATAGATACGTAATCAATAAGAAGAATTCCGAGACAATTGGGCATCGCTCTTTCGATATATCAGCGTCCTGCACTCTAGCTGCGCGATTCAGGCCACGTGGCTCCGTCGGCTTGGCCCAGCCGCTGCGGTCCGGCTTTACGAGAGCGCGTGGCGTGTACCCAGATTCAGAGACAGCACGACCAAGCGCGATCCGATCACAGATCCTCCCACGACGCCACAGGCAACCGTGCCGCTTCACGATATTGAGCCAATGAACAAATATTTGCTGTCTCGGCTAATGCATGACCGGGTGGATGGCCTCCAAAGCTCCGGTGCGTACTTCTTCAGGAGCGACTTCGAATACATCCTTCAAGGAGTCGCCCTGGAACACGTATCCCAAGGCCTCTATATCTGGATTTTCCGATTCCCCCTGTTCGATTTCTCTGGCCCGAACCTTTCCTACAGCAATCGCCTGCCTGGGCATGCGTTCATTGAAAAAGGAGATATGCCAGAGGAAGCCATTGTCGATTACGTCATGGCCTCGCCCGAGGTAGGCGATGCCCTCGCCGCGGACATGCCGATGAGCTTGTCGGAATTCGCCCGCTATCTGGAATCCGCGCACCTCGGGAACCCGCATGCGCGCCTGACCTATGCCGCAACGTTGGTACTGCTTGGCCAGAACGCGCTTGCCGCCGAATTGCTGGACGGCCTGCTGCCCATCTTGCATCCGAAAGACTTCGTGCATTGCAATCGGCTGAGGACAAGTCTTCGACAAGGGCCCGAGGCGGCGCGGGCGCTGCTGGAAGAAGTGCGACAGGAAAACCTGCGGGCGCTGGGCGCTGCCTGATCGAAAGAAGGAAGCAGAGGCGAGTAAAGTGCGAGTCACTGGCCCAGGCGTAGCAAGGGTCCGAGACGGCCGGCATTCGGCCAGCCGCCCCGGAACCCGCACCGGGCCCGGCCTCAGCCCGCCTGCCGCCGCCGGCTGATCAGCAGCACGCCCTGCCCGACCGATACTTGCAGCTCGTCGCCGACCTCGAAACCGTGTTCCGCGAGCCAGCGGCCCGAAAGCTGCAGCTTCGGCACGGCGCAGCCCACGCGCTGATCGCCCTGCCACTCGTCGTAGTACTGGTAGCCCATCGTGCAACGCACCGGCGTGCGGGAACGCGGGAGGTTGGCGAGCCGCCGAAGTGCTTCCTCGGTTGGCGGGTGCGGCGTGAACGTCTGGGAAAACCAGTCCGGGGCTTCCCACAGAGTCCAATCGCGCTGGTCGCCGTCGGGGCGCGAAGCCGGTCCGGGCACGGGCAAAGAAGACCGGCCCGCCCGCTGGGAGCGGCTCATGACGCGCTCCCGAAGCGAAGCGGATTCCGCTGCAACGCGGGGCGGCGACGCGCGCGGGTGTACGCCAACCGATCCCCGCGGACGCCGCTGCGCGTTTTGGCGAAGCGCCCGACAGGCGCGCGGGCCTGCGCCTCGCCATGCGTGGACGCGCGTGCCAGCCGAAAGAGAAACGCGATATGGCCGTGCAACTGTTGCAACCGCCGTCGGCTTTCCTCCGGCAGGGCATGCATAACAGGATCGTTCGGTTCACGATGCGACATCACAACCTCCTCACTCCATCGAAGTGGCCCACCCGCCGCGCGCGGCGGATGGGAAGTCGGGAGGTTCGAAACCGCGAACAGACGGCGGGCGTATTCCCCTTACGGGTGTTGTATTAGCCACCCTCCCGACGCAGGCATCGCATCGGTCGTGCCTGCAAAAACCATGCAGGCACAAAAAACCCACCGGATTGTCGGAGGTGGGGACCGCTGTTCGAGGAGTTTCGACGCTCCTTGAGGCGAGTCTGCGACGGTAAAATCGTGATGTCAAGGGAGACGAACGAATGTATAGCCAGAATCTGCCAGACGCTCTGAGGCTTGCTCATTGGTTGCGTTAATGTCTCAATGTTCGCACATGGCGGCGACGCCGTTCGTAGCCGTGAACGCTCCTACGTGCTGGGCAGCACCAGGCCCTGATCTAGAAGCTGGGCCGCGGACGTCAGGAAGGTAGTAGGTTGGCGAATGCGAGTCCCCATCAGAGCTAAGCGAATAGCCAGCCCGGAGCAGCGTAGCCTGCAAGCCGGAGACGCCTCTGCGACTCCCTATGATCACCCAGTAAAATTAATTCCCTCTATTTTTATTTAATCCAGAATTTTCTAAAAAATCAGGAATTTTGATGATTAAGTTTACGGACAACGATATTTTTAGATTGGATGAACGCTTTGCACAGGAAGACATCCCATTCCACGCTCGCCCTCTCCGCGCAGCAATAGAGCTTCTAGGTGAACAGTTTTCCATCGGAGTTGGCGGCAACCCCCAAGTGCGTGAAATTGAGCAAGCATACGAGCGGCTAATTCCTGAAGTGAAATTCACTTGGCCAGGCATGGGGACAGGCTTAGCCGCATCGGTGGATCGCGTCAAGAAAGTAACGATTGGCATCGCCTTTGGGACTGTCAACCTAACTGTCAGTAAGGGATTGGGCTTTTCGAATCATCAGGAATGGGTGACCTGGTGTCGCGGCGACCGCAAGATCACGGAAAGATCAGCATTTGCTTTTGCTGACATGTACGACCTCGTGTACGGCATTAGTCAGGTGGCAGCCCAACATAAAAACACTTCGACATTCTGGGGTCTTGCCGCCAAGCAACTGAAACTGGTCGCCGAAAGTCTTTCTCAGTCCGGCTCAATTGGCAGCGCGGTGCTGCAACCCATCTGCCTGACTGCCGAACTGGCCATAAAAGGCACGTTGTTGCATCTTGGTGTGCCGGAGAGGGATTTGAAAAATCCAAAACTATTCAGCCATGACCTGAATAAGCTTGGTGAAAAAATGTCAAAAGATAGCAGCCATAGAGACGACCTATTACTCTTGCACGCGCTGGGCAAATTTCCTCATTATGTAGATGAGCGCTACAGAGAAACACAACGAACCCGACTTGAAATTATTTCCTTGGCCTTGGATGCTCAGTTTATCGCAGCTTCGGCCGTGAGGCGTATTTCTGGCGTGGACATGGAAAGTCAGATGGAAGCTGCGATAGGCCCTCGTGGAAATTTATTCCCATGAACCAACGCAACCAGACACACCTTCCAGCGGACAACGCGCGTGCCGGATTAGCGCGCGATCATCGTGCGACTAGCGGCTGCAACAGCCTTAGAGGTCACATGGCGACAGTTGGCGGCATGGGTGACCTCACTCTCTGCATACGCATCGCACCATGCGCGCAGCCGTGGCCCGCCGGCGTTGACGGCGTGCAGCGGGCGCCCTCGCCCGTCATTGACGCCATCTTCGGCCTGCCGGCGCTCGCCGCTTGTGGCGCCGCTGCCCCGACACCGGTAGTGACGCGGCCGAATTCGCACGGCGACGGCCGCCGCGGCAGGGCGTGCGGCCGCCGTATCCTCACCGGCAAAGCGCAAACCCCAGATCGGACAGCGAGGGCAACGAGGTGACGCGGCCACAGTCAAGGTTCCGGGCCGATCATTAGTTCTAGGGTGGCGCCGTTGGTGATGTCGCGGTGGCGAACGCCGCCACGCTTGCTGGTGGCTCCCGACCCGGGCGTCATGGCGCCTGCCCCTCTGGCGAGGCGCGATCCCGAAGCGCGAGACGCTCCGGCGACAGCGCGCCATTGCGATAGGCGAGCTCGATCATCTCCTCGAAGAAGTCGACCTTCGCGGCGGTGCTCAACCCGATCCAGGCCCGCAGTTGGGCCGGCTCGGCATCCTCGAAAATGAAGTCGACCCGGTAGTACTGGTAGTCCATTGGCTGCGCATAGTATGCGCATGCCTCCGAGTTGGCATGAAAGCAAATGCGTTCAGAGACTGAGAGGCGCGACTTTCGGGGACGGAAATCCCGCAACAAATCCACCGCGCGATCACACATGGGTGCCCCGTTGCGTATCGAAGCTGGACGCAGCCAGACAATTTACTGCCCCAACGTGACTACCGTTCCCACAGCACCTAATCTGCTCCATACTTGGCAGCAGTACTGCATTAGACACTTCAGCAGACGCTAAGGATCAGACAGGAGTCAACTATGCCGTGGGCCATTCCCGCATACAGCAAGAGCGAAGTCGATCGCGCTGGCAAAGCATTAATCAATCCATCCATTACTACAAATGAGTTGCAGCATGCTCTGGCCGTTATGAATAATTGGCGAGCCTCACATAGCTTCCCCCTCAACACCATGCAGGTAGGACTGAGAAGGCGTGCGAAGCAGATTGATAATAATGCACTTATCGCACAGCGCATTAAGCGAATGAATTCCATTGAGATGAAGCTCCGGCGCTACCCAACAATGAAAATGTCACAGATGCAGGACATTGGGGGCTGTCGCGCGGTCGTAAAGAATGTAGCGCAAGTGAGAGCCCTTGCAATTGCCCACCAAGAATCCTCTGTTAAGCACGCGCTTTTAAGAACAGACGACTACCTAAAAACTCCCAAAGATTCTGGATATCGCGGAATTCATTTAATATATCGCTATTTCAGCGACCGAAGCGAAAGTTACAATGGATTATCGATTGAAATTCAATTACGCTCTCTACTTCAACATGCCTGGGCAACCGCTGTAGAAACAGTTGGAACATTCTTAAAACAATCATTAAAGTCCAGCCAGGGGCACGAGGAATGGCTGCGATTTTTCACAGTAATGAGTTCGGCAATCGCTTTGCGCGAACGAACTGCCGTCGTTCCAAACACACCCTCAGCTCGCCGCGATCTCGTCAACGAATTGAGAGAATTGGCGAGCGCACTTGATGTCAAGCGGCGACTTCAAGCCTATGGAGACACCCTTAAAGCACTTGATGAAAGTTCCGTGGCAGACGGGCAATACTTTCTTATGACTCTAGATCCTCGTGCAGATACTGTAACTGTCAGAAGCTATCACAGAACAGACCTAGAGCACGCAACGAACGACTATCTCCGTATAGAGAGGTCTTTGGATGATTCCACCGGAGCGGAAGCTGTACTTGTATCAGTCGACTCGATTTCAGCACTTAAGAAAGCATATCCAAATTACTTCTTGGATACGAGAGCGTTTATTACCGCCCTTGATCAAGCACTAAAATGATCAGCCACGCCTCCCAGCCACTCCGCCACGAACAACCCTATTGCTAGTCGCGATTTCTCGGCCGCGACTTAACGTGTACAAATTCCGTTACCTCCTCAAACACCGCGGTTCCGCCTCCCGCATGAAGATGCCCAGCGTCATCGACCCCGCACCCTTGAATGCGATCGGCCGGCGCTCGAAGTCCTCGCGGCTGCCGGCTGTGCCGGCGATGCCGAGGCGGCTGCTCGTGTGCGGTGGTAAAGGCGTGTCGCGCGCGAGCGCGCTCCTACGAAAGCGCCGCGGGCGCGCTCAGGCCTCGCCCTCCGGCTCCAGCGCCTTCACCAGCACCGCGGCCTGGGTGCGGCTGTGGCATTCCAGCTTCTTCAGGATCGCGGTGACGTGCACCTTCACCGTGTTCTCGGCCAGCCCCAGCTCGTAGGCGATCTGCTTGTTGAGCAGGCCGTCGGCGAGGCACATCAGCACCCGGAACTGTTGCGGGGTCAGCTGGGCGAGGCGGGTGGCGAGCTGGGCGTCGGCCTCGGAGCGCTCGGCGGTCAGCGGCGGGAACCACTCGCCGCCGTCGAGCACGGCGCCCACCGCCGCGCCGATGGTCTCGGCCGGCGAGGACTTGGGGATGAAGCCGGCGGCGCCGAACTGCTGGGTGCGCCGGATCGTGCGCGGGTGGTCGTTGGAGGAGATGACCACCACCGGCACCTCGGGCCGCTCGCCGCGCAGGTGCACGAGCGAGGACAGCCCGCGCGCGCCCGGCATCGCCAGGTCCAGCAGCACCAAGTCGAGCTCGGGGTGCGCCGCCAGCGCGGCGACCAGCGCGGAGGCGCTGGCGGCCTCGACCGCGCGCACGCCCGGCAGCGCCTCGCGCAGCGCATGCAGCACCGCGGCGCGGAACAGCGGGTGGTCGTCGGCGACGAGGATGGTGGGCGCGTCCATGCCGGCAGTGTCGCCGAAGCCGCGGGCACGGTCATCCCGCCGGCGCCAGCCGGTCGAGGCGGATGCGGTTGGCGAACAGCGAGAAGGCCAGCATGCCGGCCAGGCCGTTGGCGCGCGCCACCCACGGCGGCAGCCAGTGCGGCGGCACCAGGGTGCCGTCGTCGAACAGCGGCTCGAAGCGCTCGACGTCCTCCAGCGTCATCTTGCCGGCGAACAGCAGCCGGCACAGCCGCAGCCGGCCGGCGGCCAGCGCGCGGCGGAAGAAGGTGTGCACGTCGACCAGGCCGCGCAGGTACACGGTGTCCTTGGTGAACGCCGAACCGCCCTCCACCGGCACCCCGCGGAACACGCGCTGGGCCGAGGCGAAGCTCTCCGCCGCGGTCTGCCCGGCGTCGAGGAAGTAGCGGTAGACCTCGACGAAGTCCGCGCCGCCCTGCGCCAGCGCCACCGCCTCGATGCGCAGGCCGATGCGCTTGAGCCGCTCGATGTCGATGTTGCCGGTGATCTGCTCGGCGAACGTGGCCAGCCCCTCCTGCACCGCGGTGATCCGCGGCGAGGACATCGCCAGGCTGCCCAGCACCGGCTGCTCGCGGCCGTTGAGCGCGGTCAGCGAATGCACCAGCGCCTCGTGCTGCAGCAGCTGGTGGCGGTCGTAGTCGCTGTAGGCGGCGCCGGCGCGCAGGCGGATGCGGTAGGCGCCGGCGGCGGCCTTGGCGATCAGCTCCGGGTCCAGCTCCACCTGCACGATGCGGCCGCCGAAGAAGCCGTCCAGCTCGGCCTGCAGCCACAGCTGCAGCGCGGTGGCCGAGATCTCCACCTGTTCCGCCGGCGCCAGCAGCGCGCGGTCGAGCTCGTCGGCGATGCCGATGAAGTGGCGCGCGGCGTCGCGCGCGGTGAGGTCGCCGCCGGGCAGCGGGTCGTCGGGATCGCCGTACAGCGCGCGGGCGTGCGCGCCGGCGGCCGCGGTGCCGAGCGATTCCAGCATCTGCGCGGCCACCGCCCACTGGCGGGCGGAATCGACGAGGTAGGCGCCCAGCGGGTGCGCGGGATCGGCGGCGGCGGCGATCGCGTCCAGCTCGTGCCGCGCCTCGGCGAAGTCGTGCCGCGGGTAGGCCACGCGCGGCAGGACCAGGCGCCCGGCGAGGGCCGCGTCCAGGAAGTCGCGCTGCACGCGCGCCGGCCAGCTGGACAGCGCCAGCACCCGGATGCCGCGCGCGGCGGCGATCAGGCGCCGGTCGAGCGCGGCGTGGTGGGCGACGGCATCGGGCATCGGCGGATTCCGCATCGGCGTTGCGCGCACGCTAGCCGATTGCGGCGCGCGGCTCCAACGCGCCCCCTGCCGGTCCCATCGACGCGAGGCCGCATCATCGCCTACGCTCCCGCCATGCGCTCGTTCCTCCGCGGTGCCTTCCTCGCCCTGCTGCTGGCCCTGGGCGCCTGCAGCAGCATCCCCTACGAGCGTTCCGGCACGCTGCCGGCGGCGGCGCGCCCGCCCGACGGCTCCCCGGAGCGCGCGGCCCTCAACGCCCGGGTCTACGACGCCGCGGCCGGCTACGTGCAGCGGCTGTTCTACCGCGAGGACCTCGGCGGCGTGGACTTCGCCGCGCAGGCGGCCGCGCGCCGCGACGCGGCGCTGGCCCAGGCCGACGAGACCGGCTTCTACGCGGAGCTGGGGGCGCTGCTGGACCTGCTGGACGACGACCACACCTACGCGCGCGGACCGACCGAGCGCGCGCGCTACGCGGCGCGCAAGGCCGGCGAGGCGCAGGACGGCTACGGCATGGTGCTGACCGTGGTCGGCGAGGACTGGCTTGTGGCGATGGTGCGGCCGGGCACGCCCGCGGCCGAAGCCGGCGTGCTGCCGGGCTGGGAGGTGCTGCGCATCGACGGCCGCCCGGTGCAGGCCGCGGCCCCGCCGCTGGCCGGGCGCACCGACGAGGTGGTGTTCCTCGACGAGGCCGGCGCCGAGCGCACCCTGGCCCTGGCCGCACGCACCCTGCCGCCGCTGCCGCGGCGCGAGGCGCGGCGCCTGGAGGGCGACGTCGCCTACCTGCGCTTCGACGACTTCGACAAGCCCACCCTCGACTGGTTCTCGGAGCAGATGCGGGCGCTGGCCGAAGCGCCGCCCTCGGGGCTGGTGCTGGACCTGCGCCGCAACGGCGGCGGCTCGATCGACGCCGCCGCGCTGGTGCATGCCTTTCTCTATCCGCAGCGGCAGGAATTCGCGGTGCTGGAGGGGCGCCTGATCGACCGGCGCCTGTACGCGCCCGCCCCCGCGCACCCCTACGACGGGCCGCTGGCGGTGCTGACCGGCCCGGCCTCGGCCAGCGCATCGGAGCTGCTGGCCGCGCGCGTGCAGGAGACCGGGCGCGGCCAGGTGGTGGGCCAGCGCACCCGCGGCGCCGTGGTCGGCACCCGCGGCATCGACCTGCCCGACGGCGGCCTGCTGCACGTGGGCATGATCGTCATGACCACCGCCGGCGGCCGCGCCCTCGAGAAGACGGGGGTGACGCCGGACGTGGCGGTGGAGATCGACTGGCGCGCGGTGCGCGAAGGGCGCGACCCGGAGCTGGCGGCCGCGCTGGCGGCGCTGGCCGCGCGCGCGGCGCTGGAAGGCTGACGCGCGCGCAGCGTGCGGCTAGCGCCGCCGCCGGCCCCCAGGCGGGGGGGCGGGGGCGCGCCGGCGCGCGGCGAGCTGGCGCGCGGCCTCGGCCACCTCGTCGCGCAGCTTGAGGTAGCCGGCGTAGCGGGCGGCGTCCAGCGTGCCGGCCTCCAGCGCGGCGCGCACCGCGCAGCCGGGCTCGTCGAGATGGCGGCAGTCGCGGAAGCGGCAGGCCTCGGCCAGCGCCTCCACGTCGGCGAAGTTGCCGCCCAGGTCCTCCTCGCCCGTCGGCTTCAGCTCGCGCATGCCGGGCGTGTCGATGAGGCAGGCGCCGGACGGCAGCGGGATCAGCGCGCGGTGGGTGGTGGTGTGGCGGCCGCGGTCGTCGCTGGCGCGGACCTCGGCGGTGCGCATGCGCTCGCGTCCGAGCAGGGTGTTGGTCAGCGTGGACTTGCCGGCGCCGGAACTGCCCACCAGCACCGCGGTGATGCCGGGGCCGAGCCAGGGCTGCAGCGCCTCGACGCTGGCGCGGTCGCGCGCGTCCACCGCCAGCACGGGCACCTCGCCGCCCAGCACCGACGACAGCGCGGCCAGCGCGGCCTGCGGGTCGGTGCCGTCGCGATCGGCCTTGGTCAGCACCACCAGCGGTTCGGCGCCGCCGCCGCGCACCAGCAGCAGGTAGCGCTCGATCCGGCGCGGGTTGAAGTCGCCGTCCAGCCCGGACACCACCAGCACCCGGTCGATGTTCGCGGCGATCACCTGCTGCCGGTAGTGCTCGCCGGCGGCGCCGCGCTTGATCACCGTGCGCCGCGGCAGCAGCGCCACGATGCGCCCCGATTCCACCAGCACCCAGTCGCCGACCGCGGCGCGCTCCTCCGGCGGGCAGCGCGCGAGCTGCCAGGCCGGCAGCGACTCGGCCGGGGCGGCGTCGCCCGGGCCGCGGCTGACCACGTAGCCGGTGCGGTGCTGCTCGACCACGCGGGCGGGCGCGGCGCCGGGGTGGGCGTCGATCGCGTCCCGCCAGGCCGCGTCCTCCACCGCGCCCGCGAACGGCCAGCCGATCGCGCGCAGCGCGTCGGATGCCGGCCCGGCGGGCGGAAGGCTCAAGCGGAGGAAGTCGGCGACGCCATGGCGCGGATTCTAGTGCGTGTCGCGCACCGGCGCGCGGCCGCGCGGGTTTTCCGCTAGGCTGTGGCGGCGTTTTCCCCGCGTTTTCCACCCCCATCGCCCCCGCCCCCATGCCCAGCCTGAAGACCCGCGAGCGCCTGTCCGAAGTCCGTTACGAGATCCGCGGAGAACTGGCCCGGCGAGCCCGGGAGCTCGAGGCCCAGGGGCGCACGCTGATCAAGCTCAACATCGGCAATCCGGGCGCGTTCGGGTTCCGCGCGCCCGAGCACCTGCAGCGCGCGATCGCCGACCACATCCACGACACCGATCCCTACACCCACCAGCAGGGCCTGCCGGCCGCGCGCGAGGCCATCGCCGCCTTCCACCGCGCGCGCGGCGCACCCTCGGTGACCCCGGAGCGGGTGTTCGTGGGCAACGGCGTCAGCGAGCTGATCGACATCTCGCTGCGCGCGCTGCTCAACCCGGGCGACGAGGTGCTGCTGCCCTCGCCCGACTACCCGCTGTGGTCGGCGGCGACGATCCTCAACGACGGCCGCCCGGTCTACTACCGCTGCCACGCCACCCAGGGCTTCCTGCCCGACCCGGACGAGATCGAGGCGCTGGTGTCCTCGCGCACCCGCGCGATCGTGCTGATCAACCCCAACAACCCCACCGGCGCGGTCTACCCGCGCGCGCTGCTCGAGCGCATCGTCGCCATCGCCGCGAAGCACCGCCTGCTGCTGATGGTGGACGAGATCTACGACGGCGTGCTGTACGACGAGGCCCGCTTCGAGCCGCTGGCGCCGCTGGCCGGCGACCTGCCCTGCGTGTCCTTCGGCGGGCTGTCGAAGGTGCACCGCGCCTGCGGCTGGCGCGTGGGCTGGGCGGTGCTGTCGGGCGACCCGATCGCCAGCGGCGACTACCACCACGCGATGGACCTGCTGGGCGCGCTGCGCCTGTGCGCCAACGTGCCGGGCCAGTTCGCGATCGAGGCCGCGCTGCACGGCGCCGACACCATCGGCGCGCTGTGCCGCGCCGACGGCCGGCTGTACGAGGCCCGGCGCGCGGTGATCGAGAGCTGCGCGGCCAGCGAGCACCTGACGCTGCACGCCCCCGAGGGCGCGCTGTACGCCTTCCCCGGCGTGCGCGGCGCGGCCGCCGAAGGCTTCGATGACCACGCCTTCGCGCTGGAGCTGATGGAGACCGAGGACGTGCTGGTGGTGCCCGGCTCCAGCTTCAACGTGCCCTACCGCAACCACTTCCGCGTCACCCTGCTGCCGCAGCCCGACCAGCTGCGCGAGGTGTTCCGCCGCATCGACCGCGTGCTCGCACGGCGCGCCGAGGCCGCGGGCAAGGTGGTGCCCTTCCCGCAAGTCCCGTTGAGCGCGCATGGCTGAGCGGCCGCGCCCGCGCGGGACAGGCGAGGCGGCGCGATGACGGCGGGCGCGCTCCCCGTGCTCGCCCTGGGCGACAGCTACACCATCGGCGAGGGCGTGGCGCCGGACGGGCGCTGGCCGGTGCAGCTCGCGCGCGCGCTGCGCGAGGCCGGCCTGCCCGCCGGCGAGCCGCAGATCGTCGCCGCGACCGGCTGGACCACCGACGAACTGGACGCGGCCATCGACGCCGCCGACCCGCAGGGCCCGTTCGACCTGGTGACCCTGCTGATCGGCGTCAACGACCAGTACCGCGGCCACGATGTCGACGAATATCGCGCACGCTACGACGCGCTGCTGCTGCGCGCGATCGGCTTCGCCGGCGGCCGCGCCGACCGGGTGCTGGCGCTGTCGATCCCCGACTGGGGGGTGACCCCGTACGGGCAGGCTTCCGGCCGCGACCCGGCTGCGATCGCGCGCGACATCGACGCCTACAACGCCACCGCCGGCGAGCGCTGCGCCACCCACGGCACCGGCTGGGTCGACGTGGCGCCGGTCAGCCGCGCGCGCGGCGCGCACCCGTCGATGCTGGCCGAGGACGGCTTGCACCCCTCGGCGGCGATGTACGCGGAGTGGACCGCGCTCGCGCTGCCCGAGGCACGGCGCCTGCTCGGAGCAGAACCGGGGTCGGCATGAGCGAACTGGCCCAGGCGATCGCCGCCACCCACGGCCGCCCGCTGGAGCGCGACCGCGCCCGCCGCATCGCGCGCGCGTTCGCGCCGCGGCACCCGCTGGGCAACCGGCACGACTACTTCTACACGCTCATCAAGCTGCGCAGCGACCCGCTCTACCCGGGCGTGCTGGCCGCGCTGCGCGGCACCCGCGCGCCGCTGCTCGACCTCGGCTGCGGCCTGGGCCTGCTCGCGCACGCGCTGCGGCAGGACGGGCAGGCCCTGGCCTACCGCGGCGTGGACATCGACGCCGACAAGATCGCCCGCGGCCGCCGCGTCGCCGCCGGGGCCGGGCTGGACGGGGTGACCTTCGACGTCGTCGACCTGGCCCGCGAGACGCCCGACCACCGCGGTAGCGTGGCGATCCTCGACGTGCTGCAGTACCTGCCGCACGAGGCCCAGCAGGCGCTGCTGTCGACGGTGGCCGCCATGCTCGACGGCGACGCGCGGCTGGTGATCCGCACCGGCCTGGGCGACGACAGCGGCCGCGGCCGCACCACCCGCGTCACCGACCGGCTGGCCAACCTGATCGGCTGGATGCAGGAGCGCGCACGCTGCTACCCGACCCGCGACGGCCTGCAGGCGATGCTGGAGGCCGCCGGCCTGCGCGCCACCTTCGCGCCGCTCTACGGCAGCACGCCGTTCAACAACTGGCTGGTGGTGGCCGAACCCGTGTAGGAGCGCGCTTGCGCGCGACAGACGACGCGGGGAAAGCCGGTCGCGCGCGAGCGCGCGCCTGCAAAGGGCCGCCCGCTTCTTCGTAGGCGCGCGCTTGCGCGCGACAGGTGTTGCGGGGAAAGCCCGGTCGCGCGCGAGCGCGCTCCTACAGGGCGAACGCCTGCCAGGCCGGCAGGATGTGCCGCGCGCTCAGCGGCGCCACCGGCACCGCGTAGGGGCCCGCCGGCGCCACCCAGGCCAGCGCTTCGATCTCCGCCCGCGCCCGCGGCATGCCCTCGATCGCGCAGGCGTAGGCCCGCGCCCGCACGCGCCGGCCGGGCTCGTTGACCGCCGCGTCCTCGAACTCGCCCAGCGCGCGCAGCGAACCGGGCAGCAGCCGCACGCCCAGTTCCTCGTCCAGCTCTCGGGCCAGCGCCGTCGCGTCGTCCTCGCCCGGGTCGGGCTTGCCGCCGGGCTGGATGAAGACCGCCGAGCCGCGCTTGCGCACCAGCAGCACGCGGCCGCCGGCGTCGGCCACCACCGCCGCGACGATGCGGATCGGGCTCACGCGCAGGCGGACGTCAGGCGCGCAGCCGCTCGGCCACCGAGGCGCGCAGTGCGGCCAGGTCGGCGGCGAACGCGGCGATGCCCTCGCCCAGCTTCTCGCTCGCCATCGCGTCCGCGGCCAGGTCCGCCTCGAACTGCGCCGCGTCCACCGGCGTGCGCGCCACGCCGTCGGGTCCTTCCGGCGACAGCGCGCGCGGCAATGCGCCGTGGTCCTGCTCCAGCGCCTGCAGCAGTTCCGGCGAGATCGTCAGCCGGTCGCAGCCGGCCAGCGCCTCCACCTGCGCGGTGGAGCGGAACGAGGCGCCCATCACCACGGTGGTCGCGCCGCGGCGCTTGAACTCGGCGTACACGTCGCGCACGAAGCGCACGCCCGGATCGTCGTCGATCGTCGCCGGCGCCTGGCCGTGCGCCTTGTACCAGTCGAGGATGCGGCCCACGAACGGCGAGATCAGGAACGCGCCGGCCTCCGCGCAGGCGATCGCCTGGGTGCGGTTGAAGATCAGCGTCAGGTTGCAGTCGATGCCCTCGCGCTGCAGCCGCTCGGCGGCGCGGATGCCCGCCCAGGTCGAGGCGATCTTGATCAGCACCCGCTCGCGCCCGATCCCGGCCGCCTCGTAGCGCGCCATGAACTCGCGCGCCTTGGCCACCGTCGCCTCGGTGTCGTCGGAGAGGTCCGCGTCGACCTCGGTGGACACGCGGCCCGGCACCAGCTCGCTCAGCCGCGCGCCCAGGCCGATGGTCAGCCGGTCCACCACCTCGCGCGCCGCCGCCTCGGCGTCGCCGCCGGCCCCGCGCGCGGCCGCCAGTTCGCGCTCCACGAGGTCCGCGTACACCGGCAGGTCCAGCGCCTTGCGCACCAGGGTGGGATTGGTGGTGCAGTCCACCGGCTTCAGCCGCGCGATCGCCTCCGCGTCGCCGGTGTCGGCCACCACCACGGTCATCTCGCGCAGTTGCGCGAGCTTGGAGGGAGCGGCGGCGGTCGCGGACATGCGGAACTCCTGGCGTGGCGGATGGCGGGCGGACACGATAGCGGTCCCGGGCGCTCCCGGAAACCGTCCGCCGGTCAAAGCGACGTGGCGGAGGCGGCCAAGGACGCCCACATGCCGATTCGGGAAGCCGAACACGGTTTCCCGGGATGGCGACTGCGAATCTTCGCGTTCAGGCTGGGATGCCGCAGGGGCGAGTATCGGACCACGGCGTCGCATTCCGGCGAACCGGCCGCGCAGCGGCAGTTTCCACTCCGGGGGTAATACTCGATGTCCTACAGCAAGCACCGCGGCGTGCGCCGCCGCGTCCTGGCGACCGCGACCGCACTGGCCCTGTTCTCGATCGCCGCCGCGCCCGTGGCGGCCGGCGAAGTCGACGTGAGCGGCCTGTCCGCCGACGCCGCGTTCGACCAGTTCATCGTCACCTACCGCGACGGCGCCGCCGCGCATACCGACCCGGCGGCGCTGGAGCGCAGCCTGGACACCGCGGCCTCGGCCGTGGCCGGCGCCGCGTCGGCGACCTCGCGCGCGGTGCGCCCGCTGCGCGCCGCGCACCAGCGGCGCCTGGGCATCGGT
>NZ_JAIWPR010000079.1 GCF_021191635.1 Alterluteimonas quercicellularis
CCCCCCCCCGCTCCTACGGAACGGCGACGATCGGGAAGCCGGCGCGGTAGGGCAGAATGCCGGCCTGCCTTCCGCCACGGACCCGCGTGAACTTCTTCGCTTCCTGCCCCAAGGGCCTCGAGTACCTGCTGGCCGACGAGCTGTCGGCGCTGGGCTGCGCCCGTGCCACCGCCGCGGTGGCCGGCGTCAACGTCGAGGGCGGGCCGGCCGACGCCCAGCGCGCGGTGCTGTGGTCGCGGCTGGCCAGCCGGGTGCTGTGGCCGCTGGCCGACTACGACTGCCCCGACGAGCAGGCCCTGTACGCCGGCGCGCGGGCGCTGGACTGGCCGGCGCAGCTGCCGCCCGGGGCGACGCTGGCGGTGGACGCGCACGTCTCGGGCGCCGCGATCACCCACGCGCGCTACGCCGCCCAGCGGATCAAGGACGCGGTGGTCGACGCGATGCGCGCCCACGACGGCAGCCGCCCGGACGTGGACCTGGACGCGCCCGACCTGCGCCTGCACCTGCTGGTGCGCAAGGGCCGCGCGAAGCTGTCGGTCGACCTGGGCGGCGGCCCGCTGCATCGCCGCGGCTGGCGCCAGGCCCGCCACGAGGCGCCGCTGAAGGAGAACCTGGCGGCGGCGGTGCTGCTGCGCGGCGGCTGGGACCGCCTGCACGGCGAGGGCGGCGCGCTGCTGGACCCGATGTGCGGCAGCGGCACGCTGGTCATCGAGGGCGCGCTGATGGCGGCCGACGTGGCACCCGGCCTGGGCCGCGACGGCGGCCGCCCGCCGACCCGCTGGTCCGGCTTCGACGCCGGCGCCTGGCAGGCGCTGGTGGACGAGGCGCGCGCACGGGCCGACGCCGGCCTGGCGCGTCTCGCGCCGCGCTTCCAGGGCGTCGACCTCGATCCGCAGGCGATCGAGTCCGCGCGCGCCAACGCCGCGCGCGCTGGGGTGGCGGAGGCGATCGACTTCCGGGTCGGCGACCTGCGCGCACTGCAGCCGCAGGATCTCGCGCCGGGGCTCGCCTCGGCAGCGACCGGCCTGGCGGTCGCCAACCCGCCCTACGACGCCCGCCTGGCCGCCGATCCCGCCCTCTATCGCACGCTGGGCGAGGCGCTGCGGCGCACGGTGCCCGGCTGGCGCGCCAGCCTGCTGTGCGGCGACGACGCGCTCGCGCGCGCCACCGGGCTGCGCGCGCGCAAGGCCTACGCGGTGTTCAACGGGCCGCTTGAGTGCGTGCTGCTGGCGGTCGATCCGGTCGCTGGCGCCGAGCGCGCCGAGGCGCCGGCGCGGCCGCTCTCGGAGGGCGCGGCGATGGTCGCCAACCGCCTGCGCAAGACCCTGCGCGCGAGCCGGCGCTGGCGCGCGCAGGCGCAGGTGTCGTGCTGGCGGGCCTACGACGCCGACCTGCCCGAGTACGCCGCCGCCATCGACGTCTACACTCCCGACGACGCGCCCGACCGGCCCTGGCTGCACGTGCAGGAGTACGCCGCGCCGGCCGACGTCCCCGAGGAGGTGGCGCGGCGCCGCCTGGCCGACCTGCTGGCGGCCGCGCGCGAGGTCCTCGAGGTGCCGCGCGAGCGGGTGTCGGTGAAGACGCGCGCGCGCGGGCGCGGCGGCAGCAAGTACGGCCGCTTCGACGCGCGCGGCGAGTACCTCGTCGTGCGCGAGGGCGGCGCGCGGCTGCGGGTGAACCTGTTCGACTACCTCGACACCGGCCTGTTCCTGGACCACCGGCCGCTGCGCGAGCGCATCGCCGCCGAGGCCGGGGGCCTGCGCTTCCTCAACCTGTTCTGCTACACCGGCGCCGCCACCGTGCAGGCCGCGGTGGGCGGCGCGGCGCGGACGACCAGCGTCGACCTGTCCGCCACCTACCTGCAATGGCTGGCCGACAACCTCGCCGCCAACGGCGTGGGCGGGCCGGCGCACCGGCTGGTGCAGGCCGACGCGCTGCAGTGGCTGGAGGCCGAGCGCGGCGAGTACGACCTGGTGTTCTGCGACCCGCCGACCTTCTCCAACTCCGCGCGCGCCGACGACTTCGACGTGCAGCGCGAGCACGTGCGCCTGCTGCGCGCGGCGGTGGCGCGGCTGTCGCCGCGCGGCGTGCTGTACTTCAGCAACAACTTCCGCCGCTTCCGCCTCGACGTCGAGCAGATCGCCGCGTTCGCCGATTGCGAGGAGATCAGCGCCGACACCATCCCGCCGGACTTCGCCCGCAACCCGCGCATCCACCGCGCCTGGCGGCTGCGCCGGCCGGACGGGGCGCGGGCGCCGGCGTAACCCTGCGTTCCACCGGTGCCGGTGCGCCGCCGCGCCGCCGGCCCCATCTTGGGGTCTCTGTCCCGAGGAACCGTCCATGAGCGCCGACACCCCCGCCCGCTACGCCCGCGTCGCCACCCGGCTGCGCGGCACCGCGACCTCCGACGGCGCCGGCGTCCGCCTGACCCGCGTCATCGGCGGCCCGCGCCTGCCCGACCTCGATCCGTTCCTGCTGCTCGACGAGTTCGGCACCGACCGCGCCGAGGACTACATCGGCGGCTTCCCCGACCACCCGCACCGCGGCTTCGAGACCGTGACCTACATGCTCGACGGGCGCATGCGCCACCGCGACAACCACGGCCACGAGGGCCTGCTGGTGCCCGGCGGGGTGCAGTGGATGACCGCGGGCAGCGGCCTGGTGCATTCCGAGATGCCCGAGCAGGAGGCCGGCCGCATGCGCGGCTTCCAGCTGTGGGTGAACCTGCCGGCCAGGGACAAGATGCGCGCGCCGCGCTACCAGGAGTTCGGCCCGGAGACGATCCCGGCCGCGCGCCCGGCCGACGGCGTGGAGGTGAAGGTGATCGCCGGCCGCGTCGGCGAGACCGTCGGCCCGATCGCGCAGCCGGCCACCGACCCGGTCTACCTCGACGTGCGCCTGCAGCCCGGCCGCGCCTGGGAACACGCGCTGCCCGAGGGCCACAACGCCTTCGTCTACGTCTACGAGGGCGGGCTGGCGGTGGGCGCCGGCGAGGACGCGCGCGAGCTCGACGCGCAGGAGCTGGCGGTGCTGGGCGGCGGCGACCTGCTGCGGCTGCAGGCGGCCGGCGCCGAGGCGCGCGCCATCGTGGTCGCCGGCCGGCCGCTGCGCGAGCCGGTCGCCCGCCACGGGCCCTTCGTCATGAACACCCGGCAGGAGCTGATGCAGGCCTTCGTGGACTTCCAGGAAGGCCGCTTCTGAGGGCGGCGGCGCTCCGGCGGTGCCGGCGCGCAAAGCGAGTGCTCCGGTAGGAGCGCGCTCGCGCGCGACCTCGCCGCCGCCGGCGCGTCCTCACTTCCGGCTCAGCAGCGCCTCGTCGAACTCCAGTCCCTCGACCAGCCGCTGGTTGCGCTGCAGCTGGTCGCGGTCGCGCGCGTGCAGCCAGACGTGCATCACGCGCCCGTCCTCCAGCGTCACCAGGGTCTCGCGCACCAGCTTGTCCGGGTCGGCGGCATCCTCGCCGCGGTACCAGCGCACGTCCTGCCCGGCGACGGTGCCGCGCTCCTCGCGGGCGTTGCGGCGCGGCTCGAACGGCGAGCGCTCGGCGAGGTAGAGGCCGAAGGCCTCGCGGCCGGCGGCGTCCACCGCGCGGCAGATCAGGAACGCCTCGCCCCCGCGCCGCGTCCATTCCAGGCCGGCGTCGGCCGGCAGCGCCGGGCAGTCGCCCGGCTGCTGCGCGAGCGCGCCTGACGCTGCCGCGGCGAACGCCAACGCGAGCGCGCCGGCGATCGGCCGGAACGGTCCGGATGACTTCCCCTGCATGACGATCCCCCTCGGTGTCGCGCGACGACCCTCCCGCGACGACCTTAGCCCCGCGCGCGGCGCGTGACAAATGGTGCCCGCCGTCACCTTTCCGGCAGCGGGATGAACTCGTCCTCGTCGCCGGGGACGGTGCCGAAGCGGCCGGCGCGCCAGTCGGCCTTGGCCTGCTCGATCCGCTCCTGCGAGGACGACACGAAGTTCCACCACAGGTGGCGCCGGCCGTCGAGCGGTTCGCCGCCGAACAGCATCGCCTTCAGCGGCGTCTTCGCGCGCAGCGTGGCGGTGGCGCCGGGATCGAGCACCAGCAGCCGGCGCGCGGGGACGTCGGCGCCGTCGAGCTGCGCCTCGCCCTCCAGCACGTACAGCGCGCGCTCGCGATGGCTGGGCTCGATCGCGGTCTCGGCCTCGGCGGCGAGATCGATGGCCACGTTGAGGATCTCGCTGAAGGCGCGCACGGGCGATTCCTCGCCGTGGGCGCGCCCGGCGATCAGCCGCAGCAGCGCGCCGCGGCGGGCCAGCTGCGGCAGGGTGGCGGCGGGGTGGTGGTGGAAGGCGGGCGCGGTGTCCTCGTGGCGCTGCGGCAGCCCGACCCAGGTCTGCATGCCGTGCAGCGGGTGGCCGTCCGCGCGCAGCCCCGGCGGCGTGCGCTCGGAGTGCGCGATGCCGCGGCCGGCGGTCATCCAGTTCACGTCGCCCGGCAGGATGTCCTGCAGCGAGCCGAGGCTGTCGCGGTGGCGCAAGCCGCCGCTCCACAGGAAGGTCACGGTGGCCAGGCCGATGTGCGGGTGCGGGCGCACGTCGATGCCGGCGCCAGGCTCGAACACCGCCGGCCCCATGTGGTCGACGAACACGAACGGGCCGACGCTGCGCATCTGCAGCGTGGGCACCGCGCGGCGGACGGTGAAGCCGCCGCCCAGGTCGTGGCTGCGCGGCTCGATGGCGAGGGTCATGGCGGGGCTCGGCGAAGGAGGCGCCCAGCGTGGCACGTCGCGCCGCGCGCGGCGTCGCGGCGCGGAAACCCTGCGTTCCAGCGGCCGGCGGTGCGGCTCAGCCCAGGTGCGGCGCCAGCGCCGCCTTCCACGCGGCCAGCTTCTCGGCCTGCGAGCGCGCGGCGTGCGCCGGGCTGGTGGAGGGCAGGCGCACCGTCGCCAGCCCCGGCGGCAGCGTCGCCGCGGCATGGCGGGCGAAGGCCTGCGCGGCGGTGCCGCCGTTGAAGGCGACCAGGCGCAGGCGCGGGTGGGCGGCGAAGAAGGCGGCGAAGTCGTTGGCGACCATGCTCGCCGGTTCGATGCGCGCGTCCAGGCTGCCGGGCCGCACGCAGTGCGCCAGCACGTCCCACAGTGCGATCCCCGACGCGCGCAGCCGCGACAGCCGCCGCGGGTAGGGCAGGCCGGGCGACGCGCCGGCGATCGCGTCCATGATCGGCCAGAACGCGTTGCGGGGATGCGCGTAGTAGCGCTGCGCGGCGAGCGAAGCCGCGCCCGGCATGCTGCCGAGCACGAGCACGCGTGCGTTGGGGCGAGACACCGGCGGCAGGCCGGTCAGGCGCGCCGGCGCGCTCAACGCGGCGCGTCGCGGCGCGAGGCCAGGCGGTCGGCGAGCCGGGTCGGTTCCGGCAGCCGGTAGCCGGCCAGGTAGCGCTTGGTCAGCGCCACCGCGCCCTCCAGCGAGACGCGGTGGCCGGGCGAGACCACCAGCGGGTTGCAGCGCGCCTTGCTGCGCAGCAGGGTGCCGACCACCTCGCCGCGGTGGACCAGCGGCGAGCGGTCGCCGGGCAGCGGCCCGGGCGCGACCGCGTCGCCGGCCAGGACCTTCTTGGCGACGCCGACGGCCGGCAGCCCGGTCGCCACCCCGAAGTGCGCGGCGATCCCCAGCCGGCGCGGATGGGCGATGCCCTGGCCGTCGACGAACACCAGCTCCGGCGGGGCGGCCAGCTGCGCCAGCGCGGCCAGCAGCGCCGGCAGCTCGCGGAAGCTCAGCAGGCCGGGGACGTAGGGCATGGAGGTCGGCACCCGCGCGACCTGCGCGTCCAGCGGCGCCAGGGTGCGCGCGTCGAGCAGGACCGCGGCCGCGCGCGTGGTCGCGCCGTCGTCCTCGAAGCCGACGTCGAAGCCGGCGACGGTCGCCAGCGGCTGCGGGTAGTCGTCGCGCAGCAGCACCCGCTTGGCGAGCTCGTGCTGCAGCGCGCGCGCGGCCTGCACGCTGCCGTCCCAGTCGCCGAAGACGCCGCCCACCTAGAACCTGCGCCGGAGCAGGGTGGCGTGGCCGTCGGCGCCGATGCGGATCTCGTAGAGGTCGCCGTAGGCGCCCTCGTCGAGCGGCGCCACCGGGCAGGCGCACAGCGAGGACACCAGGACGGGCACGGTGTCGCTGTGCCCGACCATCAGCACCTGCTGGCCGGCATGGCGCATGTGCAGCAGGGTGGCGGTCTCCGAGGGCGGCCGCGCGGCGTCGTACTCGCGCACCTGCAGGCCGCGGCGCTGCGCGGTGGGCCGCGCGGTGTCGCGCGCGCGGTGCGTGGGCGTGGCGTAGACCGCGCGCAGCGGCGCGTCGCCGAGCAGCGAGGCCAGCGACTGCGCGCGGCTGCGGCCGGCCTCGCTCAGCATTGGGTCCTCGCCGGCGCCGGTGGCCTTCTCGGCGTGCCGGACCACCAGGAAGACGGTATCGGTCGAGGCCTGCGGCGTCGTCGCGCAGCCCGCCAGCAGGCACAGCAGCAGCATCGGCAGCGGCGGGCGCATGGAAGGTTCCTTCGGGGACCGCAGCATGATGACGCCGCCGCGGCGCGATGACAAAGGGGGAGCGCGCCGCCCGTCGAGGCGCCGCGGCTCCGCGGTCGGCCTCGATCCGGCGCCACGGCAGTCGCCGGCGCGCTCCGGCCGCGCGCACCGGAGCGGGTCGTCGCCAGGGCCCCGCGCCACCCCGGAGAAGCGGAGCGGGCGCGGTTCCCCGATGCGCGCGCGCACGGACCTGGGGCGCGCCGCCCGATGCGGATGGCGGCCCGTTCCGCTAAGCGATCCAGCCCCGCGCGCTCGCCCGGCGCGCCAGCCAGACCTGCACGATCGCGATCGCGACGATGACGATCGGCACCGGCAGCGCCGCGGCTGCGCCCAGTGCCTGGACCGCGCGACCGGGCCCGAAGGCGTAGCCGAACTGGACGAGAACGGCGGCCAGCGACACCCAGAAGATCGGCAGTGCCAGGCGCCTGCCCAGCAACAGCAGCGATGCGCCGGCCGTGCCGGCCAGCACCGCCACGCCGTAGGCGATCCAGGCCCAGGCGGGCATCGCTTCGAACAGGCCGCGCTGCGCCTCCGGCAGCGCCGCGACCCGTTCCGGCGTCAGGGAGTACTGCGACCAGAACGACCACAATCCGAACAGGTTCCACAACAGGAGCAGCGCGGCCACGATCCGGAACCAACCCGGGCGTGCCGCGGAAGGCGTCGTGTTCATGCGTCTTCCCCGGTGGCATCGGAGCGATGCACGGGGCAGCATACTGCCGGCCGGGCCGCGCGTCCCACGATCCGCGGGCCAGCCCTGTCCACCCGACACGAGCCCCGCCGCCTTGCCTTCCCGCCCCCACATCGTCCGCGTGCGCGGCGCCGACATCGCGCCCTGGCTGGACGACGTCGCCCGCCTGCGGACGACCGTCTTCGCCGACTGGCCCTATCTCTACGAAGGCGATCCCGGCTACGAGCGCGAGTACCTCGCCGCCTACGCGCGCTCGCCAGACAGCGTGTTCGTGCTGGCGCGCGACGGCGACGTGGTGGTGGGCGCTTCGACCGGGCTGCCGCTGGCCGACGACGCCGAGGCCTTCCGCGCCCCGTTCGACGCCGCCGGCCTCGACGCCGGGCGCGTGTTCTACTTCGGCGAGTCCGTGCTGCTGCCCTCGCACCGCGGGCTCGGCGTGGGGCATGCGTTCTTCGACGAGCGCGAGGCGCACGCGCGCATGCTGGGCCGCTTCGGGCTGACCGCCTTCTGCGCGGTGGACCGCGCGCCCGACGATCCGCGCCGCCCGCCGGGCGCGCGCGCCAACGACGCCTTCTGGCGCGCGCGCGGCTACGTCCGCCGGCCGGAACTGGCCATGCGGCTGCGCTGGCGCGAGCACGGGCGCGGCGAGGCGGACCACCGCCTGACCTTCTGGACCCGGCCGCTGGAGGCCGGGCGGTGAAGGTCGCGGTCGCGCGCTACCCGATCGGCCGGCCGGCGCGCTTCGACGATTTCGCCGAGACCCAGCGCCGCTGGCTGCGCGAGGCGGCGGCCGCGGGCGCCGACATCGCGGTGCTGCCCGAGTACCTGTCTCTGGAACTGGCGGCCGCGTTCGGCGCGGAAGTCGGCGAGCGGCTGGAGGCCTCGCTCTCGGCGATCCAGTCGCTGCGCGCCGACTGGATCGCGCTGTTCGCCGAGCTGGCCCGCGAGACCGGGCTGCTGGTGCAGCCGGGCACCTTCCTCGTCGACGCCGGCGGCGGCCGCTACCGCAACCGCGCCGACGTGTTCGCGCCGGAAGGCGGCCACGCCTGGCAGGACAAGCTGCAGCTGACCGGGTTCGAGAAGGGCGCCGGCACCCTCGACGGCGGCGACGCGCTGCAGGTGTTCGACTACCGCGGGCTGCGCTTCGGCGTGGCGGTGTGCTACGACATCGAGTTCCCGCTGCCGGTGCGCGCGCAGGCGGAAGCGGGCGCGCGGCTGATCCTGGCGCCGAGCTGCACCGACACCGAGGCCGGCGCGACGCGGGTGCGCGTGGGCTGCCTGGCGCGCGCGCTGGAGAACCGCTGCTTCGTCGCGCAGGCGGTGACCGCCGGCGAGGCGCCGTGGAGCGCGGCGCTGGACGTCAACACCGGCGAGGCGGCGCTGTACGCGCCGATGGACGTCGGCCTGCCGGCCGACGGCGTGGTCGCGTCGAGCGCGGGCCGCGACGGCTGGACGATCGCGCGGCTCGACCTCGCCGGGCTGGAGGCGAGCCGGGCGCGGGCGCAGGTGGCCAACGACCGCGACTGGCCCGGCCAGCGCCTGCCCGCGCTGCAGGCGGCGCGCGTGTCGCGCCTCGGCTAGGTCCGCACGCGCGCCACGCCACGTTCCCGCTCTGTAGGAGCGCGCTCGCGCGCGATGCTTTTCCGTTCCGCGCCCGAGCAGGAGCATCGCGCGCGAGCGCGCTCCCGCCCGCCGCTCACGCCAGGCCCAACAGCGCGGCCGTCGGTCCGGCGGCGAGGATCGACAGGCCCGCGAGGCTGCAGCCGATGGCGATCGCGGCCAGCACGTCGCTCGGGTAGTGCAGGCCGAGGATCACCCGCGAGGCCGCGACCGCGGCGGTGAACGGCAGCAGCAGCCAGGCCAGCGGCGGGTAGTGCCACAGGGCGACCGCGCTGAAGGCCACCGCGTGCAGGGTGTGGCCGGAGGGGAAGCTGAACTCGTCCAGCGGCGCCACCCAGGCGCGGATGCGGCGGTCGGCCGCGCAGGGCCGCGGCCGCCGCGTCCAGCGCTTCAGGCCCTTGTACAGCGTCAGCGCCAGCACACCGGTGGCGGCCAGGTGCGCGCTGGCGCGCAGGCCCTCCCAGCCGTCGGCCACGATCAGCCCGGCCATCAGCAGGTACCAGAACACGCCGTCGCCCAGCCGGCTCACGCAGGCGAAGGTCGCGAACAGCGCGCCGCGCTCGCACAGCCGGTTCGCCCGCAGGCACCAGCCGGCGTCGCGCGAGCCCCAGCGGGTCGGCGTCATGGCCGGCCTCCGCGACGGGCGGGGCCCGGCCGGTGCGTTCCGTGCGCGGGGCGGCTAGGCCGCGGCGGGCATGGAGGCGTCATGGCGATTCCCCAGTCCGGACAGCAGGGCGTCGAGGTCGGCGCAGACCGCGGCGGGCGCCAGCCGCTCGACCGCGCGGCGCGCGGCCAGGCCCATCCGGCGCCGTGCCGCGGGATCGGCGGCCAGCGCCTCGGCCGCGGCGACGAAGGCCGCGTCGTCCTCGACCGCGCGGCCGTGCTCGCCGTCGCGCAGGTGTTCGCGCGCCGCGCCGGTGTCGAAGGCCACCACGGGCACGCCGCTGGCCATCGACTCCAGCACCACGTTGCCGAAGGTCTCGGTGCGGCTCGGGAACAGGAACAGGTCGCCCGAGGCGACGTGGGCGGCGAGGTCGGCGCCCAGCTGCATGCCGCAGAACACGAAGTCCGGATGCTCGCGCTGCAGCGTCTCGCGCAGCGGGCCGTCGCCCACCAGCACGAAGCGCGCCCCGGGCCGGTCTCGCTGCAGCGCGCGGAACGCGGCGACGGCGAGCGGCAGGTTCTTCTCCGCTGCCAGCCGGCCCACGTGGATCACCGCCAGCCCGCCGGGCGGCACGCCCCAGCGCTCGCGCAGGCGCTCGTCGCGCCGGTGCGGGGCGAAGCGGCCGGTATCCACGGCGCGCGGCAGGTGGCGCGCGTGCAGGAAGCCCCGCGCCGTGATCTCGGCCGCCAGCGCCGCGGTGGGCACCAGGGTCGCCTCGCCGGCGTTGTGGAAGCGGCGCATCCAGGCCAGCGCCACCGGTGCCAGCGGGCGCAGGCCGTAGTCGTGCATGTACAGATCGAAGCGCGTGTGCAGGCCGGTGGCCACCGGCAGCGCGAGCCGCCGCGCGGCGCGCAGCGCCGACCAGCCGAGCGGACCCTCGGTGGCGATGTAGACCGCATCGGGGGGCTGCGCGCGCCAGCGCCGCAGCAGCGCGCCGCCGGCGGGCAGGCCGAACTGCAGGCCGGGGTAGCCGGGCAGGCGGCCGCCGCGGACGCACAACTCGTGGGCGGCCGACTCGGCGTCGCCGCACTGGCGCGGGCGGACGACGTCCACCCGGTGGCCGCGCTCGGCCAGGCCGCGGGCGTAGTCGCGGACGGTCAGGGCGACGCCGTTGATCTCCGGCGGCCAGGTCTCGGTGACGAGTGCGTAGTGCATGGCGTCCTCCGCGGTCGGCGGCAGAGTGCGCCCGCCGTGTGCCGGGCCGATGTCGGCGCGATGACGGTTGTATTGCGGCGTTGGCCGCGCAGTGCGCCGCCGTGCGCGGGACGCGGCGGGCACCGCGCTTCGTCACATTGCCGGGTGTCACAATTCGGTCATCCAAAGAACATGTTGCGGTCAGATTTCGGACCCAGGCTTTGCGGCGCGACGCGGCTGCCAGCAGGGGACGCCGCCGACCGCCCCTTCCCGAATCCGGAGTCATGGCGATGCGTTCTTCTGTGCTTGCGGTATCGATCGCGTTGGCGCTGGGCGTTGCGGCGCTGCCCGCCAGCGCCCAGGACGCACGCGACCGCGAACTGGCCGAGCTCAAGGCCCAGCTGTCCCTGCTGCAGCAGCGGGTCGCCGAGCTGGAGGACCGTTCGGACGCGCAGTCCGACATCAACATCGCCAGCCAGCAGGCGGCCGAGGCCGGCGCGCGCTCGGCGCCGAAGGTGGAGACCCGCGGCGGGCTCAAGGTCGCCTCGGCGGACGGCGACTACGAGTTCACCGTGGGCGGCCGCATCCAGTTCGACGCCTACGCCTTCGACCGCGACCAGGCCGACGTCACCGGCACCAGCGAGTTCCGCCGCGCGCGCCTCACCCTGGGCGGCAAGGTGCAGGGCTGGGAGTACAAGATCGAGCAGGACTTCGCGGCCGGCAGCACCACCGACGGCTTCCGCGACGTCTACATCGCCCGCAACGCGCTGGGCGGCAAGTTCACCATCGGCCACTTCAAGCCCTACCGCTCGCTGGAGGAGCTGACCAGTTCCAACGAGATCCTGATGATGGAGCGCCCGTTCGCCTCTGCCACCGGTCTGTACGCGGGGCGCCAGTTCCAGCAGGGCGTCGGCTACCTCACCGCCGGCGACAACCACACCTTCGGCGCCACCGTGTTCAACCTGCGCAGCGCCTCCGGCCCGCGCAACGAGGGCATGGGCGCGGCGGCGCGCGCGACCTGGGCGCCGATCAACGACGACGAGAACACGCTGCACTTCGGCCTGTCGGGCAGCCACGAGAACCTCAACCGCGGCTCGGCCGACTTCTCCGCCACCGCGGTCTACGCCGGCCGCCGCGGCCCCAGCCAGACCATCGCCACCACCACCGGCGACAGCGGCGCCTCGATCGATACCGTCGGGCTCGAGGCGGCGGGCTCGTTCGGCCCGCTGTTCTTCCAGTCCGAGTACGCGCGCGCCCGCTACGGCCAGGAGATCGGTCCCGACCAGGACGTCGACACCTGGTACCTGATGGGCGCCTGGACCCTGACCGGCGAGCACAAGCCCTACAAGAGTGGTACCGGCGTGTTCGGTTCGCCGAAGCCGGACGCGTCCACCGGCGCGTGGCAGCTGACCGCGCGCTACGACACCATCGAGAACAAGGACGTGCCGGGCCTGGAAGCCAGCAGCACCACGCTCGGCCTCAACTGGTTCATCAACCCGTACGTGCGGATGATGTTCAACTACACCCGCGGCGACAACGAGTTCAGCGGCGACAAGACCAACCAGTACGCGGTGCGCACGCAGCTGAACTTCTGATCGGCGCGTCCGGCGACGACGCCGCTCCGGCCCGGACCTCTCTCCCCGGGACGCGGGCGGCTTCGTCGTTGCGGTCTCAAGCCGCGGCGGGCGTCTTGTCCGGGTAGCGGCAGAGGTCGCGGATCGCGCAGTGTGGGCACTCCGGGCGCCGCGCCTTGCACACGTAGCGCCCGTGCAGGATCAGCCAGTGGTGGGCGTCCTGCAGGTACTCGCGCGGCACCCGTTCGAGCAGCCCGTCCTCGACCTCGCGCACGTTGCGCCCCGGGGCCAGGCCGGTGCGGTTGGAGACGCGGAAGATGTGCGTGTCCACCGCGATCGTGGGCTCTCCGAATGCCGTGTTGAGGACCACATTGGCGGTCTTGCGGCCGACCCCCGGCAGCGCCTCCAGCGCCGCGCGCTCGCGCGGCACCTCGCCGCCGTACCGCTCCACCAGGATCCGGCAGGTGGCGATCACGTTCTTCGCCTTGGCGTTGAACAGCCCGATGGTGGCGATGTAGCGCTTCAGGCCGTCCTCGCCCAGGGCCAGGATCGCGGCCGGCGTGCCGGCGACCGGGAACAGCTTGCGGGTGGCCTTGTTGACCCCGACGTCGGTCGCCTGCGCCGAGAGGATGACCGCGACCAGCAGCTCGAACGGCGTCGAGTACTCCAGCTCGGTGGTCGGCTTGGGGTTCAGTTCGGCCAGGCGCGAGAACAGCGTGCGGATCTCGGTGCGGCTCAGCGTGGCGCTGCGGCGGGACGGGGACTTGCGGACGGCCATGGGCGATCGGGAGAGGGTTCAGTCGTTGCGGCCGGCGCGCGCGCGGGCGCGGGCCAGCGCGGCGGCGGCGGCGGGGGGGAGTGCGGGGCGTCCCGTCTGCGGCCGGGGCGCGGCGGCCTC
>NZ_JAIWPR010000080.1 GCF_021191635.1 Alterluteimonas quercicellularis
TCCTACGGAAAGTGGGGCCGCGGAGGGCTCTTGTAGGAGCGCGCTCGCGCGCGACGCGTTCTTCAGCTGCCGCAAGACGCCGGTCGCGCGCAGGCGCGCTCTCGCGAGCAACGTGGTGCGGTCAGCGCGGCTCGCCGTTGTTGCCGTTGCCGACGTCGCTGCGCACGTCGTCGGCGAAGGAACGGCCGTCGGCGTCGAGGTCGCCCGGCTGCTCGTCGAGTTCGGGATCGAGCAGGTTGGCCTGGTCGTCGTCGCCGATGTTGTCCAGCGCGGCCTGCGAGCGCGGGTCGCGCAGCACGGGGCCGCCGCGCTCGGCGAGGGCGTCGTCGTCCGGGCTCGCCGCCGGATCGGGGGTGGATCGGGTATCGCGCACGTTCATCGCGGTCTCCGCACGAGGGGGAGGCGCGAGCATGCGCCGTCGTGCGTCGTCGCCGCGGCAAGGCCGGTGCGCGGGAGCGCGCTTGCGCGCACTCGCGATAGTTCGCCGCGCCGCGCGTGCGTGCGCGACGACCGGTACGACCGCCGTTTCGCCGCGGAGCGCCTGGTCGCGAACGATGCGCGGCCCCTGTTCAGCGGGCCGCGGCGCGCGTCCGCGAGACGCGGCGGCCGGGGCGTTCCCGGCGCCCGGCTTCAGGCGCCGCGCTTGCGCGCCGGACGCTTCGCCGTGCGTGCCGGGGCCTTGGTCGCCCGCTTGGTCGCCTTTTTCGGCGCGGCCTTCTTCGTTGCCTTCTTCGCCGGACGCGTCGGGGCGGCGGCTTTCCGGGTCGCGCGCTTCGCCGGCCGTTTCGCGGCGGCCGTCTTGCGCGCCGGCGCGCTCGGTGCGGCGCGGCGCTCGCGCGGCGGCGGCGCGGCGCTCGCGGCGGCCGCGCTGCCGCCGGCGAAGGCGGTCAGGGCGTCGGGCAGCGTCGTCCAGCCCTGCAGGGCCTGGTCGAAGACGTCCTGCAGGCCGCCGGGCAGATCGACGCGGCCGATCTCGCCGAGCGCGGACACGGTGGCCTGCTGCCAGTCGGCGAGCGCCTGCTGGAAGCCGGTGGCGAAGGTCATCTGGTTGCCGAGCGCGGTCTGCGCGGCGGCCTGCAGGTCGCCCACGCCGTGTTCGGCCAGACGCTGCAGCGCCTGGCCCGGCAGCAGCGCCAGCGCCTGCCAGTCGCCGGAGCGCAGCGCGGCGGCTTCGGCGCCGGTCTCCGCGGCGCCGTCGCCGATCTCGCGCGCGATCAGGGCGACCCATTGGCCGCGGTTCTCTTCCAGCAGTTCGCTGATCCGCAGCCACAGATCGAGGTTGGCCTTGTACAGTGCAAGCGGCAGGGTGGGCGTGCTCATCGCGGGTTCCTTCGTATGGGGACGAGAGTCCTGGGAATGTCCGGGGCGGTACGCGTGACGCCCGTCCAGGGTAACGGGTCGCCGGCCCGCGGCATTGACCGAAGTCAACGTGCTCGCGCGCTGTCCCGCTAGTCTGCAACAGTTCCGTCAACGGCGCGCATGCGCACGGGCCTCGTTCCGACGTACGGCGCGCCCCCACCCCACGAGGACGCCCATGGCCGACCGCGATCCCCCGACCCTCAACGACTGGCACGCCCGCAGCGCCGACGAGGCGCTGCAGGCGCTGCAGGCCACGCGCGAGGGCCTGGCCGCGGACGAGGCCGCGCGCCGGCTGCAGCGCCACGGCCCCAATGCGCTGCCCGCCGCCCGCGGGCGGCCGCCGTGGCTGCGCTTCCTGTCACAGTTCAACAACGCACTGATCTACTTCCTGATCGCGGCGGCGGTGGCCGCTTCGGTGCTGGGGCACCTGATCGACGCGGGCGTGATCGTGGCGGTGGTGGTGGTGAACGCCATCGTCGGCTTCGTGCAGGAGGGCAAGGCCGAGCGCGCGCTGGACGCGATCCGCGACATGATCGCCCCGCAGGCCGCGGTGCTGCGCGGCGGCCACCGCGAGAGCGCGGCGGTGGAAACGCTGGTGCCCGGCGACGTGGTGCTGCTGGAGGCCGGCGACCGGGTGCCGGCCGACGTGCGCCTGCTGCGGGCGAAGTCGCTGCTGGTCGAGGAGGCGGTGCTGACCGGCGAGTCGGTGGCGGCGGAGAAGCTGGACGCGCCGGTGGCCGCCGACGCGCCGCTGGGCGACCGCGTGGGCATGGCCTACTCCGGCACCCTGGTCGCGGCGGGGCAGGGCATGGGCGTGGTGGTGGCGACCGGCGCGGACACCGAGATCGGCCGCATCAGCACCCTGATCGGCAGCGTGCAGGTCCTGACCACGCCGCTGCTGCGGCAGATCGACAGCTTCGGCCGCCGCTTCACCTGGGTGGCGCTGGCCGGCGCCGCGGCGCTGTTCGCATTCGCGGTGTGGGTGCGCCAGTTCGCCTGGGACGACGCGCTGATCGCGGTCGTGGCGCTGGCGGTGGGCGTGGTGCCCGAGGGCCTGCCGGCGGTGATCACCATCACCCTCGCCATCGGCGTGCAGCGCATGGCCGCGCGCAACGCGGTGATCCGCCGCCTGCCCGCGGTGGAGACGCTGGGCGCGACCTCGGTGATCTGCTCCGACAAGACCGGCACCCTGACCCGCAACGAGATGACCGCCCGCCGCGTGCTGGTGCCCGGGCACGCGCTGCGCGCGGGCGGCAGCGGCTACGCGCCCGAGGGCGCGCTGGTCAGCGAGGACGCCGGCGGCGACGATATCGCCGCGCAGGCCGCCGCGGGCCCGCTGGTGCGCGGCGCGCTGCTGTGCAACGACGCCGCGCTGCGCCGGCAGGGCGACCAGTGGATCGTCGACGGCGACCCGATGGAGGGCGCGCTGGTGGCGCTGGCGATGAAGGCCGGGCTGGACCCCGCGCACGAGCGCGCGCAGTGGCCGCGGCTGGACGAGATCCCGTTCGACGCCCAGCACCGCTTCATGGCCACGCTGCACCGGGCGCCGGACGGCGGCCGCGTGCTGTTCGTGAAGGGCGCGCCGGAACGCCTGCTGGAGATGAGCCGCGGGCAGATCGCCGGCGGCGCGGCGCAGCCGCTCGACGGTGCGGCCTGGGAGGCCGGGATCGCCGAGGCGGCCGCGCAGGGCGAGCGCGTGCTCGGCTTCGCCTGCAAGCGCATGCCCGACGGCGCCGAGACGGTGGACTTCGCCGACCTCGACGACGGCGTGCACCTGCTCGGGCTGGTCGGCTTCATCGACCCGCCGCGCGACGAGGCGGTGGAGGCCATCGCGCAGTGCCGCAGCGCCGGCATCGCGGTGAAGATGATCACCGGCGACCACGGCGCCACCGCCGCGGCGATCGCGCGCCAGCTCGGCATCGCCGACGATCCCAAGGTGGTCACCGGCGCCGAGCTCGACGGCGTGCCGGACGCCGAGCTGGGCGCGCTGGCCCGCGAGACCGCGGTGTTCGCGCGCACCAGCCCGGAGCACAAGCTGCGCATCGTGCGCGCGCTGCAGGCGGGCGGCGCGGTGGTGGCGATGACCGGCGACGGCGTCAACGACGCGCCCGCGCTGAAGCAGGCCGACGTCGGCGTGGCGATGGGCCGCAAGGGCACCGAGGCGGCCAAGGAGGCCTCCGAGATGGTGCTGCTGGACGACGACTTCGCCTCGATCGTGTCCGCCGTGCACGAGGGCCGGGTGGTCTACGACAACGTGCGCAAGGTGGTCGGCTGGACCCTGCCGACCAACGGCGGCGAGGTGCTGGCGGTGGCGACCGCGATCCTGGCCGGCTTCGCCATGCCGATGACCGCCGCGCAGATCCTGTGGATCAACCTGGTGCTGACGGTGACGCTGGGCCTGGTGCTGGCCTTCGAGCCGGCCGAGGAGGGGGTGATGCGGCGGCCGCCGCGGCCGTTCGGGGCGCCGCTGCTGTCGCCGTTCCTGCTGTGGCGGGTGATCTTCGTCTCGCTGCTGTTCGTGGCCGGCGCGCTGGGCGTGTTCTGGTACGCGCTGGTGCCGCGCGGGCTCGACGAGGCGACCGCGCGCACGCTGGTCGTCAACACCATCGTGGTGATGGAGATCTTCTACCTGTTCAACGTGCGCTACCTGCACATGAGCTCGTTCACCCTGCGCGGCGCCGCGGGCACGCCGGCGGTGCTGTGGGCGCTGGCCGGCGTGGTCGCGGCGCAGCTCGCCTTCACCTACTGGCCGGCGATGCACGCGGTCTTCGGCAGCCGCCCGGTCTCGTTCGCCGACGGGCTGGTGGTGCTGGGCATCGGCGTGGCGGTGATGGTGGTGCTGGAGGTCGAAAAGGCGGTGCTGCGCCGCTGGCCGGTGTTCGGGGAGGTGCGCGCCTAGGCGGATCGCGCGCATTCCGTAACCGCTCCGTAACCGGGCCGAGACTGACGGCATCACCGGGCGGCCTTGACGCTATGCAGCATCGATCTCGCGGGAATCCCATGTCGCTCGAAGTCCAGGGCCTGACCAAGCGCTACGCCGGCCGCGCGGTCGTGCAGGACGTCTCGTTCCGGGTCGAGGCCGGCGAGCTGATCGTGCTGCTCGGGCCCAGCGGCAGCGGCAAGAGCACGGTGCTGCGCATCGTCGCCGGCCTGACCGCGGCCGATGCCGGCCGCGTGCGCGTGGACGGCCACGACGTCACCGGGCTGCCGCCGCAGCAGCGCGACCTGGGCTTCGTGTTCCAGAACTACGCGCTGTTCGAGCACCTGTCGGTGGCCGACAACGTCGAGTTCGCGCTGCGCGTGCGCGGCGCCGACCGCCGTGTGCGGCAATCGCGCCGCGACGAGCTGCTGGAACTGGTCGGCCTGGGCGGCAGCGCGCGCAAGTTCCCCTCGCAGCTGTCCGGCGGCCAGCGCCAGCGCACCGCGCTGGCCCGCGCGCTGGCGCACAGCCCGCGCCTGCTGCTGCTCGACGAGCCCTTCGGCGCGCTGGACGCGCGCATCCGCCAGGAACTGCGGCAGGGCCTGCGCGACCTGCTCAAGGGCCTCGGCGCGACCGCGATCTTCGTCACCCACGACCAGGAGGAGGCGTTCGCGGTCGCCGACCGCATCATGGTGCTGCACCGCGGCCGGCTGCTGGAGGCCGGCACGCCGCGCCAGCTCTACCGCGAGCCGCGCACCGAGTTCGTGGCCAGCTTCGTCGGCCGCGCCAACCTGCTGCCGGGCGAACTGACCGCGGCCGGCGCGCGCATCCGCCTGCTGCCGGGCGCGCGCGATCCCGACGCGGTGCCGCAGCGGGTCAAGATCCTGCTGCGCCCGGAGACGCTGCGGCTGCTGCGCGCGGATGCGCCGGCGCCGGCGGCGGCGCGCGAGGCCTTCGTGCACCCGGCGGTGGTGGAGCGGGTGGAGTACCTGGGCGCCAGCGAGCGGGTATACCTCTCGCTGCACGCCGGCGACGGCGCGCGCGGGCGCCGCTTCCTGCTGGAGGCGCTGCGCTCCAACGAGGCCGCCGAGCGGCTGCCGCTGGCGCCGGGCGACGCCGCCACCCTGTGCGCCGAGCACCTGCACGCGGTGCCGCAGCCGGACCTGCGGGTGCTGGTGGTGGCGCCGGACGACGCCGACGGCCACGCACTGGCCGAGCGCGCGCTGGCCTGGGGCGAGCGCACCCATGCGCTGGTGACCCTGCTCGGCGGCGCGGTGCGCGCGCCGGCGCTGCGCGCGCCGCTGGAGCGCTACCGGCAGGCCTTCGCCGGCGACCTGCGCATGGTCGACCCGAGCCCGCACGAGGCCGATCCCTGGCAGGCCGCGCAGGCGCACCTGGCCGGCGAGAGCTACGACCTGGTGATCCTGCCGGCCGGCCTGCGCGAGCCCGCGCGCCTGCTCGCCTTCCTGCAGGCCACCGGCGCGCGGCAGGTGCTGCTGGCCGCCGCGCAGGGCGATCCGCTGGCCGCCGCGGCCTCGGCGCGCTGGCTGGTGCTGCTGCGCGCCTTCGCCGCCAGCCCGCCCGACCTGCAGCTGCTGGCCGAGATCGCCGGGGCCAGCGGCGCCGACGTCGAGGTGCGCGACCTGCAACCCGACGACCCTGGCGACGAGGCGACCGGCTGGCGCGATGCGCTGGCCCGGCGCAGCGTGGCCTGGACCGAGGACCGCGACGCCGACGCGGCCGCCGACGCCGCGCGCCGCGGCGGGCTGCCGCTGGACGCCGACGCCGACGTGATCGCCCTCGACCTCGGCCCGCACGCCGCGCTGGGCCCGCGCCACCAGTCGCGGCTGCGCGCGCTCGACGGCCGCTGGGCGCTGCTGATGGTGCAGCCCGACGAGGCCGACCTGGCCCTGCTGCCCAGCGCCGAATTCGCCCGCCGTGCCGCCCCCGAGGCGCCGGCTCTCGACTGACCGCCCCTGGAGGCCCCCGCCATGTCCGACCGTACCCCGTCCCTTCCGTTGCGCCGCGTCCTGCGCGGCGGCCTCCTGCTGACCGCGCTGCTGGCGCTGGCCGCGTGCGGCGGCGACCGCGCGGCCGACGGCGAAGGCGGCCCGCGCAACCTGCTCAACGTCTCCTACGACCCCACGCGCGAGTTCTACGCCGAGTTCAACGAGGCGTTCTCGCGCTCGCGCGCCGACGGCCCGGTCGAGGTGCGGCAGTCGCACGGCGGCTCCGGCCGCCAGGCGCGCTCGGTGATCGACGGCCTGGAGGCCGACGTGGTGACCCTGGCGCTGGCCGGCGACATCGACGAGATCGCCCGTGCCGGCCTGATCGATCCCGGCTGGCAGGCCGAGCTGCCGCACAACAGCGCGCCCTACACCTCGACCATCGTGTTCCTGGTCCGCCGCGGCAACCCGAAGAACATCCACGACTGGCCGGACCTCGCGCAGGACGGCATCGCGGTGGTCACGCCCAACCCGAAGACCTCCGGCGGCGCGCGCTGGAACTACCTCGCCGCCTGGGGCGCGGTGGTGCGCCGCGGCGGCAGCGAGGCCGACGCGGAGGCGTTCCTGACCCGCCTGTTCCGCTCGGTGCCGGTGCTCGACACCGGCGCGCGCGGCTCCACCAACACCTTCGTCCAGCGTCGCATCGGCGACGTGCTGCTGGCCTGGGAGAACGAGGCGCTGCTGATGCTGCAGGAGTTCGGCGCCGACCAGTTCGAGATCGTGCGGCCGCCGCTGAGCATCCTCGCCGAGCCCTCGGTGGCGGTGGTCGACAAGGTCGCGCGCGCGCGCGGCACCGAGGCGCTGGCCACCGAGTACCTGCAGTTCCTGTACACGCCCGAGGGCCAGCGGCTGGCGGCCAAGCACCACTTCCGCCCGCGCGACGCCGACGTCCTCGCCGAGCACGCCGCGGAGTTCCCGGCGATGGAACTGTTCACCATCGACGAGCAGTTCGGCGGCTGGGAGCGCGCCCACGCCGAGCACTTCGCCGAGGGCGCCCGCTTCGACCGCATCTTCGCCGCGCGCGGGCGTTGAGCGCGGTCCCCGCCGACGCCGTGCAGGCCGGCGCGCCCGCGGCGCGCCGGCGCCGCGCCCGCCCGGTGCACCCGGGCTTCCGGCTGACGCTGGGCATCACCCTGGCCTGGCTCGGCCTGATCGTGCTGCTGCCCATCGCCGCCGCGTTCCTCAAGCTCACCGAGCTGAGCCCGGCGCAGATCTGGGACATCGCCACCAGCGAGCGCGCGCTGGCCGCCTACCGGCTGAGCTTCGGGCTGTCGCTGGCCGCGGCGCTCATCAACCTGGTGTTCGGCACCGTCACCGCCTGGGTGCTGGTGCGCTACCGCTTCCCGGGCCGGCGCATCCTCGACGCGATGGTGGACCTGCCGTTCGCGCTGCCCACCGCGGTGGCCGGCATCGCCCTGGCCACGCTGTACGCCGAGCACGGCTGGCTGGGGCGGCCGCTGTCGCTGCTGGGCATCGACTTGGCCTCGCGCCCGGCCGGCATCCTGGTGGCGCTGGTGTTCGTGGGCCTGCCGTTCGTGGTGCGCACGGTGCAGCCGGCGCTGCAGGAACTGGACGCCTCGCTGGAGGAGGCCGCGGCCTCGCTCGGCGCCAGCCGCTGGCAGAACCTGCGCTGGGTGGTGGCGCGGCAGATCGCCCCGGCCGCGCTGACCGGCTTCGCGCTGGCGTTCTCGCGCGCGGTGGGCGAGTACGGCTCGGTGATCTTCATCGCCGGCAACATCCCCTACGTGTCCGAGATCGCGCCGCTGCTGATCGTGGTGCGGCTGGAGGAGTACGACTACGCCGGCGCCACCGTGCTGGCGGTGGCGATGCTGCTGATCTCCTTCGCGATGCTGATGGTGATCAACCTGCTGCAGCGCTGGAGCCACAGCCGGCCCGGCGCGGGGAGCGCCTGATGGCCGCGGTCGACGCCTATCCGCCGGCGCAGCGCGACCCGCCCTGGCTGCGCCGCGGCCTGATCGGGCTGGTGCTGGCGTTCCTGCTGGTGTTCCTGGGGCTGCCGCTGGCGGTGGTGTTCGGGCAGGCCTTCGCCGGCGGCTGGCGCACCTTCAGCGCCGCGCTGACCCAGCCCGACGCGCTGGCCGCGGTGCGCCTGACCCTGCTGGTGGCGGCGATCGCGGTGCCGATCAACGTCGCCTGCGGCCTGGCCGCGGCCTGGGCGCTGACCCGCTTCCGCTTCCGCGGCAAGAGCGTGCTGGTGAGCCTGATCGACCTGCCGTTCTCGGTCTCGCCGGTGGTCGCCGGCCTGGTGCTGGTGCTGCTGTTCGGCGCCCAGGGCTGGTTCGCGCCGGCGCTGGCGGCGCTGGAATGGCGGATCGTCTTCGCCGTGCCCGGCATCGTGCTGGCCACGCTGTTCGTGACCTTCCCCTTCGTGGCGCGCGAGCTGATCGCCTACATGCAGGAGCAGTCCACCGATCCGGAACTGGCCGCCTACACCCTGGGCGCCGGCGGCTGGCGCACGTTCTGGCACGTGACCCTGCCCGCGGTGCGCTGGAGCCTGCTGTACGGCATCCTGTTGTGCAACGCGCGCGCCATGGGCGAGTTCGGCGCGGTCTCGGTGGTCTCCGGGCAGATCCGGGGCCAGACCAACACGGTGCCGCTGCACGTGGAGATCCTCTACAACGAGTACCAGTTCACCGCCGCGTTCGCGGTCGCCTCGCTGCTGGCCGCGCTGGGGCTGGTGACGCTGCTGGCCAAGGCCTGGATCGAGCACGCCGCGCGCCGCACCGGGAGCGCCGGCGGATGAGCGGGCCGCGCCGCCTCTCGCGCCTGCTGGTGCTCAGCCACGTCGGCCTGGTGCTGGCGCTGGTGCTGCTGCTGATGGCCACCGGCGTGGAGACCCTGCGCGCCTCGCTGCAGGACCGCGCCGAGGGCCAGGCCACGCGCGCGGCGACCGAGACGCTGTCGCGCCTCGACGCCCAGCGTCGCGATCTGCTGGCCACCGCCGACCTGCTCGGCGAGCGGCCCTCGCTGCACGGCTACCTGCGCCGCGGCCAGCCCAAGGCGGCCGCGGCCTTCGTGGAGACCTTCCGCGCCACCGCCCAGGTCGACTTCATCGCCGTGTACCGCCGCGGCGAGCTGTTCGTGGCCACCGGCGTGCAGCCGCCGGACACCGAGCGGCCCGGCCTGCAGCAGGAGCCCGGCGGCACGCTGTGGCGGGTGGAAGCGGTCGCGGTCCCCGACGCGCCGATGGAGACGCGGATCCTGGTCGCCCACCGCGTGGGCCGCGACGTGCTGCCCGGCGACGGCGAGGTGCGGCTGCGGCTGCTGACCGCGGCCGACATCCTGGCGCCGGTGGACGGCGAGGACGAATTGCGCACCGCCTACCGCCATGCCTGGCTGACCGGGCGCGCCGAGACCCTGGGCCCGCTCGGCGACGCCGCGGTGCTGCGGATCGAGCCGGTGCGGCTGGACGGGCGCTCGGACATCGACGCGCTGCTGGTCGCCTCGGTGCCGCGCGACGCCTTCCGCGAGGAAGCCCTGGGCTGGCTGCTGGCCTTCGCGCTGGGCAGCCTGGTCGTGGCCGCGGTGGCCGCCGGCGTCGCGGTGTGGCTGGCGCGGCGCATCGCGCGGCCGTTCGACCGCCTGGCCGAGAGCGCGCGGCGGCTCGGCGTGGGCGACCTGGAGACCGCGGTGGAGCTGCCGGACACCGAGCTCGCCGAACCGCTTGCGCTCGCGCACAGCCTGGAGGGGATGCGCCGGCAGCTGCGCGCGGCCACCGGCCAGGAGCGCCGGCAGCGACGCGAGCTGGACACCGTGCTCGAAGGCGTCGGCGACGCGGTGGTCGCCGTCGACGGCGACGAGGTCATCCGCTACGCCAACCGGCAGTGCCTGGCCCTGCTCGGGCTCCCCGAGGATGCGGTCATCGGCCACCGCTTCGACGAGGTGCTGCGCCCGGCCGGCGACGCAGCGCCCGCCTCGCCGCTGCGCGAGGCGCGCACCGGCGGCCTCGCGCAGGCGGCCGGCCGCTACCGCGTGCGCGGCGGCGAGCGCAACCTGGTGATCCGCGCCGCCGCGCCGATCGGCGACCGGCAGGTGGCGATGCTGCGCGAGGAGACCAGCGAGGAAGCCTCGCGGGCGATGCGCGACGCGATCCTGGCCAACCTCTCGCACGAGTTCCAGACCCCGCTGTCGGCGCAGATGGCCGCCATCGAGCTGCTGCGCGACCACCTGCGCGACGGCGACGACCCGGTGGCCGCGCAGCTGGTCGCCGCGCAGTACCGCGCCGCGCTGCGGCTGTCGCAGCTGGTCGACAACCTGCTCGACAGCCTGCGCCTGGAAGCCGGCGAGATGCGCCTGCGCGACGAGGACGTGGACCTGGTCGCGGTGGTCGAGGATGCGCTCGCGCTGATGCAGCCGCTGCTCGAACAGCGCGGCCAGCGCGTGGACGCGCGGCTGCCGCGCAGCGAGCGCCGCCTGCGCGGCGACGGCCAGCGGCTGTCCCAGGTCGCGGTGAACCTGCTGGCCAACGCCAACAAGTTCGCGCCCGACGACAGCACGATCTGGGTGGAGCTGGACTGGGGCGGCGAGGCGGTGTCGCTGTGGATCGAGGACGAGGGCCCCGGCCTGCCCGGCCCCGACGCCCACGCCGACCTGTTCGCCCCGTTCCGCCGCGCCCCCCGCGACGAGCCCAGCCAGCGCGGCACCGGCCTGGGCCTGGCGATCGTGCGCGCCCTGGTCGAGCGCCACGGCGGCGAAGTCGTCGTCGCCGCCCCCCGCCACCGCCAGGGCGCCCGGTTCGGGGTGGTGTTGCCGTTGGAGCCGGGAATCGGGAATCGGGAATAGGGAATCGAAAAAGCCCGTACCCACACCGATCCGGTCGTCTTCGCCTACGCTTTCCCGATTCCCGATTCCCGATTCCCGATTCCCGATTCCCGCCCATGCGCATCCTCATCGTCGACGACGACGTCGAACTCTCCGGACTGCTGCGCTTCGCGCTGGCCAACGCCGGCTACGAGGTGGCCGTCGCGTTCGACGGCGACCAGGCGCTGGCGCTGGTGGAGCGCTCGGCGCCGGACCTGGTGCTGCTGGACGTGAACCTGCCGGGGCGCGACGGCTTCGCGGTGCTGGAGGCGCTGCGCCGCACGCGCGACCTGCCGGTGATGATGCTCACCGTGCGCGCCGACGAGGAGGACGAGGTGCGCGGCCTGGACCTGGGCGCCGACGACTACCTGCGCAAGCCGTTCAGCCCGCGCGCGCTGCTGGCCCGCGTGCGCGCGCTGCTGCGCCGCGGCGGCGAGGGCGAGGAGCCGGTGCTCGCCGCCGGCCCGCTGCGCATCGACGCCGAGCGCAGCGAGGCCCGCGTGGCCGGCGGCGGCGCCGCACGCCTGTCGACGCTGGAACTGCGCCTGCTGCGGCTGCTGCTCGGCCACCAGGGGCGGCCGGTGGACGTGCAGCGCATCATCGGCTTCGTCTGGTCCGACCGCGACGCCGCCGACCGCGACGCCCTCAAGCAGCTCGTGCACCGCCTGCGCCACAAGCTCGAGCGCATCGGCGGCTCCGGCGACTGGATCGAGTACGTCCACAACGCCGGCTACGCCTTCGCGGCCGGCGAGGCCCCGCCGCCGGGCGCGCCGGCCCCGTAGCAGCGCGCTCGGGCGCGACGTGCCACCGGCGTCTCGCCATCGCGACGAGGCGCCGGTCGCGCGCTCGGCTACGGCCTCCTGTACGTCCAGCGCTGGTTCGGACCGCTGTGGCAAGGCCAGATGTGGACCCGGCTGCCGTTGGTGTTGCCGGACTCGGGATCGTCGAGGCACTTGTCGCTCAGCACACTCCGGATCTCGCCCACCAGGTTCCAGGCTTGATGCGTCGTGCCGTTGCAGTCCCAGATCCGGATCTGCGTGCCGTTGGCGGAGCCTCCGTTGGCCGCTTCGAGGCACTTGCCGCCCAGGCCCCGGATGCTGCCGTTGGCTCCCAGCGACCAGGTCTGCTGGGCGACGCCGGTGCAGTCCCAGAGCTGGACGGGCGTTCCGTTCGCCGTACTGGCGCCCGTTACGTCGAGACACTTGCCGCCCACGCCCACGATCCGGCCATTGTTCGGGTTGTAGTGCCAGATCTGGTTCGCCGTCCGGTTATCGTCCCAGAGTTGGAGCTGCGTGCCGTTCGCGGAACTGTTGCCCTGCGCGTCCAGCACGCGTCCGGCGATGCCGACGATGGAGGTGTTCGCGAAGCGCCAGGCCTGGTGGCCGCCGCCGTTGGCGTCCCAGAGCTGCAATTGACTGCCGTCAGCGGTGCTCATCCCGATGATATCCAAGACACGTCCACTCGCCGCACCGACAAAGGTGGCGGCGGCTCCGTTCAGCGACCAGGATTGTTGGCTGACGCCAGAGCACGACCAGACCTGGATGGGCGTGCCGTTGCCGGTGCCGGCATTGAGTGCATCCAGGCACTTTCCGCCCATGCCCGAGATCGTGCCGGGCCGGTAGGCCACGGCGTCGACCGCGGCGCGCGCATCGACGATGCCGGCGCCGATGGCGCGGTCGGGGGTGGCCGGGAAGGCGCGGGCGGTGTCCTTGATGATCGTCTCGATCTGCGCCGGCGTGCGCGGGGTGTCGGCCGCCGACTGCATCAGCGCCACCACGCCGGCCACGTGCGGCGCCGCCATCGAGGTGCCGCTGTTGTTGGCGTAGCTCGGCGTCGAGCCGCTGCGGTAGGTCGACAGGATGCTCGTGCCCGGCG
>NZ_JAIWPR010000081.1 GCF_021191635.1 Alterluteimonas quercicellularis
GCCGATCTTCTTCTGCGCGTCGTAGACCTTGAACGCCAGCGGGTTGTCGGAGTCCTGGCCTTCGAAGGGGATGCGGTCGATGCCCGGGAAGTATTCCTTGGCGCCGATGAAGGGGGTCGTGGTCATGTCGGGTCTCGGTTCGGTGTGAGGAGTGCGGGAACATGCTTCTGTCGCGCGACGCGAAGGGCATCGCGCGCAAGCGCGCTCCTACGAGGGCGGTGGCGGCGCGGCGGCGTACAGCGGCCGGATCGCGTCGAGATGGGCGAGGAAGCGGCCGTACTGCGCGCGGTAGGCGTCGGCGGCGTCGGCGTCCGGCCACACGGCGAGCGCGGGGTCCATGCGCACGTGCTCGGCGGCGAGCGTCGCGAGGTCGGCGCCCGGGTCGTCGGCGCGCAGGCCCGCCCACAGCGCCTGCAGCGCGGCGCCGAAGGCCGCGCCCTCGTCCTGCGCCGGCACGTCCACCGGCAGCCCGAACACGTCGGCGGCCATCTGCCGCCACGCGGGGCTGCGGGCGCCGCCGCCGGTGAGGCGGATCGCCTCGAAGCCAAGGCCGGCGTCGGCGAAGGCGTCGTAGCCGTTGCGCAGGCTGTAGAGCGCGCCTTCCATCGCCGCGCGGTAGAGGTTGGCCTCGGTGAGGTTGGACGCGGTGATGCCGAACAGGCTGCCGCGGCCGTTGGGCAGGTCGGGCGTGCGCTCGCCGTTGAGGAAGGGCAGCATCAGCAGGCCGCCGGCGCCGGGCCGGGTGCCGGAGAGGCGGCGGTCGCCCTCGCGGCTGGAGAAGCCGCACAGCCCCGCCATGGCCTCGGTGGCCACGGTGCAGTTCATGGTGCAGATCAGCGGCAGCCAGCCGCCGGTGGAATCGCAGAACGCCGCCCAGCGCGCGGCCGGGTCCACCAGCGGGCGGTCTGCGTGCGCGAACAGCGTGCCGGATGTGCCCAGGCTCATGCTGAGCAGGCCCGGCGCCACGTTGCCGGTGCCGATGGCGGCCATCATGTTGTCGCCGCCGCCGGCCGAGACCCGTACGCTGCGCGGCAGGCCCAGCGCGTCGGCGGTCGCGGCGCGGATCGGGAACAGCGCATCGGCCTCCACCAGCGGCGGCAGGCAGGCGCGCAGGTCGCGCGCCGGATCGGTGGCGGCGAGCATCGCGTCGGACCACTCGCGGCTGCGCACGTCCAGCCAGCCGGTGCCGGAGGCGTCGCCGCGTTCCATCCAGCGCTCGCCGGTCAGCCAGAAGTTCACGTAGTCGTGCGGCAGCAGGATGGTGGCCAGGCGCGCGTAGGCGGCCGGCCGGTGCTCGCGCGTCCACGGCAGCTTGGAGGCGGTGTAGCCGGCCAGGATCGGGTTGCCCGCCAGCTCGATGCAGCGCGGCGCGCCGCCGGCCGCGTCCATGATCCGCAGGCATTCCGGCCCGGTGCTGGTGTCGCACCACAGCTTGGCCGGCGCCAACACGGCGCCGTCGCGGTCCAGCGGCACGAAGCCGTGCTGCTGGCCGGACACGCCGATGGCGGCGGCGCGGGCGCGCACCGGCGCCGGGATGCGGGCGAAGCAGCGGCCGATGGCGTCGATCCACCAGGCCGGCTGCTGCTCGCGGCTGCCGTCCTCGCCGGCGATCAGCTCCAGCGCCTGGCCGGCGGAGGCCACGACCTGCCGCGCCTCGGGGTCGTAGGCGATCAGCTTGACGCTCTGGGTGCCGACGTCGAGCCCAAAATAGAGGCTCATGCGCGCACTCCCGGCGCCCCGACGGCGCGCCGTGCGGCGGCGGAGCCAGGCGGCGGCGCGGCGCGCGCGGCCGGCACGGGGGGCTGCTTCAGTGGGGCATGTCCTGGATCGGCGCGCAAGGCGGGGCTCCTCCGATGATAGCGCTAACACAACCGGGCCAAAAGAAACCGCCTCCGGGCCGCCGGCGCCTTCGCGCCCCGGCCCGACGACGGCGTCGGACTCGGTGCGCACTCTACAGAGCGGATTCGCCGCCTGTCTTGCTGCGGTGCGCAAGCGGGGCCGGCGGGAGGCCGGGCGACGCGTGGACGGCGCTCCGGTGAGCATCGCGCGCGACCCTTCGGCCGCGAGCGCATACTGCCCGCCATGGCGACCCGGACCCTCGGCGGCGGCACCGTGCACGACCTGCCCGGCGACCTGCGCGATGCGCTCGCGGGCGAAGACGCGAGCGCCCACGCCTGGGACGACATCACCCCGCTCGCCCGCAACGAATGGATCTGCTGGGTCGAATCGGCCAAGCGGGACGAGACCCGCGCCAGGCGCATCCGGCAAGCGGTCGAGAACCTGGCCGAGGGCAAGCGCCGCCCGTGCTGCTGGCCCGGCTGCCCGCACCGGGAGCGCAACGGTCGCTAGGCCGGCGCACCGCCGGAACGCGCGCGCGACCACGCCGGCGAACACTCGGCAGAAGCGGAACGCATCGCCACGCGCGGGCGTGCGCGAGCGACGGCCGGAGCCGCTGTCTTCCAGAACGGGAAAGAAGCAGTCGCGCGCGAGCGCGCTCCTGCACGGGAACGCGGCGACGAGGATCGCGCGCGCTGCCGCTACACTATCCGCGCCATGAGCACCGTCCTGCCCCTGCCCGAGCCGACCCTGCGCCGGCGCGAACGCGATCCGCGCGCGGCGCGCTTGGATGCCAACCGGCTCGCCAAGCGCCTGCGCCACCAGGTCGGCCGCGCCATCGCCGACTTCGGCATGATCGCCGAGGGCGACCGGGTGATGGTGTGCCTGTCCGGCGGCAAGGACAGCTACACCCTGCTCGACATACTGCTGCAGCTGCAGAAGAAGGCGCCGGTGTCGTTCTCGATCACCGCCGTCAACCTGGACCAGAAGCAGCCCGGCTTCCCGGAACACGTGCTGCCCGACTACCTGCGCTCGATCGGCGTGGACCACCACATCATCGAACAGGACACCTACTCGGTGGTCAGCCGCGTGGTGCCGGAGGGCAAGACGATGTGCTCGCTGTGCTCGCGGCTGCGCCGCGGCGCGCTGTACAGCTACGCCGCCGAGCACGGCTACACCAGGATCGCGCTGGGCCACCACCGCGACGACATGGTGGCGACGTTCTTCCTCAACCTGTTCTTCCACGCCAAGCTGTCGGGCATGCCGCCCAAGCTGCTGTCCGACGACGGCCGGCACGTGGTGATCCGCCCGCTGGCCTACGTGCGCGAGGACGACATCGCGGCCTACGCCGAGGCCCGGGCGTTCCCGATCATCCCCTGCAACCTGTGCGGCTCGCAGGAGAACCTGCAGCGCAAGCAGGTGCAGCGGATGATGGCGCAGTGGGAGCGCGAGTCGCCGGGGCGCATCGAGACCATCGCGCGCGCGCTGGGCGACATCCGCCCCTCGCAGCTGGCGGACCCGAAGCTGTTCGATTTCCTCGCGCTCGGGACGGGCGCGGGCACCGCCCTGCCGGATGCGCACGCGTGGCTCTCGGGCGGAGAGCAGGACCCCGTGGCGCCGGCCTCGTAGCCGCCGCCCGGCCCGGTTCCCACCGCAGCACGCTCTCCGACACTCCTCCCCGACTCCCCCATTCCCGGATACGCATGTTCTTCCGCAATCTCACCCTGTTCCGCTTTCCCGCCTCGCTCGACATCGAACACCTGGACGACGGCCTGGCCGAGGCCGCGCTCAAGCCCGTGGGCCCGCTCGAACTGTCCTCGCGCGGCTTCGTCTCGCCCTTCGGCCGCGACGCCGAGGCGCTCTCCCACCGCAGCGAAGACGCGCTGTGGCTCACCGTGGGCGGCGAGGACCGCCTGCTGCCCGGCGCGGTGGTCAACGACATGCTCGCGCGCAGGATCGAGGAGCTGGAGGCCCGCGAGGGGCGCAAGCCCGGCGGCCGCAAGCGCAAGCAGCTCAAGGACGACCTGATCCACGAGCTGCTCCCGCGCGCGTTCGTCAAGCCGTCGCGCACCGACGCGCTGGTGGATCTCCGGCTCGGCGTGTGCGCGGTGGATACCTCCAGCCGCAAGACCGGCGAGAACGTGGTCTCCGAGATCCGGCGCGCGCTGGGCAGCTTCCCGGCGCTGCCGCTCAACGCCGAGGTCGCGCCGCGCTCGGTGCTGACCGGCTGGATCGCCGGCGAGACGCTGCCCGAGGGGCTGTCGCTGGGCGAGGAGTGCGAGCTGAAGGACCCTGCCGACAACGGCGCGATCGTGAAGTGCCAGCGCCAGGACCTGCAGTCCGACGAGATCGCGCGGCACCTGGAGTCCGGCAAGCAGGTCACCCGGCTGGCGCTGGTGCTCGACGACCACGTCTCGTTCGTGCTCGGCGAGGACCTGGTGGTGCGCAAGTTCAAGCTGCTCGACGGCGCGGTCGACCAGCTGGAGCAGACCGAGCCCGACGACATCCGCGCCGAGCTGGATGCGCGCTTCGCGCTGATGAGCGGCGAGTTCCGGCGCCTGTTCGCGGTGCTGGAGCCCGCGCTCAAGTTCAGCCGCGCCGAAGCCTGACGGCCCGGACCCCGCGCATGCCCCACTCCCTGCGCCGCCTGCTCGCACCGCGCACGCCGCCGGCGCTCGAGCGCGACACGGTCCCGCTGGACTTCGGCGACGGCCGCGTCATCGAGGTGCTGCGGGTGCGCGACCCGCGCGCCAAGCGCATGCGACTGTCGGTGGCCGAGCGCGGGCCGCGGCTGACCCTGCCGCCGGGCGCCAGCGACGCGGCGGGCGCGCGCTTCCTGCACGAGCACCGCGACTGGCTGGCCGCGCAGCTGGCCGCGCAGCGCGGCGAGGGCGTGGCGCCGCTGCGGCCGCACGAGACGACGCACCTGCCGCTGCGCGGGGCGCTGCGCCCGCTGCTCTGGTGCGAGGGCCGCTACGCGCACCTGTGCGCCGAGGGCGACGCGCTGCGCTTCGCGGTGCCCGCGCGCGCCGGCGCGGCCGCGCTCAGGCGCGCGCTGCGCGACTTCTACGAGACCGAGGCGCGCGCCGACGTCGGCCGCTGGCTGCCGCGCTACCTGCCGGGCCTGCCGCGCGCGCCGGCGCGCATCCGCATCCGCCCGATGTCCTCGCAATGGGGCTCGCTGGCGTGCAACGGCACGCTCGCGCTGGACCTGGCGCTGGTGCTCGGGCGGCCGGCGGCGTTCGAGTACGTGCTGGTGCACGAGCTCTGCCACCTGGTCCACGCCGACCACTCGCGCGCGTTCTGGCGCGAAGTGGAGGCGCGCTGCCCGGACTGGCGCGCCTCGCGCGACTACTTCCACGACGAGGGTCGCCGGCTGAAGGCCGCGCTGCACGTGCTGCTGTCGGATTGAGCGCCGCCTTCGACGCCCGTCGGAACCCGGGGACGTCGCCACCGCAGGAGCGGGGGGGGGCGCGGCCCCGACACCCCGGCGGGGGGGGGCGGGCGGCGCCCGGGCCCCCCGGGCG
>NZ_JAIWPR010000082.1 GCF_021191635.1 Alterluteimonas quercicellularis
CCCCGGCGCGCGCCCGCCCCCCCCGTAACCCCCCGGGTCGTCTGCCGCGCGCGCCCCCGCTCCTACAGGCAAGGGTTCGCATCGCGCATCGAAGGTCGCGCGCGAGCGCGCTGCTACGGCAGCATCGTTCGGGCGCTTCGGCGTCCGGCCGCGCTCAGGCGTCGCGGAAGAAGAAATCCCCGATCGCGGCGGCGACGGCCGCGGGGTCTTCCATGTGCAGGTGGTGCCCGCCCGGCAGCACCGCCAGCTCGCCGCGCGGCAGCAGGCCGGCGCGGCGGCTGCGCTCGGGCTCGGGCAGGTAGGCCTGCGGCGGGTCGGCGTAGATCACCCGGGTCGGGCAGCCGATGCCGGCGACGAGGTCGTCGACCTGGGCATCGGTCATGCGGGTCATGGTCGGCACCGTGAGCCGCGGGTCGCTGCTCCAGGCCGCGCCGCCTTCCACCTCGGCCAGGCCGCGCTCCACCAGCAGCCGGGCCGAGGCCGCGGACAGGCCGTTGGCCTGCATGCGCGCGCGCACCGCCGGTTCCGCGTCGGCGAACACGCGCAGCCGCTTGCCGCGCAGCGCGCGCCGGGCGGCGACCGCTTCGCGCAAGCGCTCTGCGGTGCGCGCCGGGTCTTCCGGCAGCGCGCCCAGCGCCTCGATGACGACCAGCCGCTCCACGCGCTGCGGGCAGCCGGCGGCGACCAGGCTGGCGATGCCCGCGCCCATCGAGTGGCCCAGCAGGCCGAAGCGCTCCCAGCCCAGCGCGTCGGCGATGTCGAGCACGTCGTGCACGGCGCCGGCGAAGGTGTACTCGACGCCCGGCGGCAGGTGACCGCTATGGCCGTGGCCGGGCAGGTCGGGCGCGACCAGGTCCACCTCGCCCAGGTACGGCGCCAGCGGCAGGAAGCTGGCGGCGTTGTCGAGCCAGCCGTGCAGCGCCAGCACGCGCGGACCGCCCGGGCGGCCGCCGCGCAGGCCGCGGATGGCGACCGCCGGGATGTCGAGCGAGAACTCCCTCACCGACCGGGGACCCAGGCGGCCAGCTCGCGCGAGGCCAGCACGGCGAGCGCGCGGGCGTGCGACGGCGCGTCGTTGAGGCAGGGGATGTAGCGCAACGATTCGCCGCCGTGCTCGCGGAACAGCTCGGCGTTCTGCAGCGCGATCTCCTCCAGCGTCTCCAGGCAGTCGACCGCGAAGCCGGGGCAGACCACGTCCACCCGCTTCACGCCCTGGTCGCCCAGCGCGCGCAGCGTGGCGTCGGTGTAGGGCTGCAGCCAGCGCTCCTTGCCGAAGCGCGACTGGAAGGTCATCAGGATCCCGTCCTCGCCCAGCGCGCGCGCGATCGCGTCGGTGCTGGCGCGGCACTGCCGCTGGTAGGGATCGCCGGCGTCGACCACCCGCTGCGGGATGCCGTGGAAGGAGAACAGCAGCCGCTCGCCGCGCCCGCCCTCGGCCCAGGCGGCGCGGATCGAGCCCGCCACCGCGTCCACCCACGCCGGCTCCAGGTGGTAGTCCTGCACCACCCGCACGGCGCCGCCGGCGCGCTGCGCCACGTCGTCGACCGAGGCGGTGGTGGTGGTGGAGTACTGGGGGTACAGCGGCAGCACCAGCACCCGGCGCGCGCCGCCGGCGCGCAGGCGCTCGAGCGCGTCGGCCAGCCCGGGGCGGCCGTAGCGCATGGCGTGCTCGACCCGCACGTCCGGCAGCAGCGGCGCCATCGCCTCGGCCAGCCCGCGCGTGTACACCAGCAGCGGCGAGCCGCCGTCCAGCCAGATGCCGCGGTACAGGCCCGCCACGCGCTCCACGCGCAGCGGCAGCACCGCCAGGCGCAGGATCGGCTGCCACAGCAGCGGCGGCAACGAGACCACGCGGCGATCTGACAGGAACTCGCGCAGGTAGCGCCGCACCGCCTCGGGCGTCGGTGCGTCGGGGGTGCCCAGGTTGACCAGCAGCACCGCGTCGTGCGCGGCGGCGGGCGCGGGGGGTCGGGCGGGGGATGGAACGATCGGGTTCGCCGTCGCGGGCGGATGAACTGGCTGCGGCATCGGCATAGGATGACAGCATTCGCGCGCCTCCGAAGTCGCCGGCGGGCGCGGCGGGCCTGGACGATTCGTCCCGGCCGCGCCGCCTCCGCCGGCCCTCGGGGAACGCCGCGGTCCCGCCAGCGAAGAACTCAGACCCGATTCATTCCCGCGTGCCTAGCCTGAATCCGTGCCTGCGCGCGGCGCCAGCGCCGCGCCGACATTCCCTCCCGGAGTCCGTCATGCCCCAGTCCCGCCGTGCCTTCCGTCCGCTGCTCGCCTCCGCCCTGGCGCTGTCGCTCGCCGCCGGCGCCGTCCATGCCGGCCCGCGGGAGGACGAGCGCGCGCGCAACGCGGTGCGCGTGCTCACCGAGGTGCAGGCGATCCCCGAGAACGCGATCCCCGACAAGCTGCTCGACGAGGCGCGCGCGATCGTAGTGGTGCCCGACACCATCAAGGCCGGGCTGATCATCGGCGGCCGCCGCGGCCACGGCGTGATGGCGGTGAAGTCGCCGGACGGCACCTGGTCGCAGCCGTCGTTCCTGACCCTGACCGGCGGCAGCATCGGCTTCCAGGCCGGCGTGCAGTCGGCCGACGTGGTGCTGGTGTTCCGCAACGACCGCAGCCTGGACAGCATCGTCAACGGCAAGCTGACCCTCGGCGCCGACGCGGGCGTGGCGGCCGGCCCGATGGGCCGCAACGCCGCCACCGCCACCGACGGCCAGCTCAAGGCCGAGATCTGGTCGTGGTCGCGCGCGCGCGGCCTGTTCGCCGGCGTGGCCCTGGACGGCGCGGTGCTGTCGATCGACGACGACGCCAACGAGGCCGCCTACGGCCCGGGCACCACGCCGCGGATGATCTTCGAGCGCCGCACCGAGGGGCAGCCCTCCGCCGCGGTGGTCGAGTTCCGCGACCGCCTCGAGGAGGCGACCGCGATCGCCCGCGCCAACCGCGGCACCGACGGCCAGGCCGTGGCCGCCGCATCGACCGCGCAGCCGGCGCTGCCGCCGCCCCCGGCCGAGGCGGCCGGCGCGCAGTCGCAGCCGCTGGGCCCGGCGAGCGCGGAGCCGGCGCCGTCGGCCTTCGAGCCGGTCGGCGAGGGCGAGATCCGCAGCGAGCCGCTCGACGGCACCCGCTGAACGGGGCCCGGCGCACACGGGCGTCGCCGCGCCAGCTGCGCTATCCTGCGGGTCTTCCCGCACCTCCGAGCGCGTCATGGGTAGTTTGAGCATCTGGCACTGGATCATCGTCGCGGTGGTCGTGCTGCTGGTCTTCGGCACCAAGAAGCTGCGCGGCGCCGGGCGCGATCTCGGCGAGGCCATCAAGGGCTTCAAGGAAGGCATGCGCGACGAGGACAAGCCGGCCGGGCAGATCGAGCAGCGCACCCAGGCCGACACGACCACGCAGGCCGAACGCGAGCCGAGCAGGCAGCACGACGACGCGTCGCGCTGACGCGCCGGCCGGCGCGGGTTCTCCGTTTCCATGTTCGACCTCAGCTTCGCCGAAATCGTGGTGATCGCGGTCGTGGCGCTGGTCGTGCTCGGCCCCGAGCGCCTGCCCAAGGCCGCGCGCTTCGCCGGCCTGTGGGTGCGCCGCGCGCGCTCGCAGTGGCAGTCGGTCAGGTCGGAGCTGGAGCGCGAGCTGGCCGCCGAGGAACTCAAGCGCAACATCGACCAGGCCCGCGGCAGCGTGCGCGGCTTCGACGAGAGCGCGCGCCAGGAAGCCACGCGGCTGCGCGACGACCTCCAGGGCACCGTCGCCGGCACGCCGTCCGGGCCTTCGCCGTCCGAGCCGCCGCCACCCGCCGGAGACGAACCCGCCGCGCCGCCGCCCCCTTCCGCGCCCGCCGAGGCCGCGGTGACCCCGTCCGACCAGTCCGCCGCGCCCGCCGATGAACCGCGACGCTGAGTCCGACGTCGACAGCAGCCTGCTCGATCACCTGGTCGAGCTGCGCTCGCGCCTGCTGCGCGGCCTGGCCGGGCTGATGGCGGTGTTCCTGTGCCTGCTGCCGTTCGCGCGGCGGCTCTACGCGTGGCTGGCGCAGCCGCTGGTGGACAAGCTGCCGGAAGGCTCCAACCTGATCGCGGTCGAGGTCGCCTCGCCGTTCTTCGCGCCGGTCAAGCTGGCCTTCTTCGTGGCCATGTTCGCGGCGATGCCGTGGCTGCTCTACCAGCTGTGGGCGTTCGTGGCGCCCGGCCTGTACCGGCGAGAGAAGCGGCTGGCGATGCCGCTGCTGGCCTCGGCGCTGACGCTGTTCTACGCCGGCTGCGCGTTCGCCTACTTCCTGGTCCTGCCGGTGGTGTTCGGCTTCCTCACCTCGGTCACCCCCGAGGGCGTGTCGATGATGACCGACATCCACGCCTACCTGGACTTCGTGCTGGTGATCTTCATGGCCTTCGGCCTGAGCTTCGAGCTGCCGGTGGCGATGGTGATCCTGGTGCTGCTGGGCTGGGTGACCCCGGACCAGCTGCGCGAGTCGCGCGGCTACGCGATCGTGGGCGTGTTCGTGCTGGCCGCGGTCGTCACCCCGCCCGACGTGATCTCGCAGCTGATGCTGGCGATCCCGATGTGCCTGCTCTACGAGGCGGGGATCGTGGCCGCGCGGATGCTGGCCCCGCGCCAGGACCGGATCGCGGAAGAGCCCTAGGGCGTCCTAGGTGCAAGCGCTCGACCTGCTGCTGCGCGCCGGCGCCGCGTTCGTGCTGCTGGCCACCTGCGCGCTGCTGCTGCGCGACGCCCGCCGCGAGCGGATCGTCTGGTGGTTCGTGCCGTTCGCGCTGGGGCTGTGCGGCTTCCTTGCACGCAACACGCCGGACCCGGCGCTGCTGCCGACGGGCGCGGCCGCCGCGCTGGCGAGCTTGCTGAGCGGCAACGCCGCCATCGCGCTGTGGTGGTTCTGCCTGGCGCTGTTCGACGACGACTTCCGGCCCGGCGCGCTGGAAGGCGGCGTCGGCGCGGCCTGGTGCGCGCTCGCCCTGCTCGACCGCGGCTTCCTCGGCGAACGCGCGGCCGGACTCGGGCTGGGCCCGTGGCTGATCGGCCTCGGCGCGCTGATCGTGGCGCACCTGGCGTGGCGGCTGTTGCGCGACCGCGAGGGCGACCTGGTCGAGCCCCGGCGGCGCCTGCGCGGCCGCCTGGTCGCGGCGCTGGCCGCGCTGCTGCTGGTCGATCTCGGCGTCGACGTCGCGATGGGCGTGGAGTGGCGGCCGCGCGGCTTCTGCATGCTGCAGAACGCCGCGATCGGGCTGCTGGCGACCTGGATCGCGCTGCGCTCGCTGCGCGCCGACGCCGCACGGCTGGCGTTCCGGCCGGCAGCGGCCGCCGTACCCGTGCGCGCCCCGGCGGCCCGAGACGCCGAGGCCGAGGCCCGCCTGCACGCACGCCTGCGGACGCTGATGACGGTCGAGCGCATCCACCGCGATCCGGGCCTGACCTTCGCCGGGTTCGCTGCGCGCATGGGCGCGCCCGCGCCGGAGGTGCGGCGCTTCGTCAACCACGCGCTGGGCGCCCGCCACTTCCGCGCCTTCCTCAACGCCTACCGGCTGGCCGACGCCCGCGCGGCGCTCGCCGATCCGGCGCAGGCGCGGCGCAAGCTCGTCGCCGTCGCGCTGGACTCGGGCTTCGCGTCGCTGGCCTCGTTCACCCGCGCCTTCCGCGAGGCCGAGGGCGTCTCGCCCGGCGAGTACCGCCGGCGCCTGCACGCCGCAGCGGCGCCCGGCGACGCACCGGCCGGCCAGGACACCTGAAACGGCGCTCAGAACCCGTTTTCGAGCTGCGATCGGCGGCCTCGGCGCGTCGCGGCCGGCCGGCGTGGGGCTAGGCTGCCCGGCATGCCTCCTCGACCCGACACCCCCGCCCGCCTGCCGCGCCCCTGGATCGCGATCGCGACCATCGGCCTGTTCCTGTGGCTCGACCACTTCCACCTCGACCTGTTCCGGCAGCTGGCCGGCGACTGGCGCGGCTATCCGCGGCTGGCCGCGCTGGCGGCGCTGGCCTACGTCCCGCAACTGCTCGCCGTGCTGGGCTTCGCCGCGCTGCTGCGCGGGCCGCGGCGGGCGCTGGACGCGCTCGGCCTGGACCGGTCGCCGCTGCCGGCGCTGGCCTTCGGCCTCGCGGCCACCGCGATCCTGCCGCTGGGCTTCGCCCTGAGCGCCGGATTCGCGCCGCCCGAGCGCGCGCTGCTGGAAGTCCTGCGCACCGCGCTGCTGCCCGGCTTCGGCGAGGAACTGCTGTACCGCGCGTTCCTGTTCGGCATCCTGTTCCGCTTCGCCGGCTGGGGCTTCCTGCCGGCGGCGCTGGTCGGCGCGTCGCTGTTCGCCGCCGCGCACCTGTACCAGTCCGACGCCGCCGCGGAAGCCGCCGCGATCTTCGCACTCACCGGCCTGGGCGCGCTGTGGTTCGCGTGGCTCTACGCCGAGTGGGACTACAACCTGTGGGTGCCCGTCGCCTTCCACGCGCTGATGAACATGTACTGGACGCTGTTCTCCGTCTCCGACACCGCACTCGGCTCCGCCACCGCCAACGGGCTGCGGCTGGGCGTGATCGGGCTGTCGGTGGCGATCACCCTGTGGCTGCGGCGACGCCGCGGCGGCCGCACCGTGCAGGGGCGGCGCTGGTGGGGCGGCGCCGTGCATGGCTGAGCCGCCCGTCTCGCTGCCGCGGCGCTACGCCGCGTGGTCGCTGGACGCGGCGCTGGTCGCGCTGCCGCTGCTGGTCGCGCTGCACGGATCGCTGCGCCCGCGCTGGCGCGCGCTCGGCCCCGCGCTGGAGGGACTGACCGACGCAGTGCTGCGGGCGATGCTGCAGACGATGCCGGGCCTGCCCTCGCCCGCGGCGCTGGCCGCGGATCCGGCGGTGGCGGCGTTCGCGTCGGCGCTGGGTGCGGCGCTGCTGCCGGCGACGGCCGTGTTCGCCTGCGCGCTCGGCGCCTGGGGCGCGGGCTTCGAGGCCTGGCGCGGCGCCACGCCCGGCAAGCGCGCGCTGGGCCTGCGGGTGGCCGATGCGCAGGGCGGGCGGCTGGCCGGTTGGCGGCACCCGCTGCGCCAGGTCGCCGGGCTGGCCTCGTGGCTGACGCTCAACCTGGGCCACCTGCTGGCCGCGGTGCCGCCGCGCCGGCAGGCGCTGCACGACCGCATCGCCGGCGCCCGCGTGGAGGGCGGCGGCGGCCCGCTGCCCGGCTGGGCGCGCGGCTGGCTGTGGCTGCAGGCGGCGCTGGCCTGCGCCGCCCTGGCCTGGCTGGCGGCGCGGCTGCAGGCCGAGGTGGACGCCTCGCTGCTGCGCGTGCTGGGCCCGTCGTAGGAGCG
>NZ_JAIWPR010000083.1 GCF_021191635.1 Alterluteimonas quercicellularis
CTGCCGGCGCCCGTCGCCACGGCCGCGCAGGCCGCGGCGCGCCGGGCCGACACCGCCGCGCAGCTGCGCCGGCTGCTGGACCTGCGCCCGCAACCGGCGCTGCGCCCGGCGCCCGCGGCCGACCGCGCGCTGCCGGGGGAAGAGATCGCGCCCGGGCTGCGCTACCTCGAGCGGCGCATCCCGTGGGAGAGTGGCGCCGCGCTGCCGCTGCACGGCATCGGCCAGGGCGAGGTGGACCGCGCGCGCGTACTCGCCTTCGACACCGAGACCACCGGCCTGGCCGGCGGCACCGGCACCCGTGCCTTCATGATCGGCGCGGCCGACTGGCGCGACGGCGGCCTGCGCCTGCGCCAGCTCACCATCGCCACCCTGGCGGCGGAGGGCGCGATGCTGGAGGCCTTCGCCGGCTGGATCGGCGCGGACACGGTGCTGCTGAGCTACAACGGCAAGAGCTACGACCGCCCGCTGCTCAGCACCCGCTACCGGCTGGCGCGCATGGCCGACCCGCTGCCAGCCTGCGGCCACATCGACCTGCTGCACCCGATGCGGCGCCGCTACCGCAACGTCTGGCCCAACTGCCGGCTCGCCACCGCCGAGCGCGAGCTGCTCGGCGTGCTGCGCGAGGACGACCTGCCGGGCGCGGAGGCGCCCGCGGCCTGGCTGCACTACCTGCGCGGCGGCAGCGCGGCCAAGCTGCGGCGGGTGGGCCTGCACAACGCGCAGGACCTGCGCAGCCTGTGCGGGCTGCTGGAGAAGCTCGCCGACCAGGCCTGAGCGGGCCCGCGCCGGCCTTCACTTCCCCGTACCGGCGCGGGCGCATCGTCTCGGCTCGCCGTCGACCCAGGGAGCAGGCGATGAACGCCCCATCCGCATCCTTCTGGCGCCGCAACGGGCTGTCGATCGTGCTGCTGGCGCTGTTCCTCGCCGCGCTCGCCGGGCAGCTGCTGACCGGCCACCGCACGGCCAACGCGGAGCGCCTGCAAGAAGGCCGGCCGCCGGAAGCCCTGTCCCGGTACGTGACCAGCGGGCATTTCGTCTCCGCCACCTTCGAGAACTGGGAGAGCGAGTTCCTGCAGATGGGCATGTACGTGCTGCTGACCGTCTGGCTGCGCCAGCAGGGCTCCGCGGAGTCGCGGCCGCTCGATCCCGCGCAGGAGGAGGAGAAGATCGAGCCCGGGCCGACGCCCGGCCCGGTCCTGGCCGGCGGCCTGCGCAGGGCGTTGTACGCCAACTCGCTGTCGATCGCGCTGTTCGCGCTGTTCCTGGTCTCGTTCTGCGGGCACCTCTACGGCGGCTGGCAGGACGAGCTCGACCGGCTCGCGGCCCGGGGCCTGCCGCCGGTCGGCCTGCTGGACCACCTCGGCGAGGCGGAATTCTGGTTCGAGTCGTTCCAGAACTGGCAGAGCGAGTTCCTGGCGGTGCTGGCGATCGTGGTGCTGTCGATCTTCCTGCGCCAGGACAAGTCGCCCGAGTCCAAGCCGCTGCACGCGCCGCACCGGCAGACGGGCGGCTGAACCCTCCGGAGGAGTCTCCGGACAGGCATGAACGGGCAGCCGCCGGCAGGCGCGCCGGCTGGTAACGAAAGGCATGCATGGGGGTCACCGGGCGCTTACCCCGCGCGGCGTAGCGTGCCGGTCGCCGCCGATGGCAGCGGCCGATGCCCCGTCCCGATCCATCCCATCCCAGGAGTCGATCCATGGCCGTTACCACGATCGAAGAACTCTTCATCCACGAGCTGTCCGACATCTACAGCGCCGAGAAACAGTTGACCAAGGCCCTGCCCAAGCTGGCGCGCGCCGCCCGCAACCCGGACCTGAAGGCCGCGTTCGAGACCCACCTGGAGGAGACCCAGGGGCAGATCGAGCGCATCGACCGGGTGGTCGACCTGCTCGACACCCGGGTCAAGCGCATCAAGTGCGCGGCCATGGAGGGCCTGGTCGAGGAGGGCAAGGAGGTCATCGACTCGATCGACGCGGGTCCGCTGCGCGACGCGGCGCTGATCGGCGGCGCGCAGAAGGTCGAGCACTACGAGATCGCCGCCTACGGCACGCTCTGCGCGCTGGCCAGGCAGCTCGGCTACACCGAGGCGCTGAAGCTGCTGAAGGACACGCTGGCCGAGGAGAAGGCCACCGACGAGAAGCTGACGCGGCTCGCCGAGGGCGGCGGCAACGCCCAGGCCGCAGCCGCCTGACCGGAGCGGAGGCGGGTCCGCGGTCCGCCGGCCGCCTCGCGACCGGCGGACGGAAGGCTCCTGCGGCGTCGCCATGCGCGGCGCCGCTTCACGCTGGCCAGGGGGAATCGCGCCGCATACTCCACGCATCCCTTCCGCTGCGTGGCGAGGACGCCGTTGGCCAGCCAGACGACCTGCGGCGCCTGCCGCGACGGGCAGCCCCCGCTGCCGATCCGCATGGCCTTCCAGCCCATCGTGGACGTGGCGGAGCGGCGGCTGTTCGCTCACGAGGCGCTGGTGCGCGGCGAGGACGGCGCGTCCGCGGCGCAGGTGCTGGAGGCGATCACGCCGGAGCGGCTGTACGCCTTCGACCAGGCCTGCCGGGTCGCGGCCATCGAGAGCGCGGCCGCGCTCGACCTGCCGGGCCGGCTGTCGATCAACTTCCTGCCCAACGCCGTCTACGAACCGGAGAACTGCATCCGCCGCACCCTGGCCACCGCGCGGCGGGTCGGCTGGCCGCTGGAGCGCATCGTCTTCGAGGTCGCCGAGCGCGAGCGCGTCGCCGCGCCCGAGCACCTGCTCGACATCCTCGGCTCCTACCGCTCGAAGGGCTTCCTCACCGCGATCGACGACTTCGGTGCCGGCTTCGCCGGGCTCAACCTGCTGGCCGACTTCCAGCCCGACTTCGTCAAGCTCGACATGGGCCTGGTGCGCGGCCTCGACGGCAGCCGGTCGCGCCGCGCGATCGTGGCGCACGTGGCGCGGCTGTGCGCGGAACTGGACGTGCAGGTGATCGGCGAGGGCGTGGAGACGGCGGACGAATCGCAGGCGCTGCGCGACCTGGGCATCGTGCTGCAGCAGGGCTACCTGTTCGCGCGGCCCGCGCTGGGCGCGGCGCCGGTGCCGCGCTTTCCCTAGACCGCGGGACCGGCCGCCGCCGCGCCAACCTGTCCGGCGGTTGAGGCGCAGCGCCCGTTTCGCCGGCGTTTGCGAAAAATGAACGCGGGGTGCGGGCATGATGTAGGCCTTCCCCGCTGCAGGAGCGCGCGTGATCCATCGTCAGCTGTCCAGGGACCGGTCCGCCGCGTCCGGCCCGCCGGCCGGGCCGGCAGCGGCCGCGCGCGCCTCGCGGTGGCCCGCTTGACCCGGTCCCGCCGCGCGTGCCGCGCGCCGTTCCGTTCCTTCTTCCCGCCGTCCTTTCGCGCATGAATCCCACGACCTCGACGCCCCCCGTCCCGGCGCCGACCGCCGCCCCCCAGATGCCGCCCGAGGCGCCGATGGACATGCCGGTGCGGCCGCTGCACGCCGGCCGGGTGCCGCCCGGCCGCCTGCCGACCACGCCGCCGGGGATGGCCTGGCGCCGCGCCGCGGTGATCGGCGTCGCCGCCGTGCTGACGCTGGTGGCCACCTACCAGATCTGGTGGCTGCTGCGCGCCGGCGGCACCAGCGTGGCCGAAGGGTTGCTGCTGGTGATCTTCGTGGCGCTGTTCGCGTGGATCGTGCAGTCCTTCGTGAGCACGCTGGCCGGCTTCCTGGTGATGCTGCAGCGGCGCCCGGCCCGGCTCGGGCTCGACCCGCGCGCGCCGCTGCCGACGCCGCGCCAGCGCACCGCGCTGCTGATGCCGACCTACAACGAGGATCCGGCGCGGCTGATGTCCGGCCTGCAGGCCAGCTGCGAGTCGCTGATCGCGACTGGGCGCGCGGACCAGTTCGACGTGTTCGTGCTCAGCGACACCCGCAAGCCGGAGCTGCAGGCCGCCGAGGAGGCGGAGTTCGCGCTGCTGCGCGAGCGGCTCGGCGACCGGCTGCGCCTGTGGTACCGGCGCCGCGAGGACAACCGCGAACGCAAGGCCGGCAACATCGCCGACTGGGTCCGCCGCTGGGGCGGCGCCTGGCCGAAGTTCCTGATCCTGGACGCCGACAGCCTGATGACCGGGCAGACCCTGGTGCGCCTGGCCGACGCGATGGAACGCCACGACGACGTCGCCCTGATCCAGACCCTGCCGGTCATCGTCAACGGCCACTCGCTGTTCGCGCGCATGCAGCAGTTCTCCGGCCGCGTGTACGGGCCGGTGATCGCCTACGGCGTGGCGTGGTGGCACGGCGCGGAGAGCAACTACTGGGGCCACAACGCGATGATCCGCACCCGCGCGTTCGCCGCGCACTGCGGCCTGCCGAAGCTGGAGGGCCCGACGCCGTTCGGCGGCCACGTGCTCAGCCACGATTTCGTCGAGGCGGCGATGATGCGCCGCGGCGGCTGGGCCCTGCACATGGTCCCGGGCCTGCCGGGCAGCTACGAGGAGGGCCCGCCCTCGCTGACCGACATGCTGGTGCGCGACCGCCGCTGGTGCCAGGGCAACCTGCAGCACGGCGGCGTGCTGCCGGCGCGCGGCCTGCACTGGGTCAGCCGCTGGCACATGCTGATCGGCATCGGCCACTACCTCACCGCGCCGCTGTGGGCGATGCTGATGCTGATCGGCCTCGCCCTGCCGCTGCTGGCGCTGGAGCCCGGCCAGGGCTACTCCGCGGGCCGCTACTGGATGCAGCAGGACGCCGACCGCTTCCTGTGGGTGTTCGCGCTGACGATGTCGATGCTGCTGGCGCCCAAGCTGTTCGGCTACCTGGCCACCGTGCTCGACCGTGACATGCGCCGCGGCTGCGGCGGGGCGCTGCGGGCCGCGGCGGGCGTGCTGCTGGAGACGGTGCTGGCCGCGCTGATGGCGCCGGTGACGATGTACGTGCAGTGCCGCGGCGTGGCCGAGGTGCTGGCGGGCAAGGACTCCGGCTGGGACTCGCAGCGCCGCGACGACGGCACCCAGCCGCTGTCCTCGCTGGTGCGCACCTACGGCGGCACGACCTTCCTCGGCCTGCTGGCGCTGGTGGCGTCGCTGTCGATCTCGCCGGGGCTGGCGGCGTGGATGTCGCCGGTGATCCTGGGCCTGCTGTGCTCGATCCCGATCGTGATGCTGACCTCCTCGCCCGCGGCCGGGCAGTGGCTCAAGCGCCGGCGCATCTTCAGCACCCCGGAGGAACTCGACCCGCCGGACGTGCTGGTGCGCGCCAGCGAACTGCGCGCCGAGCCGCACCCGTCCTCCGCGCAGCCGTCGCGGCGCCCGGGCGGCTGATCCGCGCCCGCGCGACGCGGCGCCCCGCCGCGCGGGCGCGGACGGCCGCGGCCCGGTACCCTGATGCGCCCCCCGACGCCCAGGACCGCCATGCCGCTCGACGCCCTCGAACGCGAAACCGCCGCCGATCCGCAGTGGACCATCCTCTGGCTGCACGGCCTCGGCGCCGACGGCCACGATTTCGCCCCGATCGTGCCCGAGCTGGTGCGCGGGGACTGGCCGGCGCTGCGCTTCGTGTTCCCGCACGCACCGGTGCAGGCGGTGACGATCAACAACGGCATGCGCATGCGCGCCTGGTACGACATCCGCGCGCTCGACCTCGCCCAGCGCGCCGACGAGGCCGGCGTGCTGGCCTCGGTGGCGGAGGTGGAGGCGCTGATCGCGCGCGAGCAGACGCGCGGCGTGCCGGCCTCGCGCATCGTGCTGGCCGGCTTCTCGCAGGGCGGCGCGGTGGCGCTGGCCGCCGGCCTGCGCAGGACCGAGCCGCTGGCCGGGCTGGTCGGGCTGTCGACCTACCTGCCGGCGCCGCAGACCGCGCAGGCCGCGCTCGCCGCGGGCGCGCAGCGGCAGCCGGTGTTCATGGCCCACGGCACCCAGGATTCCGTCGTGCCGCCGGCCGCCGGCCGGCAGAGCGCGGACGCGCTGCGCGCGCTCGGCTTCCGGGTGGACTGGCGGACCTACCCCATGCAGCACGCGGTGTGCATGGAGGAGATCGCCGACCTCGGCGACTGGCTGTCGGCGCGCTTCGCGGCCGGCTAGCGGCGGTCGCAGGGGAAAGGGGATGGAACACCCGCGCGCGCCCGAGCCCTGGCTGCCCGACCTGTGCCGCCTGCGCCGCGTGGGCGCGATGCTGGGCCTGGCCGAACTGGTGGTCGTGGTGGTGGCGCTGGTGCCCGACGGCCGGCCGGCCTGGACGCTGTCGCAGCTGCTGAGCGTCAGCGGCTACGCGCTGTGGCTGGCGCTGGCGGTGTCGGTGCTGCTGTGCGTGTCGCGCGGCGCGCTGTCGCGGCTGCCGATTCGGCTGGGGGCGCTCGCCGCGATTTGCCTGGCGGCGGGCGTGGCCTGGCTGGCGGCGGCGATCGTGCACGGCCTGTACGCCAGCGTGGGCGCGGCCGCCGCCTGGTCCGGGTTCTGGCGCTTCACCACCGGCTCGGCGGCGGTGACCGCACTGATCGCCGCGCTGGCGCTGCGCTACTTCTACGTGACCGACCGCTGGCAGGCGCAGGTCAGCGCGCACGCGCGCGCCGAGGCCGACGCGCTGCAGGCGCGCATCCGCCCGCACTTCCTCTTCAACAGCATGAACATGATCGCCAGCCTGCTGCGCCGCGACCCGGTGGTGGCCGAGCGCGCGGTACTCGACCTGGCCGACCTGTTCCGCGCCTCGCTGACCGCGGGCGAGGGCAGCGCGACGCTGGCCGAGGAGGTGGAGCTGGTCGAACGCTACCTGGCGATCGAGCAGCTGCGGCTGGGCGAGCGGCTGCGCGTGGACTGGCGGCGCGAGGAGCCGCTGCCGTGGTCGCTGCCGATGCCGCGGCTGGTGCTGCAGCCGCTGCTGGAGAACGCGGTGCTGCACGGCATCTCGCGGCTGCCGGAGGGCGGCACGATCGAGATCGTCCTGCGCGCGGACGCGCGCCGCCTGCACGTCGGCGTCCGCAACCCGTCGCCGCCGCCCGCGCCGCGGCCGGGCGAGGCCGCGGGCGCCGGGCACGCCCGGCGCAGCGTCGCCCATCGGCTGGCCTGGGCCTTCGGTCCCGAGGCGCGGATGACCGGCGGGTGGGACGGGGGCTACTATGCATGCACGCTCGAACTGCCGTTGGGGGACCGGCCAGGGGAATAGCCGGTCGGCGGCGCCGCCGCGCGAGCGCGGGGCGGGGGGAAGACGAGGAGGCGGATGCCCATGCAGGCCCGAAGGACCACGATCACGCCGTGCCGCGCCGGCCGGGCGCGGCCATGAAGGTCGTCGTCGCCGACGACGAGCCCCTGGCGCGCGAGCGCCTGCGCGACCTGCTGGCCGAGGAGCCCGGCGTGCAGCTGGTCGCCGAGGTCGGCAACGGACAGGACGCGCTGCACGCCTGCGCCGAGCACGCCGCCGACCTGGTGCTGCTCGACATCGCGATGCCGGGCATCGACGGGCTGGAGGCGGCGCGCCACCTCGCCGCGTTCGAGCCGCGGCCCGCGGTGGTGTTCTGCACCGCCTACGACGCGCACGCGCTGTCCGCGTTCGAGGCGGCCGCCGTCGACTACCTGGTCAAGCCGGTGCGCGCCGAGCGCCTGCACGCCGCGCTCGAGCGCGCGCGCACCTTCACCCTGGGCCGCGAGGCCGCCGCCGAGGCCGGCCACCCGCACCAGCGCACCCACCTGTGCGCGCGCCTGCGCGGCAGCCTGCGGCTGATCCCGATCGAGGAAGTGCGCTACCTGCAGGCCGAGGAGAAGTACGTGGTGGTGCACCACGCGCGCGGCGAGGACCTGATCGAGGAATCGCTGAAGTCGCTGGAGGAGGAGTTCGGCGAGCGCTTCATCCGCATCCACCGCAACTGCCTGGTCGCGCGCCACGAGCTGGTGGAGATGCGGCGCAGCCGCCCCGGCCAGGTGCAGGCGGTGCTGCGCCACGTGCCGCAGCCGCTGGAGATCAGCCGCCGCTGCGTGTCCCAGGTGCGCGAGCTGATCCGCCGGCTGTAGCGCCCGCCGCAGACGGCGAAGCCGTTCCCGTCGGCGCGCGGGATTCCCACGCCCCGGACGCCGCGCTCTGGGATAATGCGCCGATGAAGTCCCTCCTGCGCATCGCCACCCGCAAAAGCCCGCTCGCGCTCTGGCAGAGCGAACACGTCGCCGCGCGCCTGCGCGCCGCGCACCCGGGGCTGGAGGTGGCGCTGGTGCCCATGTCCACCCGCGGCGACGAGGTGCTCGACCGTTCGCTGGCGGCGATCGGCGGCAAGGGCCTGTTCCTGAAGGAACTGGAGCTGGCGATGCAGCGCGGCGAGGCCGACTGCGCCGTGCATTCGCTCAAGGACGTGCCGATGGACCTGGAGCCGGGCTTCGCGCTGCCGGCGGTGCTGGCGCGCGCCGACCATGCCGACGCCTTCGTCAGCGGGCGCTATGCCAACCTCGCCGGGCTGCCCCACGGCGCCCGCGTGGGCACCTCCTCGCTGCGGCGGCAGGCGCAGCTGCGCGCGCTGCGCCCCGACCTGCAGCTGCGCGACCTGCGCGGCAACGTCAACACCCGCCTCGCCCGGCTGGACGCCGGCGAGTACGAGGCGATCGTGCTCGCCTGCGCCGGCCTGGAGCGGCTGGGCCTGGGATCGCGCATCCGCTACCGCCTGCAGGCGCCCGAATGGCTGCCGGCGCCGGCGCAGGGCGCGATCGCGGTGGAGTGCCTGCGCGACGACGCCGCCACCGCCGGGCTGGTCGCCGCGCTGGAGGACGCCGATACCCGCACCTGCGTGGAGGCGGAGCGGGCGATGAACCGCACCCTGCACGGCAGCTGCCACGTGCCCGTGGCCGCGCTGGCCGCGCTCGACGGCGAGCGGCTGCACCTGCGCGGGCTGGTCGGGCGCGCCGAGGACGGCGCCGCCGTGCGCGCCGAGGCCGCCGGCGAGCGCGCGGCGCCGCAGGCGCTGGGCGAGGAGGTGGCGCGGCGGCTGCTGGCCGCGGGTGCGGCCGGCTACTTGAACGTGTAGACGAGGTTGATCGTGGTGAGGGTGTCGGTCCGCTGCGTCTGCGGGTCGTCGACCTCGGTGTTGTGGCGGGTCTGGAAGCCTGCCTTCAGCGCCAGCGACGCGTTCATCGCCACCGCCACGCCGAAGTCGTTCTGGGCGTAGGTGTTGTCGTCGCCGGCTTCCACCAGCAGCGTGTTGACCAGCGTGGTGGTCTCGGTGAGCTGGGTCCTGAAGTCGACCAGGCCGCGCAGCAGCGCGCCGTTCTGCACGCTGCCGCCGGTCTCGTCGGCGCGCCGGTAGCCGGGACCGATCTCGGTGAGCAGCATGGTGCGCTCGTTGCGGACGAAGTAGTGGCCGTAGCCGATCGAGGCGGTGCCCTGGTAGTCGTAGGAGGAGAAGTCGTCGTTCTCGTAGCGGAACGCGCCGACCAGGTAGCGGCGCGGGTCGAACTTGAGCGCGGTGGACGCGCCGACGTCGTAGCGGTTGGCGGTGATCTCGTAGCGGGTCTCGGGCTCGCCGTCGCCGTCGAAGTCGGCGGTGACGTCGCTGCGCGTGCGCAGCGCCGAGGCGCGCAGCTGGTGCTTGCGGCGCTCGTTCTCGCGCTCGAACGACAGCCGGGTGTTGAGGCTCTCGGAGCGGCTGTTGCCGCGCGCCATCGCGAAGCCCAGTTCGCCGGTGCCGCGCCATCCGGTGTCCTCGATCACCGCCTCGACGTTGCCGGCGGGCAGGGCGGTGGCGAGCATCATGGCGGGCAGCAGCATGGGCATCGTGCGAGGGTCCTCGTGTGGGTGGAATGGGCGCGCAGGAGCCGGCGCCAGGCGCCCGGCACCGGCGGTCGGCCGGTCAGAACGCGTAGCGCAGGCGCAGTTCCCCGGAGCGCTCGGTGCGGCCCTCGCCGCCGTCGGCGGCGGTGTCGTGCCACATCTCCAGCGTGGAGTGCAGCGTCCAGTTGTCCATCAGGTAGACGTCGAGGCCGATGGTCTGACGGACGTAGGTGTTCTCGCGGCCGGTCTCGAACAGCACGCGCTGGTTCCACAGCGCCTTGTCGCCGAAGCGCTGGCGCAGGCTGAAGCCGCCGCGCGCGACCACGCCCGGCACCGCGGTGCCGTAGTCGGTGTAGGGCTCGATGCGGTAGCCGGTGCCCAGCTCGACCTGCAGGCTGGTGTCTTCCTCGCGCACCGCGTCCAGGCGGTAGGTGGTGTCCACCCGCCAGTTGCGGGCGTAGGAGATCACGCGGTCGCGCGCGGCCGCGGGGGTGTAGAGGCCGATCAGGCGCCGGTTGGACAGGCGCTGGGTCGCCGCCTGCTTGCGGCGCATGTTGGCGGCCGTGCCCGGCGGCGGCGGCAGCGGCAGCGCGCGCGGGCGCTGGCCCGTCCACTCGGCGTCGCGGCACACCAGGCGGTAGCACGGCGAGCGCAGCGAGACCTCCCCGAGCACCAGCGCGATCGGCGCCGGCTTCAGCGCGTCGGGCAGGGGCTGGGTGAAGACGGGGAGCCCGACGACGGCGAGCCACCAACCGGGAAACATGAACGACCCTCGCTGGAAACGTTTTCAGACGAAATGCAGTATGGGACAGGTTCGCATTCAGGGGCAACCCCGCCGAGGCTAGAGGGTTCAGGTGACGGCGGCGGGTCAGCGCCCGCGCGGACGGATGTCCACCGCCACCGCCTCGGTGAAGGCGACCCGGAGCAGGTCGCCCACGCGCAGGCCGGGCAGCGCGGCGCGGTGCGCGGGTTCCTCCACCGCCAGGGTCACCGGGCGCGCGCCCGGCGCCTCGATGGTAAGGGTGTTCGCGGCCGGGTCCACGGCCAGGATCGGCGCGACCACGGTCACCCGTTCCGCGATCCGGCGCCCGGGCCGGCCGGCATGGCGCGGCGCCTCGTTGGCTTCCTGCAGGTAGGCGCCCGGGGGCAGGCTGCCGGCCGGGCGGATGTCGGCGGCGACCGCCAGCAGGTAGTCGAGGGTGACGACGTCGCCGACCCGCAGGCGCTCGAAGCCGCGCACCGACGGATCCGCGTGCACCTGCAACGCGTGGCCGGCGTCGTCGCGCACGGTCACCAGGCGGCGGGTGGTGTCGAGCGCGACGATGGTGCCGGACGCGCTCAGGCGGGTGGCCTCGATCTGCGCCATGCCCCCGGTGTCCGGCAGGGCCACTCGGCCGGCGCAGGCGGCGAGGGCGGCGGCCAGCAGGGCGGCGGCGAACGGACGGATGCGGGATGCGGGCATGGCGGACTCCGTGCGGAACGGTCAGGGGGCGGCGGGCGCGGTGGCGGCCGGCGAGAGCCGGCGTTCGAGGCCGGCGCCGGCGAGCAGCGACAGCGTGGCCAGCGCCAGCGGCAGCGACGCCGGCAGCCCGGCGGCGGCCAGCGCCCAGGCCAGCAGCGGACCGCCGGCCATCAGCGCGAGCGCGGCCGCGCGCCCGGGCGCCGCGCGGCCTGCCGGCGCGGCGTCGCGGTCGGCCTCGTGCCAGCGCCAGGCGACGCAGGCGGCCAGCAGCACACCGAGCAGGCACAGGATCAGCGGCATGCCGCCGCCGGCCCCGCCGATCGGCAGCAGCAGGGCCATCAGCCAGAACAGCAGGCCCAGGCCCGGCGCCAGCGCCGCCAGCAGGCGGACCGGCAACGCCGCCAGCGGCGCGCGGCCGGCGGTGGTGCCGGCGCTGGCGACGGCCGCCAGCGACAGCGCCACCAGCAGCAGGCCGAG
>NZ_JAIWPR010000084.1 GCF_021191635.1 Alterluteimonas quercicellularis
CAGGAGGCGGCGCAGGCGCCGCCGCCGGCGCTGGTGCGGCGCGCGCTGCGCGTGGCCGGCGCCGACGCGGTGCCGCTCGGCGCCGACGCCGCCGGCGCGCCCTGGGCCTGGTGGCGCCCGCAAGGGCTGGGCCGGGTGCTGGTCTGGACCCCGCAGGACAGCTACCGCCTGGCCCTGGCCGGGCGCGCCGACCTGCACGCGGACCTCTGGCGCGAGGCGGTGGCCGCGGTGGCGCGTCCGCGCGCGGCCGAAGCGCCGCGCATCGACGGGCCCGTCTTCGTCGACGAGCGCGCCGCGCTGTGCGGGCTGAGCGAGGGTGCCGTGGTGGAAACGCCGGACGGGCACCGCGATCCGCTGTGGATCGACCCGCGCAGCGGCGACGCCCGCTGCGCCGGCTTCTGGCCGCGCCAGGCCGGCTGGCACCGCGTGCGCCAGGGCGAGGCGCACGCGCCGTTCCACGCGTTCCCGGCCGATGCGCTGCCGGGCGTGCGGGCCGCCGCGCTGCGCGAGGCGACCGCGGCGCTGTCCTGCGCCGGCGGGGATTGCGCGGCGGCGCCGTCCGCGGGCACCGGCGTCGCCGCGCCGCGCGGCCCGGCCTGGCCGTGGTGGCTGGCCTGGCTGGCGCTGGCGAGCGCGCTGTGGGCCTTCGAGCGCAGCCGGTGGGGCCGCGGCGGCCGCGCGCAGGGATAAACTGGCCGCCCCTGGTCCCAGGAGCCGGCCATGCGCTATTCGGGAAGCTGCCATTGCGGCGGCATCGCCTACACGCTGGAGGCCGGCGAGGCCATCGGCGAGGCCTACGACTGCAACTGCTCGATGTGCCGCCGCCGCGGCGGCCTGCTGGCGTTCTTCCCGCGCGAGGCGCTGGCGCTGACCACCGATCCCGGGGCGCTGTCGACCTACCGCTTCCACAAGCAGGCGCTCGCGCACCACTTCTGCCCCGACTGCGGCATCGCGCCCTTCAGCGAGGGCATCGACCCGCGCAGCGGCCGCGCGATGGCGGCGGTCAACGTCCGCTGCCTGGACGGGATCGACCTCGGCGCGCTGAAGCGGGTGCCCGTGGACGGGGCGTCGTTCTGACATGGCGCCGGCATCGATCCGGGCCGTCCTGGCGCTGGCCGCACTGCTGGCGCTGGCGGGGTGCAGCGAGAAGCGGGCCGGCGAGTCCGCCTACGGCGGCGCCGCGGCCGCCGCCAAGGCGGCTGCCGACGAGGACTCGGCGTTCCTGGCCTACGAGCACGACGTCGCCGTGCAACTGCCCGAGGACGAGGTGCTGGCGCGCGCCGAGGCCGTGCAGCAGGCCTGCCACGAGGGGCGCTTCGGCGCCTGCAGCGTGCTCGGCGCGCAGCAGCAGGGCGGGGAGTACCGCAGCGCGTCGCTGACGGTGCGCATCCTGCCCGACGGCGTGGAACCGATGATCGGCCTGGCCTCGGCCGGCGGCACGGTGGGCTCGCGCAGCACCCGCGCCGAGGACCTGGCGGTGGTGGTGCGCGACAACGCCGTGGCGCAGGACCGCCTGCGCCGCGAACTGGAGCGGCTGCGCGAGTTCCAGCAGCGCCAGGACCTGTCGGTGGCCGACATGATCGCGCTGTCGGAGCGCATCGCCGCGGCCGAGGCCGAGCAGGAGGCCGCCGAACGCGAGGGCGCGCAGCACCGGCGGCGCATCGATACCGAGCTGCTGACCTTGCGCTTCGAGCCACCGCGCGGCGAGCGCGGGCGCAGCGAGATCGGCGAGGCGATCCGGGACTTCGGCGCCACGCTGGCCCTGGGCACGGCATGGACGATCCGCGCGCTCGCCTTCCTGATCCCGCTGGGAATGGCGGCGTTCGTTGTGGTGTGGGCGGTGCTGCGGCTGCGCCGGCGGCGGCGACGCGGCTAGGCGCCCGCCGCTCAGGCTTCCTCGTCGTCCTCGAACTCGACCAGCGCGCCGAGCTGGAAGGCGAGCTCGTCCACCGCTTCGCGCACCTTGCGCGCGGTGGACGGGTTCGGCGCGTCGATCTCGATCTCGTGCATCTTCGGCCCGTCTTCTTCCGCCAGGCCCGCCGAGCTGGAATCGTCGTCGTCCATGTGCGGCATCAGGTCGGCGATCTCCTCGACGTGCTCGATGCCGTCGAGGCTCTGCAGCAGGTTCATGATGCCGCGGACTGCGTCGTCCTCGCCGGTGATGCGGATGCGGAGCAGGGTCATGGGGCCTGGGTTCGAGCGGAGTGGCGTGCAGGCTAGGCGGCGCGGGGTAAAGCCGGCGTGACCGCGGCGGCCGCGTCCGCATCCGCTTCGCCCGCGGCCGGCGCCAGCGCCGAGGCCACCGCCAGCCGCAGCATCGTCGGTGCGATGTGGCGGCGATGCACCGCCGAGATCGCGGCGAGGTAGAAGCGCCCGAACGCGTTGCGGCAGCGCACGCGGGTGCCGAGGCCGACCTCGATCGCGCCGTCGTCGCCGATGCGCACGTCCACGCTGGAGCGGAAGGCGAGATGGCGGTCGTCAGCGCCGAGCAGCACCTCGGCGCGGCGTGCGCCGATGCGTTGCGCGAGCACCGGGAAGCGCCCGGCGTACAGGCGATCGCGCTCGCCCGACAGCAGCGACGACACCGGGCAGCCGAGCGGCGAGGTCCGCAGCCGCAGCGGCCGCACCAGCAGGTTGCGCAGGCGCATCAGCCGCGAGACGCTGGCCGGGCGGTTGTGGAGGAAGCCGGCCAGCACGCGCCGCAGCAGCGCGTCGGCGTCGCCGCGCATGCTGCCGGCCGGCAGCCGCATCGCCACCCGGTCCTCGTGGTGGAAGCGCGGCTGCGCCAGCTCGGCGGCGAGCAGCGAGTCGGCGGGAATGCGGTCCTGGTGCGACAGCTCGCCCGCCTGCACGGCGGCGAAGCCGGGCGCGTGCCTGCGCAGGCCCCGCAGCCTGCCGCCCGCGCGCCGCAGCAGCCCGCCGGCGCGGTCGCGCCAGCCGCCGCCGGCGGCGCCCAGCGACAGCCGGGTCACGGGGGCTGCATCCAGCGCGGACGGATCGGCGGCCAGCCACGCCCGCACCGTCTCGGGCAGCAGCTCGGTCAGCGCGGGGATGTCGGCCTGGCCGGCGAGCACGCGCGCGCGCAGCGCGGGGTCGTCGAGGCCGCCCAGTTCGTCGGGGTGGCAGGACAGGGCGAAGAACACCGGGTGCCCCTCGCGCCGCGGCGCGAACTGGTGCCAGGCGCCGCCGCCGAAGCGCACTGCGAACAGCGCATCGGGCGGGATCTCCACGCAGTGCAGCGCTTCGGCGAAGGCGGCCGGGTCCGCGGCGAGCCGCGCGTCGGGGACGGTGCTGAAGCGCAGCAGCGCGCCGCCGCTGCCGGCCACCGCGGTGAAGACGCGGCGGCCGGCGTGGCGATGGAAGGGATGGCCCTGGCGGTCGACCGCGAACGAGAACAGCGTGCTGGCGTCGCCGGCGCCGGGATGCGGTGCGCCCAGCAGGGCGGAGGGTTCGTCCAGGGCATCGACGAACGAGGCATGCCCGCGCTGGCGGCCGCAGGCGTCGGCGAACAGCCGGTCGCCCGCGCCGGTGCCGAGCTGCGCGATCAGCCAGACCTCCACCGGCGGCCCGCCGTCGAGCGAGGGCAGGCGGGCGGTGGGGAATCCGGCTACGGGCATGGCGATGGCGCGCATGAGCGTGGCTCCCGTGTGTGGTTCAGGACTTGGCGGCCGCGCGGCGGCGGGCCTCGCGCTTCAGCGGGCCGGCGCCCGGGCAGATCTCGAAGGCGAAGCCGGTCAGCGAATTGACCAGGTTGTCGCCCACCAGGCGGTAGTACACGTACTGGCCGCGCCGTTCGCTGGCGACCAGGCCTGCGGCCTCCAGCACCGACAGGTGGCGCGAGATCGCCGGCGCGCTCATCTCGAAGCGAGCCGCGATCTCGCCGGCGGTCAGTTCCTGCGCGGACAGGTAGGCCAGGATCTGCCGGCGCGGCAGCGAGGCGAGGGCTTCGAACACGGGGCCGATGGCGGACATGTGATGAATTCAGCAATTAACTAATTAGCTAAATTATAGATGCCTCCCGCGGCTGTCAACACCGTGCGCGCCGCCGCCACCGTCCCCGTAGGAGCGCGCTCGCGCGCGATGCTGGTCACGCCGAGCCCGAAGGCGACAGCATAGCGCGCCCGCGCGCCCCAACCCGGGTGGCGTGCGCACCGGCACGGGCACGTTGCACAGGTCGATATGGCCCGCCGGGCGCAGGTACCAGCCGTCGCGGCGGTTGCGGCGCGATTCCACCACCGCGTCGAACAGCGGGGTATCGGTGCGCAGCACCTGCAGCGGCGTGCGCTCCGCCTCCGGCACCTGCGAGGCGAGGCGGATCGCGTGGATCGGCGCGGACTGCGCCGCGTCCTCGTAGAAGCCCAGCGGCCCGCCGCCGCGCGGCAGCACGCTCAGCAGTTCCATGCCCTGCAGCACGCGGCCGACCTGGGTGATGTTGCGGTCCAGCTGGCGCGGCGACTGGCCGATCACCACGTACAGCTCGGTGCCGTTGCTGGAGTCGGGGGCGACGTCGCGGCCGGCGCCCAGCACGCCGTAGCAGTGGGCCATCCAGGCGATGCCGGCGGCGGGATCGCGGGCGGCGGCGAAGCCGTCGACGAAGCCGACCTCCGGCGCCCAGCCATCGGCATCGGGCAGCCGGTGGAAGGGCAGGCCGTCGGCCGCGCGCTCGAACTCGGCGGGCAGCGTGGCGCGGGCCTCGCCGAGCGGCCTGGCCGGCTCGCCGTCCTCCACGTTCGCGCCGAACTGCACCACGAAGTTGTCCTGCGCGCGGTAGAGCGTCAGCCCGTCCCAGAAGCGCCCCCGCGCCAGCGCGCGGATGTTGGCGACGTGCTCGGGCGCGAACCGCGGCGCCAGCTCGACGATCGCGCGCCCGCCGGCCAGGTCGATATAGAGCAGGTCGTCCGGGTCCGGGGTGCGCCAGTCCCCGGGCTGCGACGCCTCCAGAAGCGCCTGCATCGACGGCGGCGGGGGCGCCTCCTCGGCGAGGGCGGGCGCGCACAGCAAGGCAAGGGCGCAGGCCAGCACGGGCAGCGGGCGACGGATCGGGGGCATCGGCGGTCCTTCCGGAGGCGAAGGCCCGATTGTCTGCCGAAACGCGGCGGCCGCAAGCCGCGGGCGGGGCCCCCTGACCTCCGGCACATCCACTAGTGAGAACTTGCCAATAGCATGGACCCCGACATAGCCCAACCGGCCTGCCGCCCGCCGTGCCCGAGTACGAATCCGCCGTCGACCTGCTGCTGCGCAAGTTCCAGAAGGAACTGAGCGCGGGCACGGTGTCGCTGGCGCTGCTGGCGGTGCTGGCCGCGGCGCGCGAGCCGCTGTACGGCTACCAGATCGCCAAGCAGCTGGAAGCGGTGGGCGAGGGCGCGCTGGCAGGGAAGCAGAGCGCGCTGTACCCGGTGCTGCGCAACCTGGAATCGGCCGGCCTGCTGCACAGCCACGTCGAGCCCTCGGTGGCCGGGCCGCCGCGGCGCTACTACCGCATCACCGCCGCCGGCCGCGAGGTGCTCGCGCACTGGATGCGCGCCTGGGCCGCCACCCGCGATTCCGTCGATACCGTTCTGAGGGGAGTGAAGCCATGAACACGCAGCGCCTGCCGACCACGATCCCCGAGTACCTGGCGCACCTGCGCCGCGCGCTGGAGGGCGCCGACCCGGCGATGATCCAGGACGCGCTGTACGACGCCGAGGAATACCTGCGCTCGGAACTCGCCGAGCACCCGGAACGCGGCGAAGCGGAGGTGATCGCCGCGGTCGCCTCCAGCTACGGCGCCCCGGACGAGGTGGCCGACATCTACCGCGACACCGAGCACAAGGTGCAGACCGCGCTGCGCCCGCCCGCGCCGGCGCCGCGCCGGTCGCCGCTCGGCCGCTTCTTCGGCGTGGCCGCCGATCCGCGCGCCTACGCGTCGCTGTTCTACATGGCCCTGTCGCTGGCCACGGGCATCTTCTACTTCACCTGGATCGTGACCGGCCTGTCGCTGTCGCTGGGCCTGGCCATCCTGATCGTCGGCGTCCCGTTCGTGATCCTGTTCTTCGGCTCGGTGCGCATCCTGTCGCTGGTCGAGGGCCGGATCGTCGAGGTCATGCTGGGCGAGCGCATGCCGCGACGCCCGCTGTACGGCGCGCGCGGCCGCAGCATCCTGCAGCGCATCGGCGACATGTTCACCGACCCGCGCACCTGGAGCGCGATGCTGTACATGGTGCTGATGCTGCCGCTGGGCGTGGCCTACTTCACCGTGGTCGTCACCCTGGGCAGCGCTTCGCTGGGCATGCTGCTGGCGCCGCTGTCGCTGTTGCCCGGGATCGAGTTCAGCGTGTGGCTGTTCGGCCTCGACATGGTCCGCGACGCGCCCTGGCTGCTGCCGCTGGTCTCCCTGGCCGGTGCGCTGCTGCTGTTCGTCACCCTGCACATCGCCCGCGCCGTCGGCCGCGTGCACGGCCTGTTCGCCAAGCACCTGCTGGTGAAGACGTCGCAGTACGCCTGATCGGCTCGTCGCACCGGTCGCCCGGTGCCCCCGCTCCCACCCGCCATCCGAGGAAAACAACGATGAACGCTCCGCGTTACGGCAAGAGTTCCGTTCTGATGTGGTCGTTGCTGGCCGGCGCCTGGGGCCTGTCGCTCGCGCACTGGCTGCTGCCGGACGCGCGCGCCAGCGCGGAAGGCGCCGACGCCCCCCCGCGCGAACTGACCGTCGAGCGGATCAACATCGTCGACCGCGACGGCACCACGCGGCTGGTGATCGCCAATGCCGAGCGCTTCCCGGATCCGGTCGTGCGCGGCAAGACCCTCGAGCGCAGCATCCGGACCACCGCGGGCATCGTGTTCTACGGCACCGACGGCGTCGAGACCGGCGGCCTGGCCTCGATGACGGGTCCGCGCGGGCACCGCATGGCGGGCAACATCCTCGACTTCACCCATCAGCCGACCGACGGCATCGGGATGATGAAGATGGAAAGCCCCGATGGCGCGTCCTGGATGGCCGGCCTCACCATCGCCGATCGCCTGCCCTACGTGCCGGGCGAGGTGACCACGTCGGAGGGCGTGTCCCGGATCGTGCTGGCCAACAGCAACCGCAACGCCTCGCTGGAGATCGCCGACACCGCGGGCAAGCCGCGCATCCGCATCGGCGTGGATGCGCAGGACGTGCCGCGCATCGAGGTGCTCGACGCGGAAGGCCGTGTGACGGGGCGGTTGCCGTCCGAGTGAGCGCGGACCGCGTGCGGCCGGGCCGGCCGCACGCGAAGGTCAAGCCTTCCTGGGACGCATCCGGGTGACGTTCGCGGCCTCGCGCCGGCCGTCGCCGGCGTAGCGGGCGATGAAGTCGCGCACCTGCGGGTAGACCTTGGTGCGCCAGCGGCGGCCGCTGAAGATGCCGTAGTGGCCGGCGCCCTGCACGGTGATGTGCTTGCGGTCCTCCTGCGGGACGCCGGTGCACAGCTTGTGCGCAGCGCGGGTCTGGCCGAGGCCGGAGATGTCGTCCAGCTCGCCCTCGATGGTGAGGATGGCGGTGTCGCGGATCGCTGCCGGCCGCACCCGCTCGCCGGCCACGTCCCACAGCCCGCGCGGCAGCAGATGCTCCTGGAACACGATGCGCACGGTCTCGAGGTAGTACTCGGCCGGCATGTCCAGCACCGCGTTGTACTCGTCGTAGAAGCGCCGGTGCGACTGCGCGTCGTCCATGTCGCCCTTGACCAGGTTGCGGTAGAAGTCCCAGTGCGACATGAAGTGCCGTTCCGGGTTCATCGCCATGAAGCCGGCGTGCTGCAGGAAGCCCGGGTACACGCGGCGCCCGCGGCCGGGGAAGTTCACCGGCACCTGGTGGATGAGGTTGTTCTGGAACCACCACAGCGGCCGCTGCGTGGCCAGGTCGTTGACCGAGGTGGGCGACTCGCGGGTGTCGACCGGCCCGCCCATCAGCACCAGCGAGCGCGGCGTCGTCTCGCCGCGCGCGGCCATCAGCGACACCGCCGCCAGCACCGGCACCACCGGCTGGCAGACGCTGATCACGTGCAGGTCCTCGGCGCCGATCTCGCGGATGAAGTCCTCCACGTAGGCCACGTAGTCGTCGAGCGTGAACTCGCCGTCCTCGCGCGGCACCATGCGCGCGTCCACCCAGTCGGTGACGTAGACTTTGTGGTCGCGCAGCAGGGTACGCACCGTGTCGCGCAGCAGGGTGGCGTGGTGGCCCGACAGCGGTGCCACCACCAGCACCGTCGGCTGGCCCTTGAGGTCGGTGATCGAGCCGGCGTCGTCGCTGTAGCGCTTGAAGCGCAGCAGGCGGCAGAACGGCTTGCGCACGATCTCCTGCTCGACCACCGGGTAGACGCCGCCGTCGAGCTCGATCGAATGGATGTCGAACGCCGGCTTCTCGTAGTCCTTGGCGATGCGGTAGAACAACTCGTTGGAGGCCGAGACCTGCTCGGCGCCGGGCAGGGCCGAGAGCAGGCTGCCCTGGGCGGAGAACGCCTTGGCGTTGGCCTCGGCCCAGTAGGCATAGGGCGCGATGAAGGCGCGCCCGAGTTCGTGGAGCTGGTAGAGGAACATGGGTCGGCTCCGTACTGGAAGGGGCCCGGCCGATCCGTGCACGGACTCGCCGGGCGCTTGCTGCGGCGCAGCATACCCGATCGGGCCGCTCCCCGGGCCCGGGTGGCTTTCGCGGCCGTTCAGCCCGCCTCGAGCGCGGTCGCGGCCTGTGCCAGTGCCGGCGACAGCCAGCAGTGCGAACCGAGCGGGCGGAAGCCGGCGGCGGCGAAACGCCCGCGGTAGAAGGCGGCGGGCCTGCGCAGGAAGCCGTCGTCGTCGCCTTCGGCCTCGTCCTCGCGGGCGAAGGTCTCCAGGAAGGCCACGCCGCCGCACAGTGCCGCAACGCCCGGCAGGCCGCGGTCGATCTCGCGCGCGGGCAGGTAGTGCAGCACGTCGCTGCACACCACCAGGTCGGCGGGCGGGCAGGGCCGCAGCACCGAGAAGTCGGCGAAGCGCGCCAGGTGCAGGTCGCGGCGGGCGCCGAAGCGCGCCACCGCGTACTCGCTGGCGTCGAAGCCCAGGTAGCGTGCCTTCGGCCGCAGCTTCAGCAGCGGCGCGCGCCAGGCGCCCTCGCCGCAGCCGATGTCGAGCACGCTGCGCAGCGGGCGTTCGAGGTGGTATTCGGCAGTGGCCACCGCGAGCGCCACCTTGCGCATCAGCCGCTGCGCGCCGCCGATGCCGCCCTGACGGTACCAGCGGTCGAAGTAGGCGCGGTCGTAACGTTTCTGCATGCCGGTACGATACCGGGTCGCGGCCCGCACCGGGACCGCCGCCGCATCCCGAGGAGCCAGCGCATGCAAGCCTATTTCTGGGTCAAGACCTTCCACCTCGTCTTCGTCATCGCCTTCATGGCGGCGGTGTTCTACCTGCCGAGGATCCTGGTCAACGTGGTCGAGGCCGGCGACGCGCCGGCCGTGCGCGCGCGCCTGGCGCTGATGGGGCGGCGGCTGTACGGCTTCGGCCACACGATGTTCGGGCTGGCGTTCGTGTTCGGCCTGGTGCTTTGGCTGGGTTACCGGGTCATCCCCGACTTCCCGACCATGGTCGCTCCCGGCAGCGGCTGGATGCACGCCAAGCTGGCGCTGGTCGTGCTGCTGCTTGCGCACTTCATCGTCGCCGGTCGCTGGATCAAGGGCCTCGACACCGGCCGCCCGGTGCCTTCCTCGCGCGCGCTGCGCTGGTTCAACGAACTGCCGGTGCTAGCGCTGGTCGCCGTGGTGTGGCTGGTGCTGGCGAAGCCGTTCTGAGGTCGGACCTTCGTTGCGCGAGGCGCGGCGATCCCCTACATTCCTGACCAGGGGATGTCGCCAGTAACTCAGGGGGAGTGCATGAGGCGATGCGAATCGGGCCCGTAGGGGCCGCTTTCCGTTCGAACTTGCCCGCCGGATCCTTCGTGCGCCGCTTACATCGCGCGCGCAGAGGGGGGGATGGCGTACGGGTGAGTGATAAGACGCATCTGACGGACCGGCCTTCGAATCGGCCGGCGGCGGAGTGCGTCCCGAATCTGGCGAATCTCCCGGCGGAGCGCGGACAGAGCGCCTGACCGCCGACGGGGACTCGTGCTCGATCGTTCCATCGGGGAAAGACATGATCGGAAGCAGGAAACGACTGCTGTGGCTGTGCGCCTGGCTGCTGCCGCTCGCCGCGCAGGCGCAGACCTATACCAAGACCGAGACGATCGAGTACCACGACAACCTGTCGCTGTGGGTGCTCGGCCAGCCGTCGAAGCTGACGGTGAACGGCATCGTGGCCTCGGAGACGCTGTACGACAGCCGCGCGCAGCCGACGACGCTCCGCGAGTTCGGGCGCACGGCGCAGACCCTGACCTACCACCCCGACGGCACCGTCGCCACCGTGGCCGACGGCCGCGGCCACGTCACCACGCTGTCCAGCTGGAAGCGCGGCGTGCCGCAGACCGTGCGCCACCCGGCCACGCCCGAGGCGCCCAACGGCGCGACCCGCTCGGCGGTCGTCAACGACGCCGGCTGGATCACCCGGGTCACCGACGAGAACGGGTTTGCCACGAACTACCAGCACGACCCGATGGGGCGCATCACCCGGATCGTCCATCCGACCGGCGACAGCGTGGCCTGGCACGACAGCGTCTTCACTTTCTCGCGCGCCACCGCGGCCGCCTACGGGATTCCGGCCGGGCACTGGCAGCATGCCGAGGTCACGGGACAGCGCAACAAGGTCACCTACCTCGACGCCCTGTGGCGCCCGGTGCTGGTGCGCGAGTACGACGCCGGCAACGCGGCGGGCACCCAGCGCTTCACCCGCCAGGCCTTCGACCAGGCCGGCCGGGTGACCTTCGCCTCCTATCCCAGCG
>NZ_JAIWPR010000085.1 GCF_021191635.1 Alterluteimonas quercicellularis
CGACACATAGAAGCGTCGCGCGCGAGCGCGCTCCTACAGGCGCTGCCAGACGAAGCCCTCGCCGCGGCGGTGGTAGACCGCGATCGCGCGGCCGTAGAACGCGTCCACCGGCACCAGGCCGAAGTAGCGCCCGTCGAAGCTGGCGCCGCGGTGGTCGCCCAGCACCAGCACCTGGCCGTCGGGCACCACCAGCGGCGGCAGGTCGGCGCCGCCGCCGTCGCCGAGGTCGAGCGGCACCTCGCGCGCGCCGAAGCGCTCCAGCGGCGGTCCCGGCAACGCGGCCAGCACGCGGCCGTCGACGCTCAGGCGGCCATCGAGCACCGCCACCGTCTGCCCCGCCACCGCCACCACGCGCTTGATCAGGCGGGTGCCGTCGGCGGGCGAATCGAACACCACCACCTCGCCCGGGCCGGGATCGCGCCCCGGCACCACGTCCAGGGTGGTGAACGGCACCCGCCAGCCGTAGGCGCGCATGTCCACCACCACCCGGTCGCCCGGCTGCAAGGCCGGCTGCATGGAGCCGCTGGGCACGTGGTAGTGGTTGGCGAACGAGGACCGCGCCGCCGTCAGCAGCAGGATCAGCACCAGCATCGGCAGTGCTTCCTGGCGCAGCCAGGCGGTAGTGCGCGCGGCGCGGGAAGGCGGTGGGGCGGCGGTCTGCATGCGGGTTCTCCTGGCGGGCGGATGGCGGCGGCGCGCGGCCGCTGGACTGGGACGCGCGCCGGCGCGGAAAGTTCAGCCGACCCGTCGCGCCGCCTGCTCGGCGAGCGTCAGCGCCACCCGGTCGCGCAGGTAGGCCGGCTCCACCGCCTCGGGCGCCAGGCCCCCGCCTTCGGCGTACAGGCGCGCGGCCAGACGGGCGGTCTCCGCCGCGCGCGGCAGCGCGGCGGCGTCGGCCAGGGCCAGGCGCGGCGCGAGCCGCGCGGCCAGCGCGCCCTGCACGGCGGCGAAGCCGGTGCCCACGCCGATCCAGGCATCGCCCTCGGGCAGTGGCACCCCGTCCGGCGGCGCCACGCGCTCGGGCCCGAGCGCCTCCGGCACGCCCTGCCGGTCCCGGTAGGCCGCGGCGTAGACCTCGCCCATGCGCGCATCGATGGCCGCCAGCACGCCGTGCGCGGGGGCGGCGCGCAGCGCCGGCGCGGCGAGCGTGGCCAGGGTCGAGACCGGCACCACCGGCCGGTCCAGCGCCAGCGCGATGCCCTGTGCCAGCGCGATCCCCAGCCGCACGCCGGTGAACGCCCCCGGGCCCCGCCCCACCGCGATCGCGTCGAGCTGCGCGCGCGCGACGCCGGCCTCGGCCAGCAGCGCCCCGGCCCAGGGCAGCGCCAGCTCGGCGTGCCGGCGCGGCGCGACCTCGAAGCGCTCGCGGACCTCGCCGTCCACCAGCAGGGCGACGGAACAGGCCTCGGTGGCGGTCTCGAACGCGAGCAGTCTCATCGGTGTCCGGGCGGCGGCGGGCGGCACAGGGTAGCGCGGGCGCAGCACGGGAGCGCGCTCGCGCGCGACGACTGCCTCGATCCCGTAAGCAGCGGTGCCGGCCGTCGTCCGCGCCGTCCGCGCGTGGCGACGCGTGCCCGTGCCGCCGCACGTCCGGCGGCCCCTGGCGCCATCGCGCGCGAGCGCGCTGCTACGGGGAAACGCCGAGGTCGCCGAACGGCGCCCGGCCGGAGGGATCGCGGTAGCAGGGGGTGTTGAAGGTGCCGACCACGTAGCGCTGCGGCGGCGGCTCGAAGCCGGAATCGAGGGCGTAGCGGTTGCCGGTGGCCGGGTCGGTGGCGGCGACGTTGACGCCGCCGTTGTCGAGCTTGCGGAAGCGGGTGATCTCCCACCCGGCGGCCTGCCAGCGCGCGTGCGCGTCCTCGAGCGCGCGCGCGGCGTCGGCGCCGCGGGCCACGCCGCGCAGGCCGACCCAGATGGTGTAGATGTCGTCGCGCTGCTCGCCCTCGGTGCCCTCGCAGCGGTTGGCGCGCACGGAGAACTTCTCGCGGTCCAGGCCCAGCGCCTCGATCAGCGCCTCGACCTCGGGCACGAACTCCTGCGCGGCCTGGCGGGTGTCCTTGGATTGCATGGCCTCACTCTGTACCGGAACGTCGGCGGCACGGCAAGCGCCGAGCGCGAGCGCGCAGGCGGCGGCCAGCACGGCCAGGGAACGGGGCGCGCGCGGATTCAAGCGCGGGCTCCGGGCGTCAGCCCACGCGGCGGCGCACCGTGTCCACCTGGTCGTAGCGGCCGGTCACGATGTAGGCCTGGTTGCGCAGGGCCTCGGTGCCCGGGTCCCAGTACTCGGAATGGCCGGAGGCGCCTTCGGTGCGGATGCGCTGGCCGCCGAAGCTCCAGTCGACCGGGCTGTTGCCGTGCACTTCGGTGTAGGTGACCGGGTCGTTGCCGGCGGCGCCGGCCCAGAAGTGCTCGGCGTCGATATGCATGTCGCCGACGTTGTCCACCAGCGCGCTGTCGAACCAGCCCTGCCGCTCCGGCGCCTCGTAGCCCATGCCGGGGCTGCCCATGGCGACGATGTCGTTGGCGGCCAGGCCGCGGCCGGCCATGGCGTCGGCGGTGCCGACGACGGTGGAGCCGTAGGAATGGCCGATGACGGTGGTGCGGCCGTCGGGGTTCTGGCGCGCCTCGGCCAGCCCCTCGGTGAAGTCGCGCAGCGCCGGCGCGCCGTCGCGCGCGTAGCTGCCCTGGGTCGCCTGGATGAGACCGTCCGGCGCGTCGTAGCCCAGCCAGACGATGGTCGAGGTGGTGCCGGAGTTCGGCACCAGTTCGGCCTGGGCGCGCAGGTCGTCCATGCGGTCGATCGACCCGCGGATGTTGGACAGGTCGGTGCCGGTGCCGGGCACGTAGACCGCCACGTTGTCGGCGCTGTCGGGGTTGCCGATGCTGGCGATGACGCGCGCGTCGGGCGAGTTGCCCTGCCCCGGCGGGGTGTAGCCCAGCAGGTGGATGCGCTCGGTCTCCGGACCGTTCTGCGAGTTCTCGATCCGCTCCAGCAGGGCGCGGGCATTGTCGCGGTCGTGGCCGCTGGCCGCGTCCTCGCGCAGGACCGACAGGTTGGCCTCGTGGCGGACCTCCGCCGGCAGGCCGTCCAGGGCGCCGATCTCGGCCGGCTGCGACTGCACGTAGGCCTGCTGCTGGTCGGCCGACAGCGCGTTCCACCAGGCCGCGTTGCGCTCGGCGCCCTGGCCGGCCGGCGGGGGCGGCGGCGCGGCGGCGTAGGCGTTGACCGACGGAGAACTGCCGAACTGGACTGCAGCGTTCATGGCGCGGGCCGGGCGGGAACGGTTGCGACGACCCTAGCAGACGCCCGCGCCGCGTCACAGCTGGGGGAAACCCTCGGCCCCCGGCTCGGCCGCGTCCGCCGGTGCGGCGGCGAAGAAGGCCTGCACGTCGGCGGTCTCGCGGGTGGTCGGGAACGGCGGCAGGGACCCCAGGAACACCCGTCCGTAGCCGCGCCCGGTCAGGCGCGGGTCGCACAGCACCAGCACGCCGCGGTCGCGCTCGCTGCGGATCAGCCGGCCCACCCCCTGCTTCAGCGCGATCACCGCCTGCGGCAGCTGCTCGTCGGCGAAGGGGTTGCCGCCGCCGCGGCGGATCGCCTCCAGCCGCGCCTCGAACACCGGGTCGTCCGGCGCGGCGAAGGGCAGCTTGTCGATCACCACCACGCTCAGCGCATCGCCCACCACGTCCACGCCCTCGCGGAAGCTGGCCGCGCCCAGCAGCACGCCGTTGCCGGACTCGCGGAAGCGCTGCAGCAGCACGTGGCGCGGTGCTTCGCCCTGCACGAACAGCGGCCACGGGCCGCCGCGCAGCAGCGCCGCGGTCTCGCGCAGGGCCCGGTGCGAGGCGAACAGCAGGAACGCGCGCCCGCCGGAGGCGTGCAGCACCGGCAGCACCGCGTCCACCAGCGCCTGGGTGTACTCGCGCGCGGCCGGCTGCGGCAGCCGCGGCGGCAGGAAGCACAACGCCTGCCGCGGCCAGTCGAAGGGACTGGGCGCCAGCAGGGTCCGCGGCGCCTCCAGGCCGAGCCGGCCGGCGACATGGTCGAAGCGGCCGTCCACCGCCAGCGTGGCCGAGGTGAACACCCAGGCCGCGCGCGACTGCTCGCGGTGCGCGCGCAGTGGCGCGGACACGTCCAGCGGCGTGCGCTGCAGGCGGAAGCCGCGCGGCGACAGCTCGTACCAGCGCACATCGCTGTCGGGACCGGCAAGACCGGGGTCAAAACCGGGGTCAGAGTCGGTTTCCGTCCAGGGACCGTCCCGATCCGACGCATTTTCGTCGGAAACCGACTCTGATCCCGGTTTTGGTTTCGCTGGTTCGTCGAAGGCGCCGGGCCCGGGCCGCAGCCGCCAGCGGTCGAGGCGGGAGACGAACTCCAGCGCGCGCGCGTGCGCGGCGTCCAGCCCCGGCGCCGCCTCGCGCAGCGGCGCCAGCGTCTCGGCCAGGTCGCGCAGCGCGTCGGCCAGCGCCTCCAGCGCCTCCTGCACCCCGCCGTCGTGCAACGCGCGCGACAGCGTGCCGCGCGCGGGCAGCGGCTCCATCGCCGCGCGCAGCGCGCGCACCGCGTGCTCGAGCCGCTGCGCCGGCGCCTGCACCGCCGCCAGCGCGCCGTCGACCTCGCGGCACTCGCCGATCGCGTCGCGCGCCAGTTCCACCAGCGGCCGCGCGCTCAGGCCCTCGCCGAAGAACTGCGCCGCCAGTTCGGGCAGCTGGTGCGCCTCGTCGACCACGAAGGCCTGCGCGCCGGGCAGGATCTCGCCGAAGCCTTCCTGCTTCAGCGCCAGGTCGGCCAGCAGCAGGTGATGGTTGACCACCACCACGTCGGCGGCCTGCGCCCGCTGCCGCGCCTGCACCACGAAGCAGTCGTTCCAGAACGGGCACTCGCCGCCCAGGCAGTTGTCGACGGTGGAGGTGACCATCGGGATCAGCGGCGAGTCCTCGGGCAGCGCCTCGATCTCGGCCAGGTCGCCCGCCCGCGTGCGCCCGCTCCAGGACACCACGCGCTGGAACAGCGCCAGTTGCTCGCGCGAGGCGAAGCGCGGCTCGCCCTGGGCGCGCTCGAGCCGGTGCAGGCACAGGTAGTTGGCGCGCCCCTTCAGCAGCGCCGTGCGCGCGCCCACGCCCAGGGCGTCGCGCACGCGCGGCAGGTCGCGGTGGTAGAGCTGGTCCTGCAGCGCGCGGGTGCCGGTGGAGACGATGGTCTTCAGCCCGGACAGCAGCGCCGGCACCAGGTAGGCGAAGGTCTTGCCGGTGCCGGTGCCGGCCTCGGCGAGCAGGACGCCGCGATCGGCGAAGGCGTCCGCGACCGCGGCCGCCAGCGCCTGCTGCGCGGGCCGCGCGCGGAAGTGAGGCAGCCCGCGCGCAAGGGCGCCGCCTTCCTCCAGCGCCTCGCACGCGCGCGCGGCGAGCGCGCTGCTGCGGGCGGGCGCTTCCGGCGCCCCCTGCGCCGTGTCGACCACCGCGCGGCCCTAGAACCGGTCGAGCACGCCGGCCTTGCAGCCGTCGACCTGGGCCTGCGCCTGCGCCGCGCCCTCGGCGTCGCCCTCCAGCAGCCGCAGCTGCTGCAGCGTCGCCCAGTGCCGGCGGCACAGCGGGCCGACCTGAGCGCCGAGCGAATAGGCGCGCTGCGCCAGTTCCCCGGCGGCCGCCGGCTCGCCCTGCAGCAAGGCGACCTCGGCGCGCTCCTGCAGCAGCGCGGGGTCCTGGGGCACGATCTCCAGCGCCGCATCGAGGCTGGCCGCGGCCGCGGCGTAGTCGCGCGCCGCCTCCTCGCGGGCCGCGCGTTCGCGCAGGTCCTCGACGCGCGCGTCGCGCAGCGGCTGCACCGACAGCTCGCCCTCGCCGTCGCCGGCCGCCTGGCGGATCGCGGCGACCATCTGCTCGGGGGTCGCGTCGGTGAGCGAGGCCGGCGCCGCGGGCTCCGCGGGCGGCGGCGGCGCGCTGGCGCAGGCGCCGAGCAGGCCGGCCAGCAACAGGAGGCCGCAGGATCGGACGACGAGGGGGCGCGGGACCGGCGTCATGGCAGCGGGTTTCCTTCGGGGGACGGGGCGGGTTCGAGCGGCACCGGAGCGGGCGCAGGCGGCGCGGCCGGCGCGGGCGGCGCATCGCGGGCCGGGTCGCGGGCGCGCTCGCTGTCGCCGAAGCCGAAGAAGCGGCGCCAGCCGCTCTCGCGCTGCTGCGGCGGCGGCGCGGGCGCGGCGCCCGGCGCCGGCGGCACCTCGCCCGGGTAGGCGCCCGGCGCGCCGTAGGGCGAGGCCGGGTAGGCCATGCAGGGCTCGTAGGGCGGCGCGTAGCCCTGCATGAAGGCGAACCGGCGCGCCTCGGGGCAGCCGGCGTCGGTGGCCGCGCTGCGCACCACCCACTGCCAGTCCAGTCCCTCGCCGTCGACCTCCAGCGGCGCGCTGGGCAGGCGCAGGAACAGGTCCGACCAGGCGCGCATCGCGCCGGTCGCGCCGGCCAGCCCGGTGGTCTCGTTCTGGTCGTTGCCGATCCACACCACCGCCAGGTGGTCGCCGGTCCAGCCGGCGAACCAGCTGTCGCGGCCGTCGTTGCTGGTGCCGGTCTTGCCGGCGGCCTGCAGGCGCGCCAGGCCGTCATTGATCAGCCGGCGGCCGGTGCCCGAGGTCACCGCGTGCTGCAGGGCGAGGGTGATCAGCCGCGCGGCGGCGGAATCGCCGGGCTGGGCCTCCACCGGCGGGGCGTCGTAGCGCTTCTGCACCCGGCCCTCGGCGTCGAGCACGCCGCGCACCATCCGCAGCGGCGGCCGCTCGCCGCCCGAGGCGAGGAACTGGTAGAGCTGGGCCATGGCGTAGGGGCTCTGGTCGACCGAGCCCAGGATCAGCGCCGGGTTCGGCTCGGCCTCGATGCCGGCCAGCTCGCGCAGCAGGTCGGCCAGCGCGCGCGGGCCGACCAGCATGCCCACCCGCACCGTGGCCTGGTTGTAGGAACGCGCCAGGGCGTCGATCAGGCGCACGGTGCCGTGGCTGCGGTTGTCGGCGTTGTCGGGATTCCAGCGCTGCCCGTTGGGCAGCACCAGGTTGACCGGCGTGTCCTCGACCCAGCTCGCCAGCGAGAACTCGGTGGGCCGGGCCAGCGCGAGCAGGTAGACGAAGGGCTTGAGCAGCGAGCCGACCGGGCGCCGCGCCTCGATCGCGCGGTTGAAGCCGTGCTCGGTCGGATCGGCGGCGCCGACGACCGCGACCACCTCGCCGTTGCGCACGTCGGTGACCACCAGGCCGGCCTGCAGCGGCGGCCTGCGCTCGCTGCTCATCGCCTCGATCGTGCGCCGCACCGCGCCCTCGGCGTAGCCCTGCGCGGCCGGCGACATCGCCGTCATCACCGTCAGCCCGGCGCCCTGCAGCACCTCGGCCGGGTAGTCGGCGGCGAGCTGCCGGCGCACCAGGTCGACGTAGGCGGGGAAGCGGTTGGCGGCCAGGGTGCCCGGCGAGGTGCTGACGCCCAGCGGCGCGGCGACCGCGCGCGCGTACTCGGCCGCATCGATCAGGCCGGCATCGCGGATCCGCGCCAGGGCGAAGTCGCGGCGCGCCTTGGCGCGCTCGGGATGGCGGCGCGGATCGTAGTGCGAGGGGCCGCGGATGATGCCCACCAGCAGGGCGATGTGCTCGGTGTCCAGGTCGTCGAGGCGGCGGCCGAACCAGAACTCCGCGCCGGCGGCGACGCCGTGGATCGCCTGCGCGCCGCGCTGCCCCAGGTACACCTGGTTGAGGTAGGCCTCCAGGATCGTGCCCTTGTCGTAGCGGGCCTCGATCAGCATCGCGTAGAGGATCTCGTTGAACTTGCGCGTGTAGGTCTGCTCGCGGCCGATGCCGAGCAGGCCCGAGCGCGCGAGCTGCTGGGTCAGCGTGCTGCCGCCCTGGCGCGCCTCGCCGGCGCGCAGGTTGACCCAGGCCGCGCGCAGCATGCCCGGCACGTCGATGCCGTGGTGGTGGGCGAAGTCCTCGTCCTCCACCGCCTGCAGCGCGTCGGTCAGCAGCACCGGCACGTCCTCGACGCGCACCAGGCGCCGCTCCTCCTGCTTCTGCCCGTACAGCGTGGCGATGCGCGCCGGGTCCAGCCGCACAGCGTCCAGGCGCGCGTCGCTGCCGGCCTCGCGCAGGCGCGTCACGCGCCCGCCGGACAGGCCCACCTCGATCCGCCGCGGCGCCACCGCGCCGTCCACGTCCTGGAAGCCGCGGCTGGCGATCGTCCAGCGGCCGTTCCCGGCCACCGCATAGGTGCCCGGGCGCTCGCCGTCGCCCTCGCGGTAGCCGGCCGATTCCAGTTCCAGCTTCAGCGTCTGCGCGTCCATCGCCAGCTCCGGCACCAGCTGCAGCGGGCGGCCGTAGACGCGCGTGGGCACCTGCCAGCGCAGCTCGCCGAAATGGCGGCTGACCTGCTGGTTGAGGTAGATCGTGTACGGGATCAGGAAGCCGAGCCCCAGGCCGACCGCGGCCAGGGCCGCGATGAGCAGGCGGCGGCGCCAGTCGGGCCGCCCGTGGTCGTCGTCGTGATCGTCTTCGTCGTAATCGATGCGGGCCATGGAGTCCTGACGTTTCGGCATCTGCAGGACGTTCTCCGGGATGCGACAATGGCAGGCCGCAGTCTAGCCCAGCGGCGTTTCCGCCGCCGGCCTGCCGCCCCGCACAGTCAGCTGGAGTTCCACAGGATGCCGTTCTCCCTGGCCGAGGCGCGCTTCCGGCTCGCCCGGGCGCTCGGTCTCTCGCGACGCGCCTGGAGCAGCCTGCGCACGCGCGGCTGGCAGGCCACCCTCGAGCGCGTCGCCCTGCGGCTGCGCAACGCGCTGCGGCCGCCGCCCGCGCCGGCCGCGGCGCTGTGGATGCCGCCGCCGGAGGACCCCGCCGCACCCTTTGCCGTGCCCGCCGTCGCCGCGGGCGCGGCGGTGCGGGCGAGCGTGATCGTGCCGGTCTACGGCCACCTCGACCACACCCTCGCCTGCCTGCGCGCGCTCGCCGCCCATCCGCCGGCGGCCGCCTGCGAGATCCTGGTGGTCGACGACGCCTCGCCCGACGACAGCGGCGAGCGGCTGCCGCGCATCGGCGGCCTGCGCTACCACCGGCAGGCCCGCAACGGCGGCTTCATCGCCGCCTGCAACGCCGGCGCCGGGCTGGCGCGCGGCGAGGTGCTGGTGTTCCTCAACAACGACACCGTGCCGCAGCCGGGCTGGCTGGACGCGCTGCTGCGCACCCTCGACGAGGTGCCGCGCGCGGGCCTGGCCGGCGCGCAGCTGCTGTACCCGGACGGCCGCCTGCAGGAGGCCGGCGGCGTGGTCTTCGCCGACGGCAGCGCCTGGAACTACGGCCGCTTCGAGTCGCCCGACGACCCGCGCTACGCCTACCTGCGCGATGCCGACTACGTCAGCGGCGCGGCGCTGGCGATTTCGCGCGCGCTGTTCGAGCGGCTGGGCGGCTTCGACGCGCGCTACGCGCCGGCCTACTACGAGGACACCGACCTCGCCTTCGCGGTGCGCGCGGCGGGGCTGCGCACCCTCTACCAGCCGGCCGCGCGGGTGGTGCACGACGAGGGCACCAGCGCCGGCACCGATACCGGGACCGGCATGAAGGCCGCGCAGGTGCGCAACCGCGAGGTGTTCGCCGCGCACCGCGCCGCCGAGCTCGCCCTGCAGCCGGCGCCCGGAGAGGCGCCCTCGCCCGCCACCGTCCACCGCCGCCAGCGCAGCGTCCTCATCGTCGACGAGACCACGCCGCGGCCCGACCGCGACTCCGGCTCGCTGCGCCTGGTCGCGCTGATGCGGATGCTGGTCGAGGACGGCGCCCACGTCGCCTTCGTGCCCACCGACGGCCGCCACGCCGGCGACCATACCCGCGCGCTGCAGGCGATGGGCGTCGAGGCCTGGTACGCGCCCTACACCGGCGGCCTGCCGCGCTGGCTGCGCCGGCACGCCGCGCGCTTCGACGTGGCGATGCTGAGCCGGCACTTCGTCGCCGCGCCGCTGCTGCCGCTGCTGCGCCGGCACGCGCCGCGCACGCGGGTACTGTTCGACAGCGTCGACCTGCACTATCTGCGCGAGCGCCGCGCCGCCGAGGTCCAGGGCGACCGCGCGCTCGCCGCCATCGCCGCGTCCACCCGCACGCGCGAACTGGCGGTGGTGGCGGCCGCCGACGCCACCCTGGTCGTCAGCGAGGCCGAACGCGAGGTGCTCGCCGCGGACGCGCCGCAGGCGCGGGTGGAACTGCTGTCCAACCTGCACCGGGTCGCCGGCCGCGGCCCGGCGTGGGAGGCGCGCAACGGCGTGGTCTTCGTCGGCGGCTTCCACCACCCGCCCAATGCCGATGCGGTGCGCTGGTTCCTCGACGCCGTGTGGCCGCTGGCGCGCACGCGCGCGCCGGCGCTCGCCTTCCACTGCATCGGCGCCGACCCGCCGCCCGACCTGCTCGCCCGCGACGGCCGCGACGGCGTGCGCATCCACGGCCACGTGCCCGACCTGGCGCCCTACGTGGACGGCTGCCGTGTGGCGGTGGCGCCGCTGCGCTTCGGCGCGGGCGTCAAGGGCAAGATCAACCTCAGCATGGCCCACGGGCAGCCGGTGGTGGCGACCCCGGTGGCCGCGGAAGGCATGCACCTGCGCGACGGCGAGGACGTGCTGGTCGCGCAGGACGCGCAGGGCTTCGCCGAGGCGGTGGTGCGCCTGCACGAGGACGCGGCGCTGTGGCGGCGGCTGGCCGACGGCGGCCTGGCCAACGTGGCGCGGCACTTCTCCGTGGACGCCGCCCGCGAGACCGTGCGGCGGCTGTTCCTCGCGCCCTGAGCGGCGAACGGCATCCGCCCGGCCCCAGCACGGTCGCG
>NZ_JAIWPR010000086.1 GCF_021191635.1 Alterluteimonas quercicellularis
AGGCCGGCGCCGGCGCGGCCCGGGCCGGTGCGGGCGCGTCCTGCGCGGCGGCGGCGGGCGGCGTCTCGGCCCGGCACGCGGCCAGCGACAGCGCGAGCAGGGCGATGGCGGGGGCGTTGCGGGTCATGGCGGGCTCCTCTTTGGGGGGAAGGGCGGCGCTGCGGCCGGCGACGGGCACTATTCGACCGGCGAGGCCGTCTCCTCGCGCATCGCGAGATAGCGGCGCTCCAGCTCCTGGCGGATCTCGCGCCGCTGCCGCCCCTGCTCGAAGCGGCGGCGCTCCTCGGCGGTGCGCGGCGCTCTGGGCGGCACCGGCGTCGGCCGGCCCTGCTCGTCCACCGCGACCATGGTGAAGAAGCAGCTGTTGGTGTGGCGCACGGCGCGCGCGCGGATGTCTTCGGTGACCACCTTGATGCCCACCTCCATCGAGGTGCGGCCGGTGTAGTTGACCGAGGCGAGGAAGGTGACCAGCTCGCCGACGTGGACCGGCTCGCGGAACGTCACCTGGTCCACCGACAGGGTGACCACGTAGCGGCCGGCGTAGCGGCTGGCGCAGGCGTAGGCGACCTCGTCGAGCGTCTTGAGCAGGGTGCCGCCGTGGACGTTGCCGGAGAAGTTGGCCATGTCGGGCGTCATCAGCAGCGACATGGTGAGCTGGGCGTTGCCTGGGATCATGGCGATGCGGCCGGTTCGGGCGGGGAGGGCGCGCGCAGGAAGTCGACGAACGCGCGCAGCTTCGGCGGCAGGTGCTCGCGGGCGGGATAGTAGACGTAGAGCCCGTCGAACGGCGGCGTGTAGTCCTGCAGCAGCCGCACCAGCCGGCCGGCGGCGAGGTCCTCCTCGACCTCCATCAGCAGCGGCTGCGCCAGCGCCAGCCCGGCCAGCGCCGCCTGCCGGGCGAGCATGCCGTTGTTGACGATCAGCCGCCCGTCCACCTGCACGCCGATGTCGCGCCCGTCCTGGGTGAACTCCCAGGGGTGGATGCGCCCGCTGCCCATGCGGCGGAAGCGCACGCAGTCCAGGCCGGTGAGGTCCTGCGGCGTGCGCGGCGCGGGGTGCCGCGCGAGCCAGTCCGGCGAGGCGACCACGGCCAGTTCCTGCGGCGGGCCGACCGGCAGCGCCACCATGTCGCGCGCCAGGCATTCGCCCAGGCGGATGCCGGCGTCGAAGCCGCCGCCGACCAGGTCGGCCAGGGCGTCGTCGGCATACAGCTCCAGCACGATCCGCGGGTGGCGCGCCTGGAACGCCGCCAGCCGCGGCACGACCAGCCGCATCGCGCTGACCTGGGCGAGGTTGATGCGCAGCAGGCCGCTGGGCGTGCCGCGCGCGGAGTCGAGGTCGTCGAAGGCGTCGTCGATCTGCGCCAGTCCGGGCAGCGCACGGTCGAGGAACCGGGCGCCCTGCTCGGTCAGCGCGACCCGGCGCGTGGTGCGGTTGAGCAGGCGGGCGCCAAGCTCGCGTTCGAGCGCCCGCACCGTCTGCGACAGCGCGGACGGCGAGACGCCGAGTTCGGCGGCGGCGCGGGTGAAGCTGCCGTGGTGCGCGACGCGGGCGAACGCCGCGACGGCGGCCAGGGGGCGAGTACTCAGACGACTGTTCATCTGTTAGGGCAGCTTAATGGACGATCCTCGTTTCGGCAGTTTATCCGCGAAGTCGCCGTGCGCAGACTGGCCGCGAATTCCTTGCGCGAGGCGGCCCATGCGATCCGACGACGTTCCCTCCACCTCGCGCCGGCGCCTCGTCCAGGGCGGCGGCGTCGGCCTGCTGCTGGGCGCCGCCGCCGCGGGGCCGTCCGCCGCGGTCGCGGGGCCCGGCGCGCGGTTCGCCGGCAAGCGCGTGCTGGTCACCGGCGGGACCAGCGGCATGGGCCGCGCCGGCGCGCTGCGCATCGCCGCCGAGGGCGGGCGCGTCGCGGTCACCGGTCGGACCCGGGCGCACCTGGACGCGGTGCGCGCCGAACTGCCCGACGCCTCGGTCGTGCTGCGCAACGACGCCGGCGACCCGGCCGCGGTCGCCGCGCTGGCGGAGGCCGTGCGCGCGATGGGCGGGCTCGATGGCTTGTGGCTCAACGCCGCCGTCGCCGAGGTCGGCCCGCTGGAGGCGGTGACCGCCGAGGCCTTCGACCGGATGATGGCGGTCAACGTGCGCGGCCCCATGCTGCAGCTGGCCGCGCTCTCGCCGCTGCTCGCGCCCGGCGCCTCGATCGTGGTGACCGCGTCGAGCTCCGCCTACGAGGGCGCGGCGTCGACCAGCCTGTACGCGGCCACCAAGGGCGCGGCGATCGCGATGGCGCGCAGCTGGGCGCGGCAGCTCGCGCCGCGCGGGATCCGCGTCAACACGCTGGTGCCCGGCCCCGTCGACACCGCCTTCCGCCGCTTCCTGCCGGACGCGACGCGGCAGGCCTTCGAGTCCGGCGTCGTCGCGGACGTGCCGCTCGGGCGGATGGGCGGCGCGGACGAGGCCGCGGCGGTGGCGCTGTTCCTGCTGTCGGAGGACGCCTCCTATGTGTCCGGCAGCCAGTACGCGGTCGACGGCGGGATGATGATGCGCTGAGGCCGCGCGCGCCTGCGACGCGATTGTGCAGCGTGGCTTCAGACGCGATGTCGCATTCGGGGATTTTTCGCGATAGTCGCCCGCCCTAGAGTGGCGCCTCCCCCGCTGCGAGAGAGCACACGCCATGTCCACCGCCCTGGACGACTACCGCCTGCTCGGCCGCTCCGGCCTGCGCGTCAGCCCGATGTCGCTGGGCACGATGACCTTCGGCGACGACTGGGGCTGGGGCGCGGCCGAGGCCGACGCGCGCCGCCAGTTCGACCTCTACGTCGAGCGCGGCGGCAACTTCATCGACACCGCCAACACCTATACCGACGGCAGCGCTGAGACCCTGCTGGGCCGGTTCGCGCGCGGCCGCCGCGACCGGCTGGTGATCGCCACCAAGTACACGCTCAATCCCTTCCCCGGCGATCCCAACGGCGGCGGCAACCACCGCAAGAACCTGCGGCAGTCGGTCGAGGCCAGCCTGAAGCGGCTGGGCACCGACTACATCGACCTGCTGTACCTGCACATCTGGGACGGCACCACGCCGGTCGAGGAGGTGATGCGCGGCTTCGACGACCTGGTGCGCGCGGGCAAGGTGCTGTACGCGGGCGTGTCCGACATCCCCGCGTGGCAGGCGGCGCGCATGCAGACGCTGGCCGACCTGCGCGGGTGGGCGCCGCTGGTCGCGCTGCAGATCGAGTACAGCCTGGCCCAGCGCACCGTCGAGCGCGAGCTGGTGCCGATGGCGCAGGCGCTGGGCCTGGGCGTGCTGGCCTGGTCGCCGCTGGCGATGGGCGTGCTGACCGGCAAGTACGCCCGCGCCGATCTCGACGCCGCCGCGGCCGCGCAGGACGCGCCGGACGGACGCGGAACGCGCAGCGCAGCGGCCTATGCGCACGACATCCTCAACGCGCGCTCGGTCGCCATCGGCGAGGTGGTCAAGGAGGTCGCGCAGGCGCTGGGCCGCAGCCCCGCGCAGGTCGCCCTGGCCTGGCTGCTGCAACGCCCGGGCGGCGGCGCGATCCCGATCGTCGGCGCACGCACGCCGGCGCAGCTGGAGGACAACCTCGGCGCGTTCGAGGTGCGCTTCGACGCCGCGCAGCTGCGGCGGCTCGACGAGGCCAGCGCGATCGAGCTGGGCTTCCCGCACGACTTCATGGCCTCGCCGGTGCCGCGCGCGCTGGTCGCCGGCGGCACGCGGCTGCGCCCGCGCGCCTGACCCGGGCGGCGGTCACGGCCGCGTCCGTGCGCGCCGCCTACGATGCGCGCATCCTTTTCCCAAGACCCCAGGAGACGCTTCGATGCAGACCCGCACCCTCGGCCGCGACGGCCCCCAGGTCTCCGCCCTCGGCCTCGGCTGCATGGGCATGAGCGCGTTCTACGGCGGCCGCGAGAGCGACGCCGAGTCGATCGCGGTGATCCACCACGCGCTCGACGCCGGCCTGAACTTCCTCGACACCGCCGACATGTACGGCCCGCACACCAACGAGGTCCTGGTCGGCCGCGCGATCGCCGGCCGCCGCGACGCGGTGTTCCTGGCGACCAAGTTCGGCATCCGGCTCGACCCGGACGATCCGCACGCGCGCGGCGTGGACGGCCGGCCGGAGTACGTCGCCGCCGCCTGCGAGGCCAGCCTGGAGCGGCTGGGCGTGGAGGCCATCGACCTCTACTACCAGCACCGGGTCGATCCCCAGGTGCCGATCGAGGACACCGTGGGCGCGATGGCGCGGCTGGTGGAGCAGGGCAAGGTGCGCCATCTCGGGCTGTCCGAAGCCTCCGCCGAGACCCTGCGCCGTGCGCATGCGGTCCATCCGATCACCGCGCTGCAGAGCGAGTACTCGCTGTGGTCGCGCGATCCCGAGACCACCGGCACGCTCGCCGCCTGCCGCGAGCTCGGCGTCGGCTTCGTGGCGTACTCGCCGCTCGGCCGCGGCTTCCTCACCGGCGCGATCCGCAGCCCCGAGGACTTCGAGCCCGACGACTACCGCCGCCACTCGCCGCGCTTCCAGGGCGAGAACTTCGCGCGCAACCTCGCGCTGGTCGAGCAGGTGCAGGCCATCGCGCAGGACTACGGCGTGACCCCGGGCCAGCTCGCGCTGGCGTGGGTGCTGGCGCAGGGCGAGGACCTGGTGCCGATCCCCGGCACCAAGCGCATCCGCTACCTCGACGAGAACCTCGGCGCGCTCGACGTCGGCCTGACCCGCGACGACCTCGCCCGCATCGACGCGATCTTCCCGCCCGACGCCGCCGCCGGCACCCGCTACCCGAGCGCGGGCATGGGCGCGCTCAATCGATGAGGCAGGACCGGCAGGCTGTTCCCCGGACGCAGGCGCCATCGAGTCCGTTCGGGCCCGCGATGTGGCATCTTGAACGCGATGCGCCCGGTGCAGGGCGCCACGAACAGGAATCCGCATGAGCCTCGCCAGCCTCGTCCCCATGCAGCCGGTGAAGAACGTCTCCGAAAGCGCGACGTTCTACGAGAAGCTCGGCTTCGTCGTCGAGGAGCGCAGGGACGATTGGGGCTGGGCCCGGCTGCGGTGCGGCGAGTGCCTTCTCATGCTGGACCAGTCCATCAATCCGCACGCGGGCATTCCCAGGATCGCGGTGCTGTACCTCTATCCCGAGAACGTCGCCGATTTCCATCGCCGCGCCCGCGAGAACGGGCTGGAAGTCCCGGACCTGGACGTCACCTTCTACGGGATGGTGGAGTTCCGCATCGACGACCCCGACGGCAACCGGCTCTGGATCGGCCAGGCCGAAGAGACGCGTCGCGACGGCTGACCGCTTCTTCCGAACGACCGGCCGGATCGGTCCGGTCCGGGTCCGCCACGGTGCGGCATGTCGACATCGGCCGCTGTGGATCCGGACGAGGACGGTTCGTCGCATCCATGGGCCGGGCAGCGGGGAGGTGCGCACCGGCGCGTGCCGGGTGCGTGGGCCTGGCGGAGTCGCGCGCGAGCGCGCTCCTACGAGGGTTGCAGGCATGCACGGTGACGTGCGGCTCGACACAAGAGACCGGACGTTCCGTAGGAGCGCGCTCGCGCGCGACCGGGGTGCGGGACTCGCGCCAGCCGAGTAAGAGCGCGTCCCGCGCAGCGCGCTCCCGCGGGCGGTGCGGGCCCTAGCCGCGCTCGCGCTCGATCGCGCGCCAGCCGATGTCGTGGCGGTGGAACTCGCCGTGCCAGGAGATGCCGCTGACCGCGGCGTAGGCGCGCTGCTGGGCGTCGGCCACGGTGTCGCCGAGCGCGCACACGCACAGCACGCGGCCGCCGGCGGTCACCACCTGGCCGCCCTCCAGCCGGGTGCCGGCGTGGAAGACCTTGGTGGACTCGGGCTCGGGCACGTCCCAGGTATTGATCGGGTCGCCCAGCCGCGGCTTGGCGGGGTAGTGCTCGGCGGCCATCACCACGCCCAGCGAGGGCCGCGGGTCCCACTCGGCCTCCGCCTCGTCGAGGCGGCCGTCGATCGCCGCCTCGACGAGAGCGGCCAGGTCGGACTGCAGGCGCAGCATGATCGGCTGCGTCTCGGGATCGCCGAAGCGCACGTTGAACTCGATCACCTTGGGCGCGCCGCTGCGGTCGATCATCAGGCCGGCGTAGAGGAAGCCGGCGAAGGGGATGCCGTCGGCGGCCATGCCGGCCACGGTGGGCTCGACCACCTCGCGCAGGATGCGCGCGTGCACCTCGGGCGTGACCACCGGCGCCGGCGAGTAGGCGCCCATGCCGCCGGTGTTGGGTCCGGTGTCGCCGTCGCCCACGCGCTTGTGGTCCTGGCTGGTGGCCATCGGCAGCGCGGTGCGGCCGTCGACCATCGAGATGAAGCTCGCTTCCTCGCCGTCCAGGAACTCCTCGATCACCACCCGCGCGCCGGCGGCGCCGAAGGCGTAGTCGGACAGCATGTCGGTGATGGCGGCCTCGGCCTCGGCCAGGGTCGTCGCCACGATCACGCCCTTGCCCGCGGCCAGGCCGTCGGCCTTGATCACGATCGGCGCGCCGCGCTCGCGCACGTACTCCAGCGCCTCGTCGGCGTGGGTGTGCACGGCGTAGTGCGCGGTGGGGATGCCGTGTCGGGCCAGGAAGTCCTTGGCGAAGGCCTTGCTGCCCTCGAGCTGCGCGGCCGCGGCGGTCGGGCCGAAGATGCGCAGGCCGGCCTCGCGGAAGCGGTCCACCACGCCTGCCACCAGCGGCGCCTCCGGGCCGACCAGGGTAAACGCCACGCCCTCGCGGCGGGCGAGCGACAGCAGGCCGTCGAGGTCGGCGGCGTCGACGGGCGCGTTGCGGCAGCCGGCCTCGGTGGCGGTGCCGGCGTTGCCGGGGGCGACGATCACCTCGTCCACGCGCGGCGACTGCGCCAGCTTCCAGGCCAGCGCGTGCTCGCGGCCGCCGGAACCGATGACCAATACTTTCATAGCGACATCTCCGAAGGGGAGCCCCCCGAGTCAGGGGGCGATACGCGCCAAAGGCGCGAATGGGGGTTTGGAAGCGCCAGGCCGGGGCCCGAAGTTTGCGCAGCAAACTCTGGGATTGATGCCGGCGCAGCCGGTATCAATGCCGGAAGTGCCGCACGCCGGTGAACACCATGGCGATGCCGTGCTCGTCGGCGGCGGCGATCACCTCGCCGTCGCGCATCGAGCCGCCGGGCTGGATCACCGCCTTGACGCCGGCCGCGGCGGCGGCGTCGATGCCGTCGCGGAAGGGGAAGAACGCGTCGCTCGCCATCACCGAGCCTTCCACCGCCAGCTGCGCGTCGGCGGCCTTGATGCCGGCGATGCGCGCGGAGTACACGCGGCTCATCTGCCCGGCGCCGACCCCGATCGTGCGGCTGTCCCTGGCGTAGACGATCGCGTTCGACTTGACGTACTTGGCCACCTTCCACGCGAACAGCAGGTCGGCGAACTGGGCCTCGCTCGGCGAGCGCTGCGTCACCACCTTCAGGTCGTCGCGGCCGACCGCGCGCGCGTCGCTGGTCTGCAGCAGCAGGCCGGAGCCGACGCGCTTGCTGTCGATGCCGTAGGCGCCGTCGCCGGCCGGGATGCGAAGCACGCGCACGTTGGCCTTCTTCTTCGCGTACTCCAGGGCGCCGGGCGCGTAGTCCGGCGCGATCAGCACCTCGACGAACTGGCGGTCCAGGATCGCCTGCGCGGTGGCGGCGTCGAGCGTGCGGTTGAAGGCGATGATCCCGCCGAAGGCGCTGGTCGGGTCGGTGGCGTAGGCCAGCTCGTAGGCATCGCCCGGTGCCACGCCCACCGCCACGCCGCAGGGGTTGGCGTGCTTGACGATGACGCAGGCCGGCGCGTCGAACTGGCGCACGCACTCCCAGGCCGCGTCGCTGTCGGCGATGTTGTTGAAGGACAGCGCCTTGCCCTGCAGCTGGACGAAGGTCGCCAGCGTGCCCGGCGTCGGATGCAGGTCGCGGTAGAACGCCGCGCTCTGGTGCGGGTTCTCGCCGTAGCGCAGGTCCATGACCTTCACGAAGGTGGCGTTCATCTGCGCCGGGAAGCGCGTGCGCTCGGGCACCTCGGCCGAGGGATCGGAGATGGCCGACAGGTAGTTGCTGATCGCCGCGTCGTACTGGGCGACGCGGTCGAACGCGGCCACCGACAGCGCGAAGCGCGTGGCCGCCGACAGCCTGCCGTCGTTCGCCTCCAGCTCGTCGCGCAGCGCGGCGTACTGCCCGGGCGAGGTCGCGACCGCCACCCGCGCGAAGTTCTTCGCCGCCGAGCGCAGCATCGCCGGGCCGCCGATGTCGATGTTCTCCACCGCCTCGGCGAGGGTGCAGCCGGCGCGCGCGGTGACCTCCTCGAAGGGGTACAGGTTGAGCACCAGCAGGTCGATCGGCGCGATGCCGTGCTGCGCCATCACCGCGTCGTCCGTGCCGGCGCGGCCGAGCAGGCCGCCGTGCACGACCGGGTGCAGGGTCTTGACCCGGCCGTCCATCATCTCGGGGAAGCCGGTGGCCTCGGAGACGTCGGTCACCGCCAGCCCGGCCTCGCGGATCGCCTGCGCGGTGCCGCCGGTCGACAGCAGCTCGACGCCGCGCGCGGACAGTGCGCGGGCGAGATCGACCAGGCCGGTCTTGTCGGAAACGGACAGCAGCGCCCGGCGCACGGGCAGGAGATCAGCGGACATCGACGGGTTCGCGGGCAGCGGGCGGGGCCGTATTGTAGCGGCGCGCCCGCCGGCGCACGGCGCGGCGGCTACTCGGGCGCGGTCAGCCCGTAGTCGCGCAGCTTCTTGCGCAGGGTGGCGCGGTGGATGCCCAGCATCGCCGCGGCGCGGCTCTGGTTGCCCTCGCAGTGGTTGAGCACTTCCACGAACAGCGGGATCTCGAGCTCGCGCAGCGCGACCTCGTACAGGTTGCTGGCGCCGCTGCCGTTGAGGTCGCCGATGTAGCGGCGCACCGAGTTGGCGACGTGATCGCGCAACGGCGTGCGCTGGCCGGCGCGCGTAGGGGGATCGGAGCGTTCGGCGGCGTTCAATGTCCTTCCCGCAAAGACGTGACGGCTTCCCGCCGTCCGGACCGCCGCGGCTTCCCCGGCGTGCGGACCCGTGGCGGGGGAGCGAGTCTAGCGCGCTGCCCGACGCAGTCCAAGCGCGTGCGGACCCCAGGATGCGCCGATGCGCGCCTGTCGCGGCGCGGATCGGCCGGCGGCTTCAGCCGAAGTCGAAGTTGAATGCGACCGTGTGCGGCGAGGGCTCCACGATGTCGAGGCGGAAGCCGGCGCTCTCGCCCGGGGCGAGCGTGTCCGCCGCGCCGGCCGGCCGGTACTCCTCCGGCGCGAACCAGCGCGCGCCGAGCGGGCGGCCCTCGGCGTCGGAGAGCGTGAGCGACAGCATCGGCCACGCCTGCGCGCGCCCGGCGTCGTTGCGCAGGGTCGCCGCGACCTGCAGCTGCCCCGGGCGGTCGGGATGCGGGCGCACGTCGCGCTGCAGCAGCGCGATGGCGGCGGGCTCGCGCCACGGCGGCAGCGTGCAGCGGGCGACCGTGCAGGCCGCGGCGACCCAGGGGCGCCAGGCCGGGTCCGCCGCCAGCCGCGCGCGATCGGCCAGCAGCAGCTGCGCGCCGAGCGCGAGCAGCAGCAGCGGGATCGCGATCGCCACCGCCAGGCGCTCGCGCGGCGGCGCCGGGGCGGTCCCGCTGCGCCGGCTGAGGAAGCTCGGCGCGGTCCGTGCCGCCGGCGTGCGTTCCGGGCTGGCGGCCGGCGGATGCGGTGGCGCTTCGGTACGTGCCGGTGCCGGGGCGCGTTCCGGCGCCGGCGGCGGGGCAGCGACGGGTGCGGCTTCGGGCGCGGCCTCGGCTTCGGCTTCGGCCTTCACCGGCGGTGCGGGTACCGGCGCCGGCACCTCGGCGGCGGACGGGCGGGCGCGCAGCGGCACGAAACGCGCGCCGGGCGCGCCGGCCC
>NZ_JAIWPR010000087.1 GCF_021191635.1 Alterluteimonas quercicellularis
CGGCGCCCCGCCCCGCCCCGGGCGCGCCGGCGAGCCCGTGCCGGGCACCCAGGTGCAGCTGCCCGGCCGCGCGGCGCCGGGCGCCACGGTGCGCGGGCAGGCGCCGGCCGGCAGCACGGTGGAGTTCCGCGGCGAGCGGATCGAGGTCGGCGACGCCGGCCGCTTCGAGCTGCGCATCCCCGCCGACGTCGCGGGGCCGCTCCCGGTGCGGATCGTGCGGCCGCTCGGCACGCCGCTGACGCTGCGCATCGACGTCCGGCCGGCGGACGAGGCGGACTGAAGCGCATGCCGGCAGCGTGCCGCGCATGCCCGGCGAAATGAGACGCCCGTCAACCCGGGGGCACCGGCGGCTGGCCGTGCGCGGGAGGGCATGTTAGACGAGGTCCGCGGCGGTGCAGCGATGCCGCCCGTTCCACCTCTCCAGCCAATCAGTACAGGACACTCCATGAAAGGGAAGAAGCTCCACGCCTCCGGACCTCGCCGTGCGCCGGCGACACGTTCCTTCGCGCGCTCGCGCATCTCGCAGGCGATCGCCTGCGGCCTCCTGATCGCCTCGGCCGCCGCGCCGCTGGCGGCCTCCGAGCCCGGCGCCGGCGGCGCCCCGCGCTCGCAGGAGCGGATCGCCGACGTGATCGGGAACCTGGCCTGGCGCGGCGGCGCGCCGGCGTGGCGCGGCCCGGCGCCGCTGCTGCCGGTCGGCGCCGAGGGCGGCTGGCGCACGCGCCCGGTCGAGATCGGCGCAGCGGTCTCCGCCGGTCCGGCCGCGGTGGCGGCGGACGCCGGCGTCGCCGGCGATCCGGACAGCTGGAAGACCGAGGAATTCCTGGCCGACTGGGGCCTGGAGGCGATCAACGCCCACCACGCCTACGCGCGCGGCCTCACCGGCGCCGGCGTGCGCCTGGGCCTGCTCGATTCCGGCACCGGCTTCGACCACGCGGAGTTCGCCGGCAAGGACCACCGCTCGATCCGCATGGCCGAGCTGCTGGCCGACGGCACCCGCTGCGGCGACACCACCGTCCTCGCCGGGCCCGACGCCTGCTTCGCCTCCGACGGCGGCCAGGTCGCGGTCGCCGGCGAGTACTACGACCCCGAGCTGGCCGAGTACTTCCCCGATCCCGCCAACGACTGGCTCTGGGGCAACACCGTCTACTACTACGAGAGCCACGGCACCCACGTCGGCGGCACCATGGCCGCCAACCGCGACGGCAACGGCATGCACGGCGTGGCCTTCGGCGCCGACCTCAGCGCCGCGCGCCTGTTCAACGACTCGCTGACCCTGGTCGACGTCGACTGCTACTTCTTCGGCGCCTGCACCAGCTTCGGCACCTCGGCCGACCACACCGCCTTCGCCCACATGTACGAGCAGGCCATCGCCCACGGCGTGCAGGCGATGAACCACAGCTGGGGCTGGAACTACTACGCCTACACCCCGGAGGAGGCGCAGCTCTACCACGAGCTGCTGCTGGACATCCCCGACGTCGCCGCGACCCTGGAGCACATGGCCGAGGCCTCGCGCACCAGCGGCATGATCCAGGTGGTGGCCGCGGGCAACAGCGGCACCAACCCGAGCCCGGAGGAGAGCCCGCACGCCACCCTGCCCGCCACCCTGCCGTCGATCTACCCCGACATCGAGCAGTACTGGGTCAGCGTGGTCAACGTCAACCAGGACCTGGAGCTGAGCAACCGCTCGATGAAGTGCGGCATCAGCGCCGAGTGGTGCATCGCCGCGCCGGGCTCGCTCATCACCTCGACGGTGTACGGCAACGACGACGGCATCGAGGCCGACTGGGTGATCGACGGGAACGGCAACCTGCGCTACGAGTTCGGCAACCGCACCGGCGAGTCCGCCTACGCCGACTACTCCGGCACCTCGATGGCCGCCCCGCACGTGACCGGCGCGCTCGGCCTGCTGTTCGAGCGCTTCCCCTACCTCACCGGCGCGCAGGTGCGCGACGTCATGCTGACCACCGCCACCGACCTGGGCGAGGAAGGCGTCGACGACGTCTACGGCTGGGGCCTGCTGGACCTGCAGAAGGCGATCGAGGGCCCGGGCCAGCTGCGCGTGGACACCGAGGTGGTCATGGACACGCCCGCCGGCGGGCTCAAGGTCTGGGAGGGCGACGCCTGGGACGACTGGACCAACGACATCGGCGGCCCCGGCCGCCTGACCAAGGCCGGCGCGGGCTGGCTGCGGCTGTCGGGCGACAACAGCTTCGGCGGCGCCACCGTGGCCAGCGGCGTGCTGGAGCTCGACGGCGACAACAGCCTGGGCGACGTGCGGGTGGCCGGCGGCGCGCTGCTGCTCGACGGCCGCCTGCTCGACACCGACCTCACCGTCGCCTCCGGCTACGCCGTCGTCGACGGCACCGTGTCCGGCGGCGCGACCACGGTCGCCGCCGCGGGCACGCTGGGCGGCAGCGGCACCCTCGGCGACACCCGCGTCGAGGGCACCATCGCCCCCGGCAACTCGATCGGCACCCTGACCGTGGACGGCGACTACGTGCAGGCCGCGGGCTCGACCTTCGACGCCGAGCTGCAGCCGCCGGACCTGTCCGACCTGCTGCGCGTCACCGGCACCGCGACCCTGGAAGGCGGCACCCTGCGCGCGATCCCGCTCGCCGGCACCTACCTGCTGGGCCAGAGCTACCGCATCCTGACCGCCGAAGGCGGCCTGAGCGGCAGCTTCGATGCGCTCGACAGCAGCGCGCTGTCGCCGTTCCTGGCGCTGTCGCTGGTGTACGCACCGACCGGCCTGGACATCGCCGTCGCGCGCGGCGCCTCGCTGGCCTCGGAGGCGCAGACCTACAACCAGCTCGCCGCCGCCACCGCAGCCGACGCGCTGGCCATCGACCAGGGGCTGCCGGTGGCGCTGACCCAGCTCACCCCGGCCCAGGCCCGCGACGCGCTGGAGCGCCTGTCCGGCGACGCCCACGCCAACACGCAGGCGGCGCTGATCGACAGCGGCCGCCTGGTCCGCGACGCGGCGCTGGCCCGCGCCCGCTACGGCCAGGATCCCTTCACCGCCCAGCGCGATCCCGACGCCGCCACCGGCGCCTGGGTCGAGGTCCACCGCCAGGGCGGCCGCATCGCCGGCGACGGCAACGCCGCGCGCACCCAGTACAGCGGCACCGCCGCCCTGGTCGGCATCGACCGCCAGTTCGACGCCGGCTGGCGCATCGGCGCCTTCGGCGGCGTCGGCAGCACCGACTTCGACGTCCGCCTGCGCGGCGCCGAGGGCGATGCCGACACCCGCCACGTCGGCGTCTACGCCAGCCAGTCCTGGGCCGGGTTCGGCGTCCGCGCCGGCTACTCCTACGCCTGGCACGAGGTCGACACCGAGCGCCGCGTCGACTTCACCGGTTTTTCGGACGTCGCCCGCGCCCGCTACGACGCCGACGCCTGGCAGGCCTTCGTCGAGGCCGGCTACCGCTTCCAGACCGGCGCCTGGGGCTTCGAGCCCTACCTGCAGTACGCCCACGTCGAGCTCGATGCCGATCCCTTCGTCGAGGACGGCGGCGCGTCCGCGCTCAGCGTCCGCCCCGGCGACGCCCGCATCGACCTGACCACCGCCGGCGTGCGCTTCGACGTCGCCCTGCGCGGCACCGGGCAGGAGCAGCACTGGCTGAGCCTGCGCGGCAACGTCGGCTACCGCCATGCCGGCGGCGACCAGCTGCGCAACGTGCAGGCCGCCTGGGAGGGCGGCGACGCCTTCAACGTGCGCAGCGCCGCGATCACCGACGAGGCCACGCTGCTGGAGCTGGGCATCGCCGCGCGCACCTCGGCCAACACCCTGCTGGAGATCGGCTACAGCGGCGTCTACGCCGACGAGGCCCGCGACCACGGCGCCAACGCCCGCTTCTCCTGGCAGTTCTGACGCGCGCCCATCGCGGTCCCCGACGGGGAGCGGCCACGGCCGCTCCCCGTTTCCTTTCGTGGCCCCCCGCTGGAGCGCGCCTGCGCGCGACGCAATGCGCAGGGCGAGCCCGGTCGCGCGCAAGCGCGCTCCTACAAGGGATTGCGGCGAATGCCGAACGTCACGACGCGACTTGACCCGGTAGGAGCGCGCTTGCGCGCGACGGGCCTGCCCCGCAAAGCCCGGTCGCGCGCGAGCGTGCTCCTGCGGATGCGGCAGGCGAGCCGGCAGACGAGCCTGCCCCGCTCGACGAACCGGATCGCAGGAGCGCACCTCCCGGTTCCCCGCGCCATGCGCATCAGGACCGGCGGATGGTGGTTCGACCCCTCGGCAACTCCGGCCGCAACGACGGCTCGTCACGCCCGGGCGGGAGTGCTTCCGCCATGCGCATCGGTCAAGCCTCGGCATCTCCGTCCGGCGGTGCGATGCGCGGCAGGACCACCGCGAACCGGCTGCCGCGATCCTTGCCGGCGCTGGTCGCGACGACGGTGCCGCCGTGCGCCTGCACCAGCTCGCGCACCACGGCCAGCCCGATGCCGAGGCCGCCGTTGGAGAGCGCATGGTCCTGCGGGTCCTGCACGAACATGTCGAAGATCTTCGGCAGCAGCCGGGCCTCGATGCCGATGCCGGTGTCGGCGACGACGATCTCCATGGCCGCGCCGCGCGGTGCCATCGACAAGGTGATCGTGCCCTCGTGCGGGGTGTACTTGGAGGCGTTGTCCAGCAGGTTGCTGAATATCTGCGCCAGGCGCACGCGGTCGCCGTACAGCGGCTGCGGCCCCGGCGGCAGGTCCTGCACCAGCCGCTGCCGCCTGGCCTGCATCGTCGGCAGGCAGGTCGCCACCGCCAGCGCGAGGACATCGAGCATGTCCACCTCGCCGCGGTCCAGGCGCAGCTTGCCGGTGCCGATGCGCACTCCGTCCAGGAGATCGTCGATGAGCCGCGACATGTGCGCGACCTGGGCCAGGATGATCTCGTTCAACCGCGCGAATGCGATACCCGCGGACGCCTGGCCACCGGCCATCAGGTCGGCGGCGATGCGGATGGGCGTCAGCGGGTTGCGCAGTTCGTGCGCCACCATCGCCATGAAGCGGATCTGCTGGCCGTGCGCCTCGTTGGCGTCGGAAGCCGCCTGCTGCGCGCCCAGCGCGGCGATCACCAGATGCTCGTTGGCGAGGCGCAGATCGTCGGCATCGCCCGCTGCCGCGCCCGCGACGGGCCGCGCCGCCGACGGCCGCCGTTTCCGGGCACGCGCCCGGGCCGGCCCGCGCGGCCCATCGCCGGCAGGGGAATGGAACGCGAAGCCGCCCCGCCCGTCGTGCTTGGACCGGTACATCGCCGCGTCGGCGGCATGGATGAGCGAGGCCGCATCGGCCCCGTCCTGCGGGTAGAGGGCGATGCCGAGACTGGCGGCCATGCGCAGCACGTGCGTGCCGACCTGCGCCGGCATCGCGACGGCCTCCGCCAGCTTGGCGGCGACCGCCGCCGCGTCCGTCGCCCGCGTCGGCTCGGACAGCAGCACCAGGAACTCGTCGCCGCCGTGACGGCTGACGGTATCGGTCCTGCGCACCACCGCATCCAGGCGCTGGGCGACCCGCTGCAGCGCCTGGTCGCCGAGGGCATGGCCGAGGGTGTCGTTGACCCACTTGAAATCGTCCAGGTCCACGAAGATCAGCGCGAACTGCGTGCCATGCAGGTCCGCGGCGGCGATCGCGGCGTCCAGCCGCTCGCGCATCAGCGCGCGGTTGGGCAGCGCCGTCAACGCATCGCGCTGGTGTTCGCGCGTCAGCAGGCTCAGGTTGCCGGCGGCCGCCTCGGCGATGCTGTCGGCCTGCAGCACCGCCAGTACCAGTTTCTCGTTGGCCTCCTGCAGGTCGATGTCGCGGCTTCGCCCCAGTTCGAGCCGCACCCGCTCCAGGTCGCCGCGCAGCTTCGCCAGTTCCTCGCGCAGGGCCTGCGCCTGCTCTTCGAGCGAAGCGAGCGTCGCCGTCGCGGTGGCGAGCCGTCGCTTGTCGCCCTTGCCGCTCATGGCCCGCGCCCGCGAACGACGTCAATCATCCTCGTGCCCGGGAGGGTCGCTGCGTATCCGCCGCCGGGTCGGCCTGCCGCCAAGCAGTCCTTCGCGGTCGACCAGCATCTCGCCGATCCTGATGCCGCCGCCGTCGATGTGGAACAGCCGCAACTCCTTGGAATGCACGCTGGCGCGAACCTTCACCACCGCCAGCATCCGCTGCAGGCTGCTGTCGAGCTCGATGTAGCGCTGGACCACGATCGCATCGGTCATGAACGCCGTGCCGTAGGGGCTGAAGCGCAACTCGTCGTAGCGGTCCTCCAGCTCGGAGGTCATCAGCAGGGTGACGCCGATGCCGGCCAGCGCCGACATCATGCGGAACAGCGCTTCGCGGAAGTCGCTCCGGAAGGTGGGCGCCAGCGCCAGTTCGAAGCCGGACAGCGAATCGATCACCACCCGGCTGGCGCCCAGCCGCCGGATCTCCGCGATCAGCAGCGCGGCGACCTCGTCCACCGACAGGGTCGCGGCCTGGGTATCGACGACACCGACCTTGCCGCTTTCGATGAGCGCGGCGAGCTCGCCGCCGCGCGGATGGTTGGGACGCTGCTCGAACGCGGCGATCACGCCGATTTCCCCGTTGCGCGCGCCCTCGGCCAGGAACGCGCCGGCCATGATGCTCTTGCCCGAACCCGAGGGCCCCGCGACCAGCAGCGAATAGCCGCGCGGCAGGCCGCCGCCCATCATCTCGTCCAGCCCGGCGATGCCCATCGCCGCCCGCGGCCGCGTCGCATCGGCCCAGACGGCGTCCGCGACCGCCGGGCGCGGCGGTGCGAACACGGTCACGCCCTCGTTGCCGATGCGGAAGGTGTGCAGGCCCAGCAGGCTCGCCTGCCCGCGCATCTTCATGATCTCCAGCTTGCGCACCACCGTGTTGCCCATCTGGCTCTGGCGCATCCACAGCAGTCCGTCGGCGACGGTGAACACCGGGCTGGGGTCGCTTTCGCTGAAGTACTCGCCCAGCAGGAAGGTGGTCGCCTGCCAGCTGGTCATGAGCATGCCCAGCTGCTGCACGAACTGCTGCAGGCTGACGAAATCCCCGCCCTGGCCGTCGCTGCTGGCCAGGATCACCGAGCGGAACGAGTCGACGAACACCAGCCCCGGCCCGTACGCCTCCACCTCGGCGACGATCCGCGCCAGCACACTGCCCAGGTCGCCGGAGGCCGCGTCCTCGGCAAGATTGACGAAATGCACGCACTGCCCGACCTTGCCGCTGTCGAAGAAGCCGAACTGCTGCTGGTAGCGCAGCATCTTCAGCGGCGGCTCGCCCAGCACGGTGAAGTACAGCGCCGGGCGCTCGGTCGTGGCCAGCGCGAACATCAGCTGGTGCGCCAGCGTGGTCTTGCCTGAACCGGGCGGCCCGGCCAGCAGGTTGAAGGAGAATTCCGGCAGGCCGCCACCCAGCACCTCGTCCAGGCCCGGCACGCCGGTTCGGAGGCGGTTGATCGTCGCTTTTGCGCTGGTCATGGCACGTCGTCCTGCGCGGCATCGCCGCTGGAAGTGGGGTCCCACACGGGACCGAGCAGGCGCTCGCTCAGCGCTGCGCCGATCAGATTGGCCAGAAGACCATGGAAAGCCTGCAGCACGGCCACGTGCGCGCCTGCCGCGTCGGCGTCGGACTGCGCCTGCAATGCGGCACGCAGCATGCCGAGGTCGCCGGGGCGCAAGGCTCCGGCATAGGCGCCTTCCAGCCAGGGATACGCCCCGCGGCTGAGATGCAGGCTGCGCTTGAACAGCGCGGCGACGCCGCCGTGGCCGATGATGGGCGCCAGCACCGCATCGATCCTGGCCCAGGTGGAGACGGCCGCATCGGCGATCTGCGCGGCGGTCATGCCCTGCACGGGCAGATACTCGCTGTCGAATCGGCCGACCGGTTCGTCAGGCTCCATACCTTCCCCGGCAAGTCGTTGCGGCTGCGATGTCGCCGAAGCTACGCCTATTTGTCCCCACCCGCGAATCGGCATCGTCGCGTCGTGGCCGGAAGCCTCGGCAAGACACGGCGACGACGGCGCCACTGCGCGTCCTTCGTCGAAGCACGACCCTGAACCACCGGGAATCGCGCCCGGAACCCTGAACCATTAATCCCACACACCTTGCTTCGTTCAGCTACCGCAATGCGGGCAGCGACCCGTTCCGCGATGTGCGCATCGCGGTGAGGGGCGCCAGGGCCGCCACCCGCCTGCGGAGCCCACTGCAGGAGCGCGCTTGCGCGCGACAGATGCCCGGGAAAGCCCGGTCGCGCGCGAGCGCGCTCCTACGGGACGAAGCGCCGTTGCACGAGCGGGCCAGCCGCTGACGCGCGCGACGGCGTCGTGGGGATGCGGGCTGCGGTGAGCGGCCCAGGAGCGCCCCCCGATTCTTTTCGTGGAGGCCACCTCGCCGACGGAACGAACCGTAGGAGCGCGCTTGCGCGCGACAGATGCCCGGGAAAGCCCGGTCGCGCGCCAGCGCGCTCCTACGAGACGAAGCGCCGTTGCGCGAGCGGGCTAGCCGCTGACGCGGGCGACGGCGTCGTGGGGATGCAGGCTCTCGAAGTGCGAGACCCGGGCCTCGAAGCGGGCGACGCGCGCGTCGGCCGCCAGCACCGCGGCGACGCGGCGCGCGGCGTCCTCGCAGAACATCAGGTTCTCGGCGTTGAGGCGGGCGAAGGCCTGCTCGTCCTCGCGCTTGACCGCGGTCTGCACCGGCGTGCCGAGCCCGGCCTCCAGGGCGTCGACCAGCTCGGCCAGCGGCAGCTCGTCGAAGGCCGGCCGCAGTTCGGCACGCACCTCCGCGCGGCTGCGCTGCGCGTGCGGGGTGGCGGCCAGGCCGCGCTCGGAGGCCAGCCAGTCCGACACCGCCGGCGCCGACAGCGGCCGGGCGGCGGCGAAGTCCTCGGCAAAGCGCTCGGCGTTGAGCTGCCGCGACAGCGCCGCCGACGCCGGGCAGGTGCTTGAGTACTCGACCGAGAACGCCAGCACCGCGCGGAAATGGCCGTCGACGAGGCTGGCGTCCAGCTCGACCGGATAGCGCTTCCAGCCGGCGTTGGCACTGGCCAGCGCGCGGCGCTTGAGCAGGTGGTCATAGCGCAGGGTCAGCCGCGCCGCGCCCGAGAGGCCGCGCTGCGACTCCACCAGGTCCTGCAGCACGCGGCGCAGCCCGGCGAGCGTCAGCGCCTCGCCGGCGAAGGCGTCCTGCAGCCGCAGGTACAGGCGCGACATGTGGATGCCGCGTGCGTCGGGGTCGCGCAGGTCCACTGCGACGTCGACCTCGGCCGGGACCTGCAGCGCCGGCTCGCCGGCGGCGGACGGCAGCCGCAGCGGCAGGGCGATCCGGTCCATGCCGACCCAGTCGAGCGCGCGCGCGGCGAAGGCGGCGTCGCCGGCGACGTCGGGCAGGGGCTGGGACAGGACGGGGGACACGCGCTGCGTCACAGGGCACCGTGGGGGCGGCGGAACGGGCGATTAGTGTACCGGCAGCGGCCCGGACGCTCCCGCAACGCTGCGTTGTGGCGATTTCCGCAGCCTGCCGCGGCGATAGGCGGCGGGCATCGTGGGCGCCTCAGCCGCGCGCGGCGCGCCAGGCGGCCGGCAGCACCCGCCAGGCCGGCAGCGGCGCGGGCTCGCGGCCGCGCGCCATGGCGGCCAGCCGGCGGCGCAGCAGCGCGGCCTGGGTCCT
>NZ_JAIWPR010000088.1 GCF_021191635.1 Alterluteimonas quercicellularis
GAGGCGCTGGCCGGGCGCGGCGCGCACGTGCGCCGCGCCGACGTCTACGCGCGCGAACCGGTGCGCCCCGACGCGCGCGCGGTCCGCCGCCTGCAGGCCGCGCGCGGCCGCCTGCTGCTGCCGCTGACCAGCGGCGAGGCCCTGCAGCGCATCCTGGACGCACTGCCGGCCGAGGCCGCCGCGCGCCTGCGCCGGGCGCGGGTGGTCGCCGCCAGCCAGCGGCTGGCCGAACTGGCGCGGGCGGCGGGCTTCGCCGAGGTCTGCCGCGCCGATGCGCCGCAGCCGGCCGCGCTGTTGCGCGCCGCCGTCGCCGGCCCCTGAACGGCACCGCAAGAGCGCGGCCGCCCTGCACGCGGCCGAGACAAGTTCCCGGGATAGCCTGAATGGAGGTTGCGCCGCCGGCAGGCCGGCGCTCCCCGCCCCCTCGACAGCCCGCCCGCGGAGCCGCCCATGAAAGTCCTGCGCAACGTGATCTTTCTCGTCGTCCTGGCCGCGATCGGCGCCGTCGTCGCCCATCTGCTGCTGACCGGCGACACCGGCCGGGTGCTGGTCCGCTACGGCGGCACCGACTACAGCGCCAGCCTGGTCGAGGCGATCGGCATCGCGGTGCTGGTGCTGCTGGTGCTGTGGGCGATCTGGGCGCTGCTGAGCTTCCCCTTCCGCACCTGGAACCGGCATCGCGACCGCCAGGCGCGGCTGCGCCTGGGCGAGGGCCTGGTCGCCCTGCACGAAGGCCACTACGCGCGCGCCTCGAAGTCGCTGGCGCTGGCGCAGGACGATCCCGACACCGAGGCCGCGGCGCGGATCGCCGCCGCGCAGGCCGCCTGGGCGCGCGGCGACGCCGCCCAGGCGCGGCGCGAGATCGAGGGCTTCGGCGAGCGCTACCCGGCCGACCGCGCGATCGCCGCGGCGGAACTGTCGCTGGCCGAGGAGCGCCCGACCGACGCGCTGGTGGCGCTGGACGTACCGGCCGCGCAGCCGCTGCCGCCGCGCGGGCTGGCGCTGCGCGCCGAGGCGCTGGCCGCCTCCGGCCAGGCCACCCAGGCCTACGAGCTGCTGGGCGCGCTGCGCCAGCAGCAGGCGCTGCCGAAGTCGCGGCTGGACGACGTGGAGCTGCGCTGGGCGGCCGCGTCGCTGCGCGAGGCCGCCGACGGCAACGCCCTGGCCGCGCGCTGGGAGGCGCTGCCCAAGCCGCTGCGCGCCGAACCGCCGGTGGTCGCCGCCTACGCGGAGCGCGCGGCGGTGCTCGGCTGGGAGGAGGCCGCCGCCAAGAGCCTGGAGCAGGCGCTCGACGCGCGCTGGGACGAATCGCTGGCCTCGCGCTACGGCACCCTGCCGCTGGGCCGGGTGGAACACCGCGCCGCGACCTGCGAGCGCTGGCTGGCGCGCCACCCGGCCAGCCCCGCGCTGCTGCTGTCCCTGGCCCGGCTGTCGGCGGAGCAGGCGCAGTGGACGCGCGCCGAGGACTACGCCCGCCGCGCGATCGACCAGGGCGCGGGCGCCGGCGCGTGGGAGGTGCTGGGCGACGTGTGGCTGGCACAGGGCGACGAGTCGCGCGGCCGCTTCGCCTACGCCAACGCGCTGCGCGCCGGCCGCGGCCAGCCGGTCGCCGCGCTGCCGCCGCGCGAATCGATCACCCTGATGCCGCCCGAAGGCGCCGAGGGCGCCGCACCGCCGCCGGCGGACGATCCGGGTCCGGCCCTGCGCTAGCCGGAAGGCCCTGCCGCGCGCCAGCGCGCCCCGCGGGCTTCGGCCCATTTTGTAGGAGCGCGCTGGCGCGCGACGCTTTTCTTGTCTCGGATCGAAAGAGCGTCGCGCGCGAGCGCGCTCCTACAGCAGCGGCACCCACAGCGTGGCGGGGCCTGAGAGCGAGATCCCGCCGGCCAGCGGACTGACGCCGGCATAGCGCGGGTCGACGGTATCGACGACCAGCACCAGGCGGCGGCCCGGGCGCAGTGCCCAGTGGGTGGCCTCCAGCCGCAGCTCGATCTGCTGCGCCCGACCGGGCACGGCGTCGCGCAGGCTGTAGGGCTTGTGCGCGATCAGCTCGCCGTTGCCGAGCGCGTCGACGCTGTAGAGATAGGCGTAGAGGGTCGTCTGCGCCTGCTCGGGCGTCGCGGTCAGCCGCAGCCGCGGCATGCCGGCCACCCGCCGGGCGCGCCATTCCACCGGCCCCTCCCAGACCGCCGCCGCGCTGCGGCTCACCCCGGGGATCCAGGCGCCCGGCGGCAGCTGCAGGCCCTGCAGGAAGCCGCTGACCATCACCACGCCCGAGTGCGCCAGCGCCGGCACGCCGGTGCGGATGCGGTGCGTCCAGGCGCTCGCCGGCGCCGGCCGCAGCGCGCCGGTCGGCCACAGGCCGGCCGGGCGCGACAGGTGGTAGGCCACCTCGCCCGCCTCCACCGCCTCCCAGTCGGCGAACTCCGCCCAGTCGCCGGCCTGCGAGCGCAGCCGCACCGCCGCGCCGGTCTCGACGGCCTCGCCGCGCAGGTGGCGATCGAACCAGCGCCCGACCGCGTCGTAGACCGCGTTGGGCAGGCCCAGCGCGCCGGGCAGCTCGGTGGTGGCATGGTCGCCGTGCACCAGCAGCAGCTGCTTGGGCCCGGCCAGCGCGCGGAAGAAGTCGATGGTCTGACCCGGCGGGAACAGGCTGTCGTTGAAGGCGTTGCCGAGCAGGATCGCCGGCCGGCTGGCGTTGATCGCGGCCACTTCGCTGGCCGGGCTGCGCTGCGGGATGCCCGGCAGCAGGCCCTGCACCGCTTCATCGTAGCGTCCGGCGAGGATGCGCTGGGTCGCCGCGGCCAGTTCGGGCCCGGGGCGCCCGGTGAGCGCGCCGGCGATCACCAGCAGCTGGCCGCCCTGCACGCTGAAGGTGCGGTTGGCGTACAGCGAGGCCTCCAGGTCGGCCCAGCCGCTGAGCGCGGCCACGGCGCGGATGCGCGGATCGCGCGCGGCCGCCAGCAGGCTGGTGCCGGCGCCGTAGGAAATCCCCGAGGCGCCGATCCGCGCCGGGTCGGCCGGCGTGTGCGCCAGCGCCCAGTCGATCACCGCGCTGACGTCCTCGACGGTCGCCGCGCCGGCGATGTCGATCTCGCCGCCGGAGTCCCAGAACCCGCGCGAGGTGTAGCTGACCACCACGTAGCCGCGGGCGGCCAGCAGGCTGCCGCGGCCGACGTACTCCAGGCTCGGCAGGCCCCAGCTCGCCGGCATCACCACCAGCGGGAACGGGCCCGCCCCCTGGCCCTCCGGGACCATGACCACCGCGCCGAGGCCGGTGCCGTCCCAGCCGGGGATCCGCTCGTGGCGGACGCCGAAGCCGCCCGCCGCCGCCGGCGCCGCGACGGCGCACAGCCCCACCCACAGCATCAAGGCACGCCAGATCCTCGCCATGTCGGCCCCTCCCAAGGACGATCAGTACGAATCCGTATGGCGGGCCGACCGTACCACTGCGCATGGCGCAGCGGCAAGGTCGGGCGCAGCACGCGCGCCCGGCGGGTTCGAAGGCGGTCCGGAAGGCCGGCGGCCGACGCCGGCAGGCGCGTCAGCGCTCCAGGATGGCGACCACGCCCATGCCGCCGGCGGTGCAGATCGACACCAGGCAGCGGCCGCCGCCGCGCTCGGCCAGGTGCTTGGCGGCGGTGGCGACGATGCGCGCGCCGGTGGCCGCGAACGGGTGGCCGGTGGCCAGCGACGAGCCCAGCGGGTTGATCTTCGCCGGGTCGATGCGCCCCAGCGGCGCGTCCAGGCCCAGCCGGTTGCGGCAGTAGTCCTCGCTCTCCCAGGCGCGCAGGGTGCACAGCACCTGGGCGGCGAAGGCCTCGTGGATCTCGTAGTGGTCGAAGTCCTGCAGGGTGAGGCCGTTGCGGCGCAGCAGCTCGGCCACCGCCACCGTCGGCGCCATCAGCAGGCCCTCGCCGTGGACGAAGTCCACCGCCGCCACCTGCGCGTCGCGCAGCCAGCACAGCGGCGCGTGCCCGTGCGCGCGCGCCCAGTCCTCGCTCGCCAGCAGGCAGGCCGAGGCGCCGTCGGTCAGCGGCGTGGAGTTGCCGGCGGTGAGCGTGCCGCGGCCGGAGCTGCGGTCGAAGGCCGGCTTGAGCGTGGCCAGCTTCTCGATCGCGGTGTCGGGGCGCAGGATGTTGTCGCGCTTGACCCCGCGGAAGCTCACCACCAGGTCGTCGAAGAAGCCGCGCTCGTAGGCGGCGGCGAGCTTGTGGTGCGAGGCGACCGCCAGCTCGTCCTGCGAGTCGCGCGAGATGTTCCACTCCTTGGCCATGTCCTCGCAGTGCTCGCCCATCGACTTGCCGGTGCGCGGCTCGGCCACGCCGGGGAAGTCGGGCTTGAGCTCGCGCAGGCGGAAGCCCTTGAACGCGGCCAGCTTCTCCCTGGGCGACTTCGCCGCGTTGGCGGCCAGCAGGCGCCGGCGCAGCGCGCGGCCGTAGACGATCGGCACGTCGGAGGTGGTGTCCGAGCCGCCGCCGATGCCGGCCTCGATCTGCCCGGCGGCGATCTTGTTGCCGACCAGGACGATCGAGTCGAGCGAGGTGCCGCAGGCGCGCTGCAGGGTGATGCCCGGCGTCAGCGGCGACAGCCCCGACGACAGCGCCGCCTCGCGGCCGAGGTTCCAGTCGCTGGAGTGCTTGATGACCGCCCCCATCGCGACCTCGCCGAGCTGCTGGCCGTGCAGGCCGAACTTCTCCACCAGGGCGCCGAGGGTCCGCACCGACATGCCGAGGTTGCCCACGTCCGCATAGGCGGTGTTCTGCCGACAGAAGGGAATGCGGACGCCACCCAGTACGGCGACGGGACGACCTGACGGCATCGGATCACCTCGCGGAGAAGCCCGTCGCGCTTGACGGGCATAATGTGGTCGAGTTTAACGCCGCCGTCGTGGACGGCCAATCACGATGACAGACTCCGCGCTGAATTCCCCTGCGTCCTTGCTCGGCGCGCTCGCGCTCGAGCTCTCGGCCGACGCCGCGCGCGGCCGCGACGCGCTGCCGCAACGCGAGGCCGGCGCACTGGCCGAACGCATCGCCGGCGACCTGGCCGGCTTCGACGGCGAGGCCGCACGGCTGGACCTGGTGACGGTCGGCGCGCACTACGACCCGGTCGAGCTGCTGCGCCCGGGCTGGCCGCTGCACCACGAGCTCGACCACCTCGCCGCGCGCGCGCCCGGCGAGGCGGGCGGCCGCATCGTCGCCTTCGGCACGCACGAGGGCCGCCTGCCCGGCGCGCTGGCGCCGTCGGCCGACTACGCCGGCGGCCCGCTGCGGCTGGTGCCGCTGGTGCTGTCGGGCGACGCGGACGTGGCCGCGGCGGTGGGCGCGCGCTTCGAGCGCGAGCTGATGGAGCGCGGCATGGCCGGCGCCGGCACCGCGCTGCACGCGCAGGAGGCGTTCGGGCTGGCCATCGAGCATGCGCGCTACCTGACCCTGCACGACCTGCTGGCGCTGACCGCGATGCAGTACGAGCACGCCGGGCTGGCGCCGCTGTGGCCGGTGCTGGAGACCGCGCTGCTGTCTCCGCAGGACGAGGCCTGGCTGGACGCGCTGCCGGAGCCGCTGGTGCACTACGCCGGCGGCGTGGCGCACCTGGCGCTGTTCTCGCCCGCGGCCTGGCGCGAGCGCTACGCCGGCGACGAGCGCGACGAGGCGCGGCTGCTGCGCGGGCACGCGCACTTCGAGGCGCGGCAGCGGCAGTTCGACGCGGTGCTGCGCGCGCACGGCGTGGCGGTGAGCTTCGACCACTGCGCGCAGGACGCCGACCCGCGCGCCTCGGTGCGCTGACCCGCGGCGGCCGGGCGCCGCCGCGGGCCGGCCCGGGGACCTACTGCGCGGCTTCGATGACGCCGCAGGCCAGGCGGTCGCCGGCGTCGCCGGTCGGCTGGGTCTTGTAGTCGTCGGGCTTGGCGTGGACGATCACGCCCTTGCCGAGGATGTCGGTCGCCGCGCCGTCGCCCAGGGTCGCGCCTTCCAGCCGGCGGTCGACCACGGCGATGCCGGCCGCGGTGGCGGTGATGTTGTCGCTGTCGCCGGCGTGGTGCTCGCCCTGGCCGACGCGGCCGTGCGCGCTGGAGGCGGGATTGAAGTGGCCGCCGGCGCTGGTGGCGTCGGGCGCGCTGCAGTCGCCGGTCTCGTGGACGTGGAAGCCGTGCTCGCTGCCGCCCGGCAGGCCGGTGATCTCGCCGGTGACGCGGATGCCGCCGTCGACCGCCTCGAACTGCAGGGTGCCGCGGGTCTGGTGGCCCTCGGTCGGCGCGAGGGTCGCGCTGGCGGTGCGCCCGGCCTCGACGGCGGCGGCCGGATCGGTCGGCGAGGGAGTCAGCGGCGCGGTCTCCGGGGCGGCGGGCGGCTGCGCGGCGGGATCGGCGGCGGCCGGGGCCTCCGGCTCGGACTGCGAACAGGCCGCCAGGGCGGCGAGCAGCGGGGCGATCAGCAGGGTCTTGCGCATGGGAGGCTCCGGAGGGATCGGGTGTCCTGCTATACCGCAAATCCCGTTTCGCTGCCGTCAGCGAGACGGCGGGAGCGGCCGGATCAGCGGGTCACGCGGATCGGCCCGCAGGCCACGCGCGCGCCGAAGGCGCCCGGGGTGGCGCCCATGACCACCAGCGCGCGCCCGGCGATGTCGTTCGGCGCGCCGCCGCCCAGCACCGCGCCCGGGATGCGCAGGTCGACGCGGGCCACGCCCTCGGCGTCAGCGACGATGCGGTCGCGGTTGCCGCCGACCACCACCCCGCGCTGCTCGGCGCCCGCGGCCGGGTCGAAGTAGGCGCCGGCGCTGCTGGCGTCGGCGGCGCTGCAGTCGCCGCGCTCGTGCACCTCGAGGCCATGGGCGCCGTTGCGCACCAGGCCGCCGATCTCGCCGCTGACCCGCACCCCGCCTTCCACCGGCAGCAGCGTCACCCGCCCGCTGACCAGGCTGCCTGAGGCCGAGGCCAGCGCCGCCGCCGCCTCCTGCGCGGTGCCGACGGCGGCCAGGCCCGGCGCGGGCGCGGCGGCGGGGGCTCGCGCCGCGGGCGGCGAGGCGGGCGGGCGCGGCGCGCTGGCGCAGGCGGCGAGCGCGAGCGGAAGGACGGCGGTGAGCAGGCGGCGCATCGGCAGGTCCGGGCGGTCTCGGGCGAACGAAGATACCGCCGACGACCCGGCCGGTGGATGAAGCGGCCCGGGCCTGCCGGCGCGGCGGGCCGGCTGTCAACGGGTTTCGCCCCGCCCCGCGCGTTGCCACAATCGCCGGCCCCCGGCCCCGGCCGTCCGCAAAGTTCCCGATGCCGCCTTCCGCTCCCGCGCTCGCGCGCAAGATCGCCCAGACCATCGCCGAGGAGATCGGCGCCCGGCCCGCCCAGGCCGAGGCCGCCATCGGCCTGCTCGACGAGGGCGCGACCGTGCCGTTCGTCGCCCGCTACCGCAAGGAGGTCACCGGCGGGCTCGACGACACCCAGCTGCGCACGCTGGAGGTCCGGCTGACCTACCTGCGCGAGCTGGAGGACCGCCGCGCGGCGATCCTGGCGAGCATCGAGGAACAGGGCAGGCTGGACGACGCGCTGCGCGCCGAGATCGAGGGCGCCGACAGCAAGGCGCGGCTGGAAGACCTGTACCTGCCGTACAAGCCCAAGCGCCGCACCCGCGCCCAGATCGCCCGCGAGGCGGGGCTGGAGCCGCTGGCCGACGGCCTGCTCGCCGACCCGACCCGCGCGCCCGAGGCCTTCGCCGCCGGCTTCGTCGATGCGGACAAGGGCGTGGCCGACGCGAAGGCCGCGCTGGACGGCGCGCGCGCCATCCTGATGGAGCGCTGGGGCGAGGACGCCGCACTGCTGGGCGAGCTGCGCGGCTGGCTGGCCGGCTGCGGCGTGATCCGCTCCAGGGTGGTGGAGGGCAAGCAGGCCGCCGGCGAGAAGTTCCGCGACTACTTCGACCACGCCGAGCCGCTGGCGAAGATCCCCTCGCACCGCATGCTGGCGCTGCTGCGCGGGCGCCGCGAGGAGTTCCTGCAGCTCGACCTCGATCCCGGCGCCGACGCCGAGGCCGGCCACGCGCTGGCCGAATCGAAGATCGCGCTGCACGCCGGCATCCGCGACCGCGGCCGCTCGGCCGACGCCTGGCTGCGCAACGCCTGCCGGCTGGCCTGGCGCGCCAAGCTGCACCTGCACCTGCTGATCGAGCTGTTCAACCAGGCGCGCGAGCGCGCCGAGGCGGAGGCCATCGCGGTGTTCGGCGACAACCTCCAGGACCTGCTGCTGGCCGCGCCCGCCGGGCCGAAGGCGGTGCTGGGGCTGGACCCGGGCCTGCGCACCGGGGTCAAGGTCGCGGTGGTGGACGCCACCGGCAAGCTGGTCGCCACCGACACCATCTACCCGCACGAGCCGCGCCGGCAGTGGGACGCGTCGCTGGCCGCGTTGAAGCGGCTGTGCCTGGCGCACCGCGTCGAGCTGGTCGCGATCGGCAACGGCACCGCCAGCCGCGAGACCGACAAGCTGGCCGGCGAACTGCTGAAGCTCGCGCCCGAACTCAAGATGCAGAAGATCGTGGTCAGCGAGGCCGGCGCCTCGGTGTACTCGGCTTCGGAGCTGGCCGCGCGCGAGTTCCCGGGCCTGGACGTCTCGCTCAGAGGCGCGGTGTCGATCGCGCGGCGCCTGCAGGACCCGCTGGCCGAACTGGTCAAGATCGAGCCCAAGGCGATCGGCGTGGGCCAGTACCAGCACGACGTGGACCAGTACAAGCTGGCCCGCGCGCTGGACGCGCGGGTCGAGGACTGCGTCAACGCCGTCGGCGTGCACGTCAACACCGCCTCCGGCGCGCTGCTGGCGCGGGTGGCCGGGCTGACGGCCGGCGTGGCCGAGAACATCGTCGCCCACCGCGACGCCAACGGGCCGTTCAAGCGCCGCCGCGACCTGCTGAAGGTGCCGCGCCTGGGCGAGAAGACCTTCGAGCAGTGCGCGGGCTTCCTGCGCATCGCCGACGGCGACGAGCCGCTCGACGCCTCCGCCGTGCACCCGGAGGCCTACCCGGTGGTGGAGCGCATCGTCGCCGCCACCGGCAAGCCGATCCGCGCGCTGGTCGGCGACGGCGCCTTCGTGCGCACGCTCGAGCCCGGGCGGTTCACCGACGAGCGCTTCGGCGTGCCCACCGTGCGCGACATCCTGAAGGAACTGGAGAAGCCCGGCCGCGACCCGCGCCCGGAGTTCAAGGCCGCGCGCTTCGCCGACGGCGTTGAGGACATCAGGGACCTGCGCCCGGGCATGGTGCTGGAGGGCGTGGTCAGCAACGTCGCCGCGTTCGGCGCCTTCGTCGACATCGGCGTGCACCAGGACGGGCTGGTCCACATCTCGGCGCTGTCCGACCGCTTCGTCAAGGATCCGCGCGAGGTGGTCAAGGCCGGCGACATCGTCAAGGTGAAGGTGCTGGAGGTGGACGTGGCGCGCAAGCGCATCGCGCTGACCCGGCGCCTGGACGAGGCGCCGGCGCCGCGCGAGGCGCGCGACGGCCGCGAGCCGGGGCGGCGCGAGGGCAGGCCGCCCCGCGACGGCGGCCCGGGCCGCGGCGGCAGCGGCCGGCAGGAC
>NZ_JAIWPR010000089.1 GCF_021191635.1 Alterluteimonas quercicellularis
GCCCCCCCCCCCCCCCCCCCCCCCCCCCCCGCGCCAGGTGTCGCTGGCCCCGCGGCAGACGCCGGGCGCGTCGCCACGCGCGGACGACGGCCGACGACGGCCGGCACGCTTTCCAGCGAACCGGGACAGCAGTCGCGCGCGAGCGCGCTCCTACGGGGACGGTCGCTTTCGCGATGCGGCGGGGCCGTCCGATCCGCGCCGCTCAGGGCAGGCGGGTGCCGAAGATGCGGTCGCCGGCGTCGCCCAGGCCGGGCAGGATGTAGCCCTTCTCGTTGAGGCGCTCGTCGATGGCGGCGGTGTAGACCGCCACGTCCGGGTGCGCGGCCTCGAGCGCGCGCAGGCCTTCCGGCGCGGCGACCAGGAAGATGCCCTTGATGCGCCGCGCGCCGGCGCGCTTGAGCATGTCCACGGTCGCGATCAGGGTGCCGCCGGTGGCCAGCATGGGATCGAGGATCAGCGCGTCGCGCTCGTCCAGGCGCCCGGTCAGGCGCTCGAAGTAGGGCACCGGCTGCAGGGTCTCCTCGTCGCGCTGCAGGCCGACCACGCTGACCTTGGCGGCCGGGATCAGCGACAGCACGCCGGTCAGCATGCCCAGGCCCGCGCGCAGGATCGGCACCAGGGTGATCTTGGCGCCGGCGATGCGCCGCACCTGCACCTCGCCGGCCCAGCCGGGCTGCGTCGACGCCTCGGTCTCCAGGTCCGCCGTCGCCTCGTAGGCGAGCAGGGTGCCCAGCTCGGTGACCAGCTCGCGGAAGGCCTTGGTGCTGAGCCCGGCGTCGCGCAGCAGGCCGATCTTGTGCTGTACCAGCGGGTGGCGGACTTCGACGATCTTCATGGCGGCGCCGGGGCGGAGGAGCGGACAGTGTGCCGCAGGCGGGCCCGCACCGGGGCAGCCGCGCGCGACCGGCTGCCCCGGGCCGGTCGCGCGCGAGCGAACGAGCCCTAGAACTCGTAGCGCACGCCGGCCAGCCAGGAGCGGCCGAAGCCTTCCAGTTCCAGCACCCGGTTGTCCTGGCCCTGGAACCTGCGCTGGCGCTCGTCGGTGATGTTGTTGACCTCGCCGAACAGCCGCCACTGGTCGGTCAGGCGGTAGCTGATCGAGAAATCCAGGCTGCTGCGGTCGTCCCAGAACACGTTGAAGTCGCTGTCGCCGACGTCGAATTCCTGGATGAACTTCGAGCGGTAGTTGTAGGCCAGCCGCGCGTTGAGGCCGTACTTCTCGTAGGCCAGGGCCACGTTGTAGTTGTGGCGGGAGGTGCCCGGCAGCTCGGTGCGGCCCTGGCCGAAGGGCAGGTCGGCGCGGGAGTCGGCGTAGGTGTAGTTGGTGTACACGCCCAGGCCGTCGAAGGGCGAGGGCAGGAAGTCGAAGGTCTGCTGCCAGGCCAGCTCCAGGCCGTAGATGCGGCCGCCGTCGCCGTTCTCCGGTCGGGTCGTGCGCAGCACCTCCGGCCCGTCGGGGCTGTCGACCAGGCTCGTGGTCGTGGTGACGAAGATCGGGTCGTGCAGCTTTTTGTAGAAGGCCGCCACCGAGATCAGGCCCAGCGGCCGCAGATAGCGCTCCAGCGACACGTCGACGTTGTGCGAGTAGGTCGCCTTCAACAGCGGGTTGCCCTCGGTCACCGGGTCCCACGGGTTCTCGCCGTAGGTGCGCCGCGGCACGATGTCGGCGTAGTTCGGGCGGCTGAGCGCCGTGGAGTACGAGGTCCGGAAGATGGTGTCGGCGTCCAGCTCGTAGCGCAGGTGGGCGCTCGGCAGCCATTTGCCGTAGTCGTTGTCGACGGACTGCAGGACGGCGACCTCGTTCTCCTCGTCGAACGCCGCCGCCTCGCCCGAGGTGCTGGTGCGCTCGTAGCGCAGGCCGGTGATCAGGGTCGCTTTCCCCCAGTGGGCGTCCAGGCGGACGTAGGCGGCGTGGATGTCCTCGTCGGCGCGGTAGTCGTTGACGATGGAATCGGCCAGCAGGCGCTCGTGCTCGTCGCTGCCGGTGAGCTGGCCAGCATAGCGCGAGAAGATGTCGCGGCAGAACCGGCGGCCGGTCAGGAAGTAGTCGAAGTTGTTGGACCAGCTGTCGCACAGCATGTCGGAGTAGCCGACGCCCAGCGCGGCGAAGTCGTCGGCGCTCGAGTTGCGCAGGTACTCCTGGTCGCTCTCCTTGTCGCGCAGGCGGGAGCGGACGCCGAAGCGGATCTCGCCGTCGTCGCCGAGGAAAGCCTGCGCGCGGCGGAAGTCGACGCGCAGCGCGGTCTCGTTCTCCTCTGCGCGCTCGTAGCGATCGTTGAGGCGGCGGAAGGCGTACCAGTCCTCGGGCAGGTTCACGCCCGTGGCGGGTGCGCCGTCCACGCCCTGGATGCGCCAGACCGGGAAGTCCGGGTCGCTGTAGTCGTAGGCCAGCTCCGGACGCACCTGGGAGCGGAACACGAACTGCATGCGCGGTGAGACTTCGAGGCGGCCGGTGCTGTGCGAGGCCTGCCAGTCCACCCGCCAGTCGTCGCCGACGAAGTGCTCGCCGCCCAGGTTGAAGGTGCGGATGGTCTGCTCCTGGGTCCGCTCGCGCAGTTCCTTGTCGAAGGTGGCGCGGCCGGCCACGCCGTCGCGTTCGGTCGACTCCGGCGTGTGGCGCTCGTACTCGATCGCCATGGTGTCGCGGAACTCGTGGTCCTTGAAGCGCGAGCCGGAGGCGATGAAGTAGAGCAGGTGGTCGTCGTGGAGGCGGAAGTCGAAGCGGCCGGTGACGCCGGTGCGGGTGCGTTCGCCCTCGTAATCCTTGATCTCGGTCACCTCCGGCAGGATGTCGCCGTCGTCGTTGCGGAAGAACGCGGTCTCGACGTTGTCGGTGAAGCGGCCGGCCTTGCTGGTCGAGGCCGAGACCAGCACGCCGATGTTGCGGTCGGCGCCGAAGCGGTTGCCCAGCGTGGCGTTGGCGCGCTGGTTGTCGCCCCCGCCCAGCTGGTACTCGCCCAGGCCCACGGAGGCGCGCAGGGTCGGGCCGTCGCGGTCGAGCGCGCTCTGGGTGCGGATGTTGATGTTGCCGGCGATGGCGTCGCCGTCCATGTCCGGGGTCAGCGCCTTGGTGACCTCCAGCGCGGCGATCACGTCGGAGGGGATGGTGTCCAGCTCCACCGCGCGCCGCGCGGCGTTGGGCGCGGACAGCTGCACGCCGTCGACCGAGACGCTGGTGAACTCCAGCGGCGCGCCGCGCACGTTGACGTAGCGGCCCTCGCCCTGGTCGCGCTCGATCGACACGCCCGGGATGCGTTGGGTGGATTCGGCCAGGTTGGCGTCGGGGAACTGGCCGAGCAGGTCGGCCGAGACCACGTTCACGTAGTTGCCGGAGGCGCGCTGCTGGTTGAGCGCCAGCGCCTGGGCGTCGCGGCTGGCCCGCACCTCGACGGTGCCCATGTTCACCGCCGCGGTGCTCTGCAGCGCGATCTCCAGCCGGACGCCGCGCTCGTCGCCGACCTCGATCTCGATCTCGCGGCCCTGGAAGCCCAGGTAGTCCACGCGCAGGGTGTACCGGCCCGGGGCCACGCCGCCGATGCGGAAGCTGCCGTCCTCGGTCACCGCCTGCGTGCCGTTGAGGGTGACGACCGCGCCGTCCAGGTACACCCCGCGAGAGGCTTCCTTGATGCGTCCGGACACGGTGCCGGGTGCGCCGGCGGCGGCAACCTCGGGCGTGGCCGGCTGCGCGGCGGAAGGCGCGGGAAGAGCGAACGCGAGCGCGGCGGCGACCGCGACGGCCATCGCGGAACGGGAAAGAGGCATCGTGTGTCCTGCTTGGGTATTGAACGAGAGGCGACGGATCCCCTGGAGTGTCCGCCGACCGATACTGTGTTCACCGAACATTGCAGTGCTGTTAAAGCCCGGCGTATTCGTGCGCGGCGTCCCGCCGTCACAGCACTGAAAGACAGGCTGCTTACGCTGTCGCTCCGCTGTTCTCTCCCGGTCAGGAAAATGTCACCAACGTTCCGTTTGCTGGCGGCCTCTCTGCTGCTCGCCTCCGGCGCCTGCGCACAGGCGCCGGTCGCCCCCGCTCCTTCCGCTGTGTCGCCCGCCTCCCCGCGCGTCCTGGCGGAGGCCTTCGTCAGCGAGCTGACGCCCGAGGACAACATCGACTCCGTGGCGGTGTGGACCTCGCCCGAAGGCGATCCCTGGGCGATCGCCACCGCCAAGTCGACCGACCGCCTGGTCGTCTACCACGGCGAGAGCGGGGCGACGATGCGCACCTTCGGAACGCGCGGCGACGGCCCCGGTCAGTTCCGGCGCCCGAACGGCATCGCGGTGATCGACGACCTGGCCTTCGTCGTCGAACGCGACAACCATCGCGTCCAGGTGCTGCGCCTGCCGGCGTTCTCGCACGTGGCGACCTTCGGCGCAGAGGACCTGGTCAAGCCCTACGGGCTGTGGGTGCACCGCGACGGGGACGGCTATGCGCTCTACGTGACGGATTCCTACATGGCGGGCGAGGACGCCGAGGGCGAAGACATCCTGCCGCCCCTGGAGCAGCTGGACCGCCGGGTCAAGCGCTACGAGCTGCGACGCGAGGGCGCCGGCCTGCGCCCGCGCCTGGCCGAGGCGTTCGGCGACACCTCGCCGGAAGGCGCGCTTCGGGTGGTCGAATCGATCTGGGGCGATTCCGACCACGACCGCCTGCTGATCGCGGAGGAGGACGAGAGCTACGCCAACGAGTTCAAGGTGTACACCCTGGCGGGTCGGTACACCGGCCAGCGCGTGGGCGGCGACCGCCTGGCGTCGCAGGCCGAGGGCATCGCGCTGGCGACCTGCGCCGGCGGCGGCGGCTGGTGGATCACCACCGAGCAGGACCGCGCGTCCACCGTCTTCCATCTGTTCGATCGCGTCTCGCTCGACCATGCCGGCAAGTTCATCGGCGGCAAGGTCGCCAACACCGACGGCATCTGGCTCGACCAGCGGCCTTCGGAACGCTTCCCGCAGGGCGCGCTGTACGCGGTCCACGACGACCAGGGACTGGTCGCCTTCGACTGGCGCGACATCGCCGGCGCCCTCGGGCTGGACGCCTGCGAGGTGGCGCCGTGAGCGCCCGCGTGTTGTGCGCGCTGCTCGTCGGGTCCGCGCTGTCGCTGTCCCTCGCGACCTGGGCCCAGCCTGCCGCGGTACCGCCGCCGGAGCCCAACACCCTGGTCCCGGCCGGGAACGCGCGCCACGCCGCCAGCGCCTTCCCCGACCGCATCGTGGTCAGCCCCGCGCAGGACCCCGCGCGCGGCTTCGGCGTGTCCTGGCGCAGCGCGGCCGGCGCGCAGCCGCCGGTGCTGGAGATCGTCGAGGCCGGCGACTCGCCGGACATGGGTACGCCGCGGCGCGTGCCTGCGCGCACCCGGGCGCTGCGCGCGGAGAACGGCGAGGCGCTGCACCACCAGGCGCGGGTGGACGGGCTGCAGCCCGACACCCTGTACGCCTGGCGGGTACAGGGCGCGGGCGCCTGGAGCCCGTGGATGCACACCCGCACCCTGGGCGCCGCGGACGCGCCGCTGACCGTGCTGTATTTCGGCGACACCCAGAACAAGAACGCCAGCCTCACCACCCGCGTGGTGCGCGAGGCCCTGCGGCATGCGCCCGACGCGACGCTGGCGGTGTTCACCGGCGACCAGGTCAACGGCCGCGACGGCGACGACGACAACGAGTGGGGCGAGTGGTTCGAGTCGACCGCGCCGCTGACGACGATGCTGCAGGTGGCGCCGGTGGCCGGCAACCACGAGTACACCCAGCACGAGGACGCCGCCGGCGAGCGGATGACGCTGGGCGCGCACTGGCCGCACGCGTTCGCGCTGCCGGGCAACGGCGCGCCGGGCGCGGAGCCCGCCACCTACTGGTTCGACGCCCACGGCGCGCGCTTCGTCGTGCTCGACGGCACCTCCGCCCTCGAGCACGGCACCGCGCAGGCGCAGGCGCGCTGGCTGGAGGCGGCGCTGCGCGACAACCCGCATCCATGGGCGATCGCGCTGGTGCACCAGCCGATGTACTCGCCGCGCCAGGACCGCGACAACGCGCTGCTGCGCGAACACATCCTGCCGGTGCTGGAGCGCGAGCGCGTCGACCTGGTGCTGCAGGGCCACGACCACGTCTACGGCCGCCGCGGCGGCGAAGTGCCGCAGCGCGCCACGCCGCAGTACATCGTGACCGTGGCCGGCGCCAAGCAGTACCTGGTGCCGGAGATCGTGCGCCGGCAGATGCGCCCGGTCGCCGAGGACACCCAGCTGTTCCAGGTGCTGCGCCTGGAGCCGGCGCGCCTGCGCTACGAGGCGCGCACCGCCACGGGCCGCCTGTACGACGCCTTCGAACTGCGCCGCGAGACCGGCGAGGTGCGCCTGGTGGAGATCGAGGCCGGCCGCATCCCGCAGCGCGACTGCCCGCGGGACGTGACGCCGAAGGGCCGCACCGACCGGTGCTGGGAATGATCCGCGCCGCCGCGCTGGCGCTCGCGCTGCTGGCCGGCTCGGCCGCGGCCGAGCCGCCCGCGCATCCGCTGCACGTCGCGCAGCCGGACGCGGCGCCGGCCGAAGCGCTGCTGGCGGTGGAGATCCCCGCCGGCGGCCAGGTCAAGTACGAGTTCGGCGCCGACGGCCTGCTGCGCGTGGACCGCTTCCTGTCGATGGCGGTGGCGTACCCGGCCAACTACGGCTCGCTGCCATCCACGCTCGGCGGCGACGGCGACCCGCTCGACGCGCTGGTGCTGACCCGCGCGCCGCTGCAGCCCGGCACCCTGGTGCGCTTCCGCCCGCTGGGCGTGCTGCGCATGGTCGACGACGGCGAGGCCGACGAGAAGCTGATCGGCGTGCCGGCCGACGACGTCGATCCCACCTACGCCGCGGTGCGCGCGCTCGACGACCTGCCGGCGATGGAACTGCGCCGCATCGAGGCCTTCTTCCGCGTCTACAAGGACCTGCCCGAAGGCGGTAGCCGGATCGTGCTGTCCGGCTACGGCGACGCCGCCGAGGCGCAGTCGGTGCTGCGCGCGGCGATGGATCGGGCCAGGTGACACCGGGCCCACGGCAGAAGAAGAACGCGTCCCCACGCGCGGAAGACGGCAAACGACGGTCGGCATCGCTTTTCCCGACTACCGGTCGCGCGCGAGCGCGCTCCTACGCACCCGTGGCGGCGCCCGGGTGCGCCCACGAACCTGGCTGAACGGGGGAGGATGTCGCTCCGGCCTCGGGGAATCTAGAATTGGCGGTCATGTAAACGTTTTCCCAGAGGCTGCATGGCTGCGTCCGACCGCATCGAATCGCCCCGCATCGAATCGCTCATCGCCCGGATGACCGTCGAGGAGAAGGTGGGCCAGCTGGGCGTCTTCGCCGACATGGTGCGGCCCTTCGCGCCCGACGTGAACCCGGAGACCTACGTGCTCAGCGCCGACGAGGTGCTGGCGCAGGTGCGCGCCGGGCGCGTGGGCTCGCTGTTCAACGGCGTGGGCGCGGAGCTGGGGCGCAGGATCCAGAAGGTCGCGGTGGAGGAGAGCCGCCTGGGCATCCCGGTGATCCTGGCCGCGGACGTGATCCACGGCATGCGCACCGTGTTCCCGATCCCGCTCGGCGAGGCGGCGAGCTTCGAGCCGGAGCTGGCCGAGCGGACCGCGCGGGCGACCGCGGTCGAGGCCACCGCCGCCGGCATCCACTGGACCTACGCGCCGGCGGTGGACATCGCCCGCGACCAGCGCTGGGGCCGCGGCGCCGAGGGTGCCGGCGAGGACGTGGTGCTGGGCAGCGCGTTCGCCGCCGCGCGCGTGCGCGGCTTCCAGGGCCCGGACCTGGCCGCGCCCGACTCGCTGCTGGCCACGCCCAAGCACTTCGCCGCCTACGGCGCGGTCGCCGGCGGCATGGAGTACAACTACGTCGACCTCTCGCCGCAGACCCTGCGCGACGTCCACCTGCCGCCGTTCCAGGCCGCGCTCGCGGCCGGCGCGATCACGGTGATGTCGTCGTTCAACGACATCAACGGCGTGCCCGCCAGCGCCCACCGCGGCCTGCTGACCGGCATCCTGCGCGAGGAATGGGGCTTCCCGGGCGTGGTGATCTCCGACTACACCGCCGACATGGAGCTGGTCGCCCACGGCTACGCCGCCGACGACCGCGACGCGACCAGGAAGGCCTTCCTGGCCGGGCTCGACCTGAGCATGCAGTCGGGCTTCTACGCCGCCCACCTGCCGGACCTGGTGGAGCGCGGCGAGGTGCCGATGGCGGTGCTGGACGAGGCGGTGCGCCGGGCGCTGTGGATCAAGGAGCGGGTGGGGCTGTTCGACGATCCCTACCGCTCGCTCGACCCGGACCGCGAGGCCGATCGCTCGCACCTGCCGGCGCACGACGCGCTCGCCCGCGACGCCGCGCGGCGCTCGATCGTGCTGCTGCGCAACGAGGGCGCGACCCTGCCGCTGCGCCGGCAGGGCCAGCGGATTGCGCTGATCGGCCCGTTCGCGCAGGACCGCGAGAACATCGAGGGCTGCTGGACGCTGTTCGGCGACAAGTCGCGCTACGTGACCCTGGAGGACGGCGTGCGCGCCGCCCTCGGCGAGGCCGGCGCGCTGACGGTGACCCCCGGCTGCGAGCTGGAGGACCCGCTGGACGGCGGCATCGAGGCGGCGGTGGCCGCGGCGCTCGACGCCGACGTCGCGGTGCTGGCGCTGGGCGAGCCGCAGCGCTACAGCGGCGAGGCGCAGTCGCGCACCGACATCGTGCTGCCGCCGGCGCAGCAGGCGCTGGCCGAGGCGGTGGCCGCCACCGGCAGGCCGCTGGTGGTGCTGCTGCGCAGCGGCCGCGCGCTGGCGCTGGAGGGCGCGGTGCGCGACGCCCACGCGATCCTGGCCACCTGGTACCTCGGCACCCAGACCGGCACCGCGGTGGCCGACGTGCTGTTCGGCGACTACAACCCCTCCGGCCGCCTGCCGGTGAGCTTCCCGCAGCGCAGCGGCCAGCAGCCGTACTTCTACAGCCACCCGCGCACCGGCCGTCCCGAGCTGCCGACGATGTCGGAGTTCAAGGCGCGCTGGCGCGAGATCCCGAACGAGCCGCTGTACCCGTTCGGCCACGGCCTGAGTTACAGCCGCTTCGAGTACGACCCGCCGCGCCTGAGCGCCGAACGCCTGGGCTGGGACGAGGCGCTGACGGTGAGCGCGCGGGTGACCAACGCCGGCGCGGTCGACGGCGAGGAGGTGGTGCAGCTCTACGTGCACGACCGCGTCGCCAGCCGGGTGCGGCCGGTGCGCGAGCTGAAGGCCTTCCGCAAGGTCGCCATCGCGGCGGGGCAGAGCGTCGAGGTCGAGTTCTCGCTCGACCGCCACGCGCTGGCGTTCACCGATCCCGACGGCCGCTACGGCGCCGAGCCGGGACTGTTCGACCTGTGGGTCTGCGCCTCGTCGAAGAGCGGCGATGCGGCGACGTTCGAGCTGCTGGCCGAGGGCGCGGCGTAGCGCGCTCGCGCGAATGGCGTTCCCCGCGGCTTGTCGCGCGCCAGCGCGCTCCTACAGGGGCGTCGTTCGGATCGGATCACGGCGGCCGGTGCCGCATGCTTCCCGTAGGAGCG
>NZ_JAIWPR010000009.1 GCF_021191635.1 Alterluteimonas quercicellularis
CGGGGGCGGCGGCAGCAGCCGCGCCCTCGCCCTCCTCCGGCCCGGCCGGCTGCACCACGCGGCGCAGTTCCACCGGCTGCTCGGCGCCGACCATCAGCGCGTTGGAATAGCGCTCGCCGGGGCCGAACTGGTCGTCGCCGCGCACGATCGCGATGCGCTCGGTCTCCAGCGACACACCGTTGCGGCCCTCGATGCCGTCGTCGCCGATCTCGACCACGCCGGTGGCCGCTTCCGCGCGCTCGCCGCGCGGCTGGAAACGGCCGCTGACCAGGCCCTGCAGCTCGGGCGGCGCGGCGCGCTCGAAGCGGCGCACGCTGGGGTCGGGCCGCGGCACTTCGCTGGGCGCCGGCGCGGCGGTGCCCGCGGTCTGCTCGGCCGGCGGAGGCGGCGCCTCGTCCCGGCAGGCGACCAGCAACAGCGGCGACGACAGCGCGGCGAGGGCCAGAGCGAGCGCACGGACAGACGGCATCAGGAGAACTCCACACAAAGGGAACACGCGCAGATCATAGGCCGATCTCATTCATGTCACGTGAGCGTCCGCAGCGGCGACGGCGGTGCGCGGCTCGCTGCGCAGCGTCAGCAGCGCGGCCAGCGTCAACGCCGCCGCGGCGCACAGGTAGGCGCCGACCGCGCCCAGGCCGTAGGTGCCTGCCAGCCAGGTGGCGGCGTACGGCGCCAGCGAGGCGCCGAAGATGCCGGCCAGGTTGAAGGCGAGCGAGGCGCCGGTGTAGCGCACCTCGGCCGGGAACTGCTCGGCCAGCAGGGTGCCGACCGGGCCGTACGTCAGCCCCATCAGCCCCAGCCCGAGCGACAGGAAGGCCAACGTGCCGAGCGGCGAACCGCCCACGAACAGGCGCGAGAACAGCGCCCCGAAGACCAGGATGCCCACGGTCGCCAGGATCATCGCGCGGCGGCGGCCGTGGCGGTCGGCGTACAGCGCCGACAGCGGGATGGTGGCGGCGAAGCAGACCACGCCGGCCATCTGCAGCCACAGGAACGCGTCGCGCGAGTAGCCCAGCCGCGAGGTGCCCCAGCTCAGCGCGAACACGGTCATCAGGTAGAACAGCACGAAGGTCGCCAGGGTCAGCAGCGTGCCCGCCAGGAGCGCGCGCGGGTGGCGCAGCAGCACGTCGACGAAGGGCACGCGCACGCGTTCGGCGCGCTCCAGCACGCGGCGGAAGTCGGGCGTCTCCTGGATGCTCAGCCGCACCCACAGCCCCACCGCCACCAGCGCCGCCGAGGCCAGGAAGGGAATGCGCCAGCCCCAGGCCATGAACGCGGCGTCGTCCATGAAGGCGGTCAGCAGCAGGAAGCTGCCGGTGGCGAGGAAGAAGCCGATCGGCGCGCCGAGCTGCGGGAACATGCCGTACCAGGCGCGGCGGCCCGGCGGCGCGTTCTCGGTGGCCAGCAGCACCGCCCCGCCCCACTCCCCGCCCAGGCCCAGGCCCTGGCCGAAGCGGCACAGCGCCAGCAGCACCGGCGCGACCAGGCCGATCTGCGCGTGGGTGGGCAGCAGGCCGATGGCGACGGTGGACAGGCCCATCGTCAGCAACGCCGCCACCAGCGTGGCCTTGCGCCCCACCCGGTCGCCGAAGTGCCCGAACAGCGCCGAGCCGATCGGCCGCGCGACGAAGGCCAGGGCGAAGGTCGCCAGCGACTGCAGCGTCGCCGAAGCCGGGTCCGCGGCGGGAAAGAACAGCGACGGGAACACCAGCACCGCCGCGGTGGCGTAGATGTAGAAGTCGAAGAACTCGATGGTGGTGCCGACGAGGCTGGCGAGCAGTACCCGGCGCTTGTCGGCGGGCGGGGCGGCGGCCGCCGCGCCGATGGCCTGCGATGTCATGGAATGCGCGATCCGCTGGTCCGGCCAGGCGCCGGCGCCGTCACGCTAACGCCAAAGCAGATATCCGGGCAACGCCATCAGCGCCAGCAGCAGCACGATCGCGGCCACCCGCAGCAGCACCCACGCCGGCCGTTGGCGCAGCAGCGAGCCGAAGCTCTCCGCCTCGCCGCGGGCCTCGGCCTGCGCACGCTCCGCGCGCACGCGCTCGCGCAGCTGCGCCTGGTAGGCGTCCATCAGGCGGCGCGCCTGCGGATGATCGGCGTCGTCGCGGATCCAGATCGCGCCGGCGGTGATCCCGAACGGGCCGGGCCGCGTCTGGTACCAGCCGATGCGGTGCGCGTCGAGGAAGGCGCGCACGTCGTCGGCCTCCGCGTCGGGCACGTTGCGCAGGGACATCAGCAGCTTGGGCATGGCGCGGGCGGACGGATTGCGAAGGCGGCCGGGCATTCTAGGCGACGGCGTCCGCGCCTGCCGGGACCGCACGCGAAAACGCCCCGGCCTTCCGGCCGGGGCGTTCGGCAACGCTCGCGAGTCGGTAGACTCAGGCGGCGTTCTTCATCGCGTGCTTGCGGGCGCGCATCACGTCGTGGCACGAACGGACTTCCGGCATCAGCCGGGTGACCACGTCGCGCGCGGCCGGCGGCGTCTTCTCGTCCTTGATCGCGTCCTCGAAGGCGTGCAGGAGACGGTCCTCCGACTCCTCCAGCTCGGCGACGTAGCCGTATTCCTTGTCGCCGAGCGCGGCGCGGATCTTGCCGTACATCTCCTGCATGGAGCCGCGCAGGGTGCCGGAATCCTCCGGCTCGCCGCCGACCGCCTGCACCGCGGCGCCGAGGTCGGCGATGATCGAATCCTTGACCCCCGCGATGCGGGTGAACAGCGTCTTCAGCTCGGCGTCGTCGACCTTCTGCGCGGCCTCCTGGTAGAACTCCCGGCCGTCGCGCGCGATCGCGATCAGATCGTTGAGGGTGCTGGTGGTCTTGCTCTGGGTGCTCATGTGGGGCTCCTGGTGGTCTGGATTCTTGTTGGGGATGCCTGCCCGCGCGGATGCGCGGCGCAGCCCGGAACATCCGGGGTGCATCGGGCCCGGTCGGCGGTGCCGCGGATGGACTCGCGAGCCGCGCGGGGAAGCGTCCGGGACCTCGATGCAACGGGGCCGACGATACGCACGGCGCGCTCAAGGCCGCGTGAGCCGTATCGCTCACGCGGCGCTTACGAATCGCCCATTCCGGCGCATTCAGCGCCTGCGCGCGCGCAGCGCCGCGCGTCGCAGGCGGACGCGGCTGAATGCCTGCTCACCGGGATCGCGCGCGCCGCGCGGAACGGACCGTCCGCGCGGCGTCCCGCCAGACGTCAGTCCTTCGCCGCAGCTTCGGACAGCTGGTAGTCGAGCTCGTAGGACGGCGGCTCGCCGCCCGCCCCCTGCAGGTAGTGCTCCATCCACTGCATCAACCGCAGCGCGTAGTCCCAGCGCGAGGCCGCGCGCATGTTGCCGTGGCCCTCGCCCGGGTACAGCACCAGCCGCACCGGGGCCTGCCCGGCCAGCTGCAGGTAGCGGTACATCATGTAGGACTGCATCACCGGCACGCGCGGGTCGGCCTCGCCGTGCAGGATCAGCGTCGGCGTGCGCGAGTTCTGCGCGTGCGCGATCGGGCTGGCCTGGCGGTACATCTCCGGGTTCTCCCACGGCCAGCTGCGCATGTGCACCAGGTACTGCTCCTGCGGGATGTCGCCGGTGGTGACCAGGCTGGCCTGGTCGGAGATGCCCACGAACATCACCGAGGCGGCGAAGCGCTCGCTGTACCAGGTCGCGCCCCAGGCGCTGGCGTAGCCGCCGTAGGAGCCGCCGGTGATGCCGACCTTGTCGCGGTCGACCAGGCCGGTCGCGACCAGGTGGTCGACGCCGTCGACGAGGTCGTCGAACTCCTCCATCGCCGGCCGCCCGTGGTCGAGCTTGGAGAACGCCACGCCGCGGCCGGTGCTGGCGCGGTAGTTGGGGAAGAAGGTGGCGAAGCCGCGGGTCGCCGCGTACTGCGCGGGCTGCGAGTAGCCGCTGAGCCAGCCGTTGGAGAAATGCGACTCCGGCCCGCCGTGCACCACCAGGATCAGCGGCACGCGGGCGTTGCCGCGCCGCTCCAGCGGATGCACCAGCAGGCCCTCGAGCTCCAGCCCGTCGCGGGCGGTGTAGCGCACCACCTCCTGCCGCGCCAGGCGCACCTCGCGCAGCCAGGGGTTGCTGTCGGTCAGGCGCGCCGGCCGCGACTCGCCGGCGCCGAGGCGGAAGACTTCCTGCGGATGCTCCGGCGTGTGCCCGACCAGCGCGAGGTCGCCGCTGCCGCGGGCCACGCTCAAGCCCGCCCAGACCGGGCCTTCCGCCGCCAGCAGGGTGCGCTCGCCGCCGCCGTCCACGCCGACCTCGCCCAGGCGCGTCTGCACGCCCTCCTGGCTCAGGAACAGCACCCGCCCGTTCTCGCGCCAGCCGACGTGCGAGACGTGGCCTTCCAGCCCGGGCAGCAGGTCGCGCTGCGCCCCGCCGTCGCGGCCGACCACGGTCAGGCGGCCCTCGGCGGGGTCGTTGACGTCGGCGGCGGAGACGATGGCCAGGTGCGCGCCGTCCGGGCTCCACGCCAGCTGGCCCAGCTTGCCGGGGTTGTCGACGCGGCCCAGCTCGCGGCCGTCGACGCCGACGATGCGCACGCGCGCGAACACCAGCGTGTCGTCGGTGAGCTGGCGCGGCGTGACCACCAGCGCCAGGCGGTCGCCGGCCGGGCTCCAGTGCACGCTCTGCACGCTGCCTTCGATCTCCAGCCTGCGCGCCGGCGCCTCGTCGCCCAGCGTCTGCAGCCACAGCTCGACCGGCCGCCAGTCCTCCTCGTAGACCTTCTGGGTGAAGCCCTGCTTGCGCTGCGCCTTGAGCGCCTCGCTCTCGGGCTGCGGCGCCAGCAGCGCGATCCGGCGGCCGTCGGGCGACAGGCTGTAGCCGGAGACGTCGCTGCCCAGCGAGGCGATGCGGGTGGCCTCGCCGCCGCGCAGCGGGATGCGGTAGACCCGGCGGGTCTCGTCGCCCTCGCGCTTGGACAGGAAGGCCAGGCTGCGGCCGTCGGGGAACCACTGCGGCGAGGCGACGTTGGTCTTGCCGGTCACGTAGCCGCGGCTGTCGCCGCCGCGCGAGACCACGTGCAGCTCGGTGCGGGCGGGCCCGTCCTCCTCGGCGCCGGGCCGGCGCGGCACCGACAGCACGTAGGCGGTCTCCTCGCCGTCGGGGGAGATCGCCACGCCGGACGCGGTGCGCGTCATGGCGATGTGCTCCAGGGTCACGCCGCCGCGCGCCTGCTGCGCGAGGGCGCCGGCCGGCGACAGCGCGACCAGCAGGCAGAGGAACCAGATCCGCCTCATTCGAATGCACTCCCGGATTAACGAAACCGTCACTTTGCCACAGCCGCGGGCCGGTACCGCACCCCGGAGCGCGCCCTGCGCGCTCGTGCACATCGCCGCGCTTCGGGGCGCCCCAGGAGCCGTCGACGGGCCCTAGGGCCTGTTAGCGCTAAGGGCATGCCTCGCACCGGTCCTGCGGGCGTGCGAGGCAAGGAAGAGCGACGGCGCGTATGTCGATACGCAACGGAGCGATGACGCGGCCGCATGCGCCCGCAGGACCGGCCCTGCGGGTGGCGTCCCCGTGGCCGCCATGCGGCGCCGCGCAGCTTGACCTGACGGCCAGTCAGGCGCTGCGCTGCGCAACACCACCTGACGGCCACGGGAACACCATGCGAGGTATGCCCTTAGCGCTAACAGGCCCTAGCGCTTGGCGTTGAGCGCGCGTCGCAGGTTGGCGCGCGCGGCCGCGTCCAGGCGGGCGTGGAAGTCGTCGCTGAGGTAGATGCGCTCGCGGCGCAGCAGCGCGGCCAGGAAGCGGCGGCGGTTGATCCGGTACAGCCAGCCGGGCACGCGGCCGCGGTACTCGGCGGCGATGGCGCGGTCGTAGGCGTCGAACGCCGCCGGCGCCGCGCCGAGGATGGCCATGTCGCAGTCGAGGAAGCGGCGCGCGTCGTCCCCCTGCGCATCCGCCGGGAAGTCCGCCGGCGCGAACTGCCCGTGCCGGGCGGTGAGCTCGATCAGCCCGGCCACGCGCCCGGCATCGATGCCCGCGTCCGGCAGCCAGCGCGCGATCGCCTCGCGCGCCAGCGCGGCCGAGCGCGCCTCGTTGTCGCGCGCGCCCGGCTCGTAGATCGCATCGTGGTAGAGCGCGGCCAGCCAGACCTCGCGCGGCTGCGCCCAGCCCGGCCCCTGCGCGACCCCGGCCACCTGCCGCATCACCTCGCCCACGTGGGCGAAGCTGTGGTACGCCCGCGCCGGCACCGCGTAGGCCGCCTCCAGGGCCTGCCGCTGCGCCTCCGGCAGCACCGGCATGCCCGGCAGCGCATAGGGATCGAACGCCGGCGCGCTCATGCCGCCCCGCCTTCTTCCGTCGGCCGCGCGCGCGCCAGGTCGCGCCACAGCCAGACCCAGGCCAGCAGGAACCACAGCGTGATCGCCGCGATCACCGCCTTCTGCGACGCACCGCGCGGCAGGTCGCGCACCAGCACCAGCGTCCACAGCGCCGCGAACGCGAACGCGGCGACGCCGAACGCCCAGGGGAAGCGGCCGCGCCACCGCGGGTCCGCGCGCATCCATGCCGACTGCAGCAGCATCGCCACGCTCACGCACAGGAACGCCGACTGCGCCGAGACCCCGTGCACCCAGCCGACGAAGCTGGGGCCGGCGCCGTCCAGGTCCATCGGCGCGAACGCGGTGGTCGCCAGCGACGCCGCGCCCACCGCGAACAGCAGCAGCGGCGCCGCGCTGCGGGCCGGCGGCGCCAGCGAATGCCGCAGGCCCAGGCCGATCGCGAAGATCGCCACCGCCAGCCCGCAGTAGGCGGCCTGCAGCCAGCCGCCGTGGGGCTGGAGCAGGTAGCGGCTCATCTGCGCGTCCCACCCGTCCAGGTCCGGACGCAGCGCGTGGATGCCCACCGCGATCCCGACGAACAGCAGCATGCCGGCGGCGGCGAGCGGCACCAGGGTGCGCAGGATCGGCGGGGGCTCGGGCGCGAACGGGGGCATCGTGCGGGGGCGGCGGGGCGATGGCGGGCATTGTGCTACAGCGCCGCCGCTGCGCCCGGCGCGCGACACCCACTACACTTGCGCCGATGACCGAGTTCATTCCGCCCGGCTCCCGCTTCCTGGCCCTGGACGCCCCGCTGCCGATGAAGCGCGGCGGCGTGCTGCAGGATGCGCGCATCGCCTACGAGACCTGGGGCACGCCCTCCCCGCGCGGCGACAACGCCATCCTGATCCTCACCGGCCTGTCGCCGGACGCGCACGCGGCGCAGCACGCCGCCAACCCCGCGCCCGGCTGGTGGGAGGCCATGCTCGGCCCGGGCAAGCCGATCGACACCGACCGCTGGTACGTGGTGTGCGTGAACTCGCTGGGCAGCTGCAAGGGCTCCACCGGCCCGGCCAGCCCGGAGCCTGCCACCGGCGAGCCCTACCGCCTGCGGTTCCCGGAGCTGTCGGTCGAGGACGTGGCCGACGCCGCCGCGCGGGTGGTCGACGCGCTGGGCCTCGGCCGGCTGGCCTGCGTGATCGGCAACTCGATGGGCGGCATGAGCGCCCTGGCCTTCCTGCTGCGCCACCCGGGGCGCGCCCGCGCCCACGTCAACATCTCCGGCGCCGCACGGGCGCTGCCGTTCTCGATCGCGATCCGCTCCCTGCAGCGCGAGGCGATCCGCCTCGACCCGAACTGGAACGAGGGCCGCTACGACGAGGCGCGCTATCCCGAGAGCGGCATGCGCATGGCGCGCAAGCTGGGCGTGATCACCTATCGCTCCGCGCTGGAGTGGGACGGCCGCTTCGGCCGCGTGCGGCTGGAATCCGACCGCCGCGACGACGAGGACCCGTTCGGCCTGGAGTTCGAGGTCGAGAGCTACCTGGAAGGCCACGCGCGGCGCTTCGTGCGCAACTTCGATCCCAACAGCTACCTCTACCTCAGCCGCAGCATGGACTGGTTCGACATCGGCGAGTCCTTCGGCGGCGACACCGCCGCCGGCCTGGCCGCGATCCGGGTCGAGCGCGCGCTGGCCATCGGCGTGCACACCGACATCCTGTTCCCGCTGCAGCAACAGGAGGAGATCGCCGACGGCCTGCGCGCCGGCGGCGCCGACGCGCGCTTCCTGCCGCTGGAATCGCCGCAGGGCCACGATGCCTTCCTGGTCGACATCGCCCGCTTCGGCCCGGCGGTGCGGGATTTCCTGGATGCGCTGTAGGCGATTGACGCGCGCCGGGCCGCGCCCGGCCTAGAATGCCGCCATGAGCGCCGCCCCGCCCGACATCCGCTTCGACGGCCGCGACCGCTTCGTGCGCGCCGTCGACGCCGCGGTGGCGCAAGGCGACGGGCACGCGGTGACCGCCGCGCTGCGCAGCGCGCTGTGCGACATGACCCGCGACCCGGAGATCCGCCTGCCGGCCTGCGTCTACGCCCCGATCGCCGACCACTACGCGCGCCGCGAGCTCTACCGCAGCCCCGAGCACGGCTACAGCGTGGTCGCCATGACCTGGGGGCCCGGCCAGGGCACGCCGGTGCACGACCACTGCGGGCTGTGGTGCGTGGAGGGCGTGTGGAGCGGCACGCTGGAGATCACCCAGTACGAGCTGGTGGAACGCGATGCCGAGCGCTTCCGTTTCCGCGCCGCCGGCGGCATGCAGGCCGGCGCCGGCAGCGCCGGCAGCCTGATCCCGCCGCACGAGTACCACACCATCGACAACCCGAGCCCGGATCGCACCGCGGTCTCCGTGCACGTCTACCAGGCGCCGCTGCAGCGCTGCGCGCGCTTCGTCCACGAACGCGGCGAGTGGTACCTGCGCACCGACGCCACGCTGGGGCTGGATGCACTGGACTAGAGAGGCGCTGGTGCCGAAGGTGGGACTCGAACCCACACGGTTTTAAGGCCGGCGGATTTTGAGTCCGCTGCGTCTACCGATTCCGCCACTTCGGCGCGGGGGCGCAGTATAGCGAGGTAGGAGCGCGCTGGCGCGCGACAGCGGCAGGTGCCGCCGGACTCCCCGTAACCAGGGACGCAACGCCACGCGCGAAGGGCCGGCGGCGGCCGCCGCCGCTTTCCATGGACGCGGGGGAGGAGCGGTCGCGCGCGAGCGCGCTCCTACCGGTCAGAAGGGGTCAGGATGGTCGGCGGCGGCGGCGGTCTCGGCCAGCCTGGGGCGGGTGCCGTCGCGGCGGACGATCGCGGCCTGCGGGGCGAGCGCCTGCGTGCGCACGGCGGCGCGCAGGGCGTTGTGCTCGGAGGCGTAGCCCTCGCCGGAATCGGCGACGAGCCTGCCGTTGGCGGCGATCAGCCGCCAGCGCCAGCGGTCGGCGTGGTCGCGATGGATCTCGAAGCGCAGCATGGCGGACTCCTCGGGAAGGACAATGGTGCGGCGGACGGCTACCAGGTCGGCGGCCAGGGGGCGCCGACGTTCAGGCGCTCGGCGATCGCTACCGGCAGCGCAACCCCGTCGTAGGGGCTTCCGGCCGGATTGTCGTACGGCTGAGAGGCGTAGTCGTCGACGTAGAGGATGTTGATCTGCGGGTCGTGGGCGGGGTCGTAGTGCCCTCCCACGCCCCGCCAACCGCCGGCGGCGGCCGAGAACACGTTCGGCAACTGTGGATTCGACAAGGTCCGCGCGGCGAACACCGGGTTCAAGGGCTGCGGGGTCAAGGTCCACGAGAACAGATGCAGCGTGCTGGCAACCCCTCCCGGCACGTTGGCGGGCCAGTCCCGTCCGTCTTGCGCGAAGGGCAGCGGGTAGAGCTCGCGCTCGCGCAACTTGCGCAGCTGGTCCTCCTGCATCCGCGAGACCAGAGCGCGATTGGCGTACTGGTCGAACAGGTAGATGGGATTGCGCCCGGGCGCGTACTTCGGCGACAGGACGAAGAAGCCCGCCGGGAGGTCGTCGACGTGATCCTGGATGTAGCGTTCGACAGGGGTATCGAGCGCGCCGTCGTACAGGATCGCAACGCGCGGACCGGCCTGGCCGTCGTCCGGATCGGTCAGCAGCTCGACCAGCGGGGCCTCGAACAGATCGATGCCGCCGTTTCCGCTCTGGCGGCGGGGAATCAGGCGTTCGCCCAGCGTGTCCTCGATTTCGCGGATCAGCGCCTGGTGGTCGGCCTCTGAAAACCGCGAGAAATGCGAGAAATTCAGGATCACCAGCTCTCGCCCTTCAGCGCCCAGCTGGTCGATGAAGTCCGCGGTCTGCCGCAGGATGCCGCCCTCGCCGTCCAGCCGCCCACCCGTGTAGAAGGGGCCGTGATAGATCCAGAACGAGTACGCGGCCGGCCCGCCGCTCTGGTAGGGCCGCAGATCGAAGTACCGGATGCCGCCGTCCAGTTGCCCGGCGATGTCCTGAGTCTGGGTTCGCGAAAATACGTTGCCGTACACGTGGTCGACGTAGCATCCGGCATCGTGCGTGCCGGGCAGCGTGATCCGGCGCAGCGGCCGGTACCGGAAGCCGTCGACGGTGTTCCATAGCCTCGTCATCCATTCCATGCCTCAAACCTCCCTGTTGCGGTTGATCATCAGCACCAGTTTCGGCCGGCCATCCTCGGCGACGGCAACGGACTGCAGGACGCTGCAGGCACCGCCGCCCCCGTTGATCTCGAGCACCCGGTAGTCGCCGGATGTCGCGGTCAGCGCGTCGGCCTGGTCGTAGACGAAATCGAACCGAGCTGCATCGCCCTCGAATGCGAAGCCCACCCGGACGCGGGCCGAAGAGCATGCGGCGAGGACGCGCAGGCCGGCGGAGACCTGACCGAAGGGCGGGATGTCGAGGTCGGCGAAGACGCGCTCGGGGCGGCCATCGGCGGACGCCCAATCGTCCTCGTCGACCGCGGTGGCGCCGAGGCGCAGGGCCTGCGGCGTGTTGTTGGCGATCGCGGCCGCGGTTTCGATCCAGGGCGCCGAGGCGGAAGACGCAGCCGCCGGGCCCGGCACACGATCGAGCGCAAGCCGGCTGCCGACCGGCCATGCGCCACCGCAAGCGGCGAGTTCGTCGGCAAGCGCGCTCAACTCCGCTGCCGTCGGCGGCGTGCCGGGCCAGGCGACCTCCTCCAGTCGCTGCAGCCAGCCTCCGTCGGGTGGAGCCAGCGGACCGATCCGCGTCGCCGCCTCGGGCCGCGGCAACACCTCCACGTTCTGCAGCACGTCCTCGGCCGGAGTCCCGCCGTGCAGAGCCCCGGCGATGTCGCGCCCCAGCGCGCCGAGCCCGGCGGCCGAACACTGCAGGTAGACGGCCTGGATCCGACCCGTTCCATCGTCGTCCCAGGTCCGCGGATCGATCGCGCCGACGCCGTAGCGGAGCGAGACCCCGGGATCGGCCAGATCGAGGCCGGCCTGGTCGAGGAACATGGCGTAGGCGGCCTGCAACGTTGCGCGACCGGCGCCTTGCGCACCGCCCACCCAGCCCCATTGACCGGCCCAGCGCGGAACGAACGGCGGCACCGGGCGCCGGTCCGACCGGGTCTGGACGATGCCTCGACGCACCATCAGCACGGACGGTTCCGTCGCGCCTTCGGGCCAGGCGTAGCACAGCAGATGGAGTTCTGGATCGGACATGGCGACACCTTGGGGCTAGGGCGACAGTTCGAGCGCAAGGACGCTGCCGGGCGGGCCGTGTGAAGCGGCGTGCGACGCCCACGGCTACGATGTCGCGCATGTGCCTGATCGCCCTCGCCTACCGAGCCCACCCGCGCTGGCCGCTGGTGCTGATCGCCAACCGCGACGAGGCGCATGCGCGCGCGAGCGCGCCGGCCGGCAACGATCCCGACGCGCCCGAGGTCTACGGCGGCCGCGACCTGGTGGCCGGCGGCGGCTGGCTGCAGGTCTCGCGGCGCGGCCGGCTGGCCGCGGTGACCAACGTGCGCCGCGGGCTGGAGCCCGAGCGCGTGGCGCGCTCGCGCGGCTGGCTGGTACGCGACTTCGTGCGCGGCGAGGCGCCGGCGCTGGCGCACGCCGAGGCGCTGGCGGGCGCGGCGCGCGAGTACGGCCGCTTCAACCTGCTGCTGTGGGACGGCGAGGCGCTGGCCTTCGCCAGCAACGTGCCCGAGGCGGTGGCGATGCCGGTGGCGGCAGGCTTCCACGCGATGTCCAACGGCGCCTTCGACGCCGCCTGGCCCAAGAGCGCGCACGCCGCGCAGGCGCTGCGCGGGTGGTTGGCCGGCGACGCGCCGGACGCGGCGGCCGGCTCCGCGCAGGCGATCGAGCCGCTGTTCGCCGCCCTGGCCGACGACCGCCCGGCGCCCGACGCGACCCTGCCCGACACCGGCGTCGGCCGGGAACTGGAGCGGCGCCTGTCGCCCGCGTTCATCCGCGATGCCGTCTACGGCACCCGCTGCAGCAGCGTGGTGTTGGCCGATGCCTCGCGCATCGTGTTCGCCGAGCGCCGCTTCGGACCCGAAGGCGCGCCGCAGGGCGAGTCGCGCGCGGTGCTGCCGCGGGCGGCGGACGGCCCGGCCGGGTAGAATCGCGCTCTTTCCGCCCCGGGAGCGTCCGTCCATGCAGCTGTCCGATCTCCGCGCCATCGTCACCGGCGGCGTCTCCGGCCTGGGCCTGGCCGTGGCCGAGCGCCTGGTCGCGCAGGGCGGCCGGGTGGCGCTGTTCGACCTCAACGACGCCAAGGGCGCCGAGGCGGTGGCCCGGTTCGGCGAGGACACGGCGCGTTACTTCCGCACCGACGTGTCCGACGAGTCCGCGGTGGCCGCGCAGGTCGCCGCCGCGCGCGACTTCCTCGGCGGGCTGGGCGCCTGCATCAACTGCGCCGGTATCCTCGGCGCCGGGCGCGTGCTGGGCCGCGAGGGCGCGATGCCGTTGCAGCACTTCGCCGCCACCGTCTCGGTGAACCTGGTCGGCAGCTTCAACGTGGCCAAGGCCGCCGCGGCAGTGATGCAGCACAACGCGCCCGGCGAGGACGGCGAGCGCGGCGTCATCGTCAACACCGCCTCGGTGGCGGCCTACGAGGGCCAGATCGGCCAGGCGGCCTACTCGGCCTCCAAGGCCGGCGTGGTCGGCATGACACTGCCGATGGCGCGCGAGCTGGCGCGCTTCGGCATCCGCGTGAACACCATCGCGCCCGGCATCTTCTGGACCCCGATGGTCGACGGCATGCCCGAGGACGTGCAGGCCTCGCTGTCGGCCTCGATCCCCTTCCCCTCGCGCCTCGGCCGCTCCGAGGAATTCGCCGACCTCGTCGCCTACCTCATCGGCAACCGCTACCTCAACGGCGAGACCATCCGCCTGGACGGCGCGGTGCGGTTGGCGGCGAAGTAAAAGCCGGGAATCGGGAACAGGGAATCGGGAATCGCGAGAGCGTTTCACCGGCCCCTGACCCGCTTCTCTCCATTCCCGATTCTCCATTCCCGATTCCCGTCAGCCATGAGAGCCAGCGAAATCAAGAAAGGCAACGTCGTCGAGTACAACGGCGGCGTCTACCAGGTCCGCGACATCGAGCGCAGCTCGCCGCAGGGCCGCGGCGGCAACGTGCGCTTCCGCTTCGTCATGTACGCGGTGCCCGGCGGCGCCAAGCTCGACGCCAGCTTCGACGCCGACGACAACCTCACCGAGGTGGAGCTGCTGCGCCGGCAGGCGAGCTTCTCCTACAAGGACGGCGAGGCCTTCGTGTTCATGGACGACGAGGACTACACCCCCTACCCGCTCGACGCCGAGGTCGTGGGCGACGGCGCCGGCTACATCACCGAGGGCCTGGGCGGCTGCTACGTGCAGGTGATCGACGACCAGCCGGTGGGCCTGCAGCTGCCGCAGACAGTCGCGCTGGAGGTGGTGGAGACCCCGCCGGAGCTCAAGGGCGGCACCGCGACCAAGCGGCCGAAGCCGGCGCGGCTGTCGACCGGGATCGAGATCCAGGTGCCGGAGTACATCGCCTCCGGCGAGCGCGTGCTGGTCAACACGACGACCGGCGAGTTCTCCGGCCGCGCCGACTGACGACGCCGCGCATGAACGAAGCCGCCACCGACGCGTCCCCCGCCCCGCCCAGCCCGCTGGCACGGCGCTTCCGCGGCTACCTGCCGGTGGTGGTGGACGTGGAGACCGGCGGCTTCGACGCGACCCGGCACGCGCTGCTGGAGATCGCCGCGGTGCCGCTGGACCTGGACGCCGACGGCCGGCTGACGCTGGGCGAAACCGCCAGCGCGCACCTGGTCCCCGCACCCGGGATGCAGATCGACCCGCAGTCGCTGGAAGTGACCGGGATCGACCTCGACCACCCGTTCCGCTTCGCCAAGGATGAGCGCGAGGCGCTGAACCACGTGTTCGCGCCGGTGCGCGCGGCAGTGAAGAAGCACGGCTGCCAGCGCGCGATCCTGGTCGGCCACAACGCGCACTTCGACCTCGCCTTCCTCAACGCCGCGGTCGCGCGCTGCGGCCACAAGCGCAATCCCTTCCACCCCTTCAGCGTGTTCGACACCGTGACCCTGGCAGGCGTGGCCTACGGGCAGACCGTGCTCGCCCGCGCGGTGCAGGCGGCCGGCTTCGACTGGAACGCTGCGGACGCGCACTCGGCCGTATACGACGCCGAGCAGACCGCGCGCCTGTTCTGCGCCATCGTCAACGCCTGGCCGGCGCCGCCCGTCGCGGCCTGATCGGGGCGGCCGTCAGGCCCAGAGCCTGAGCGGCAACAGGCCCCAGCTGGCGAGCACGCACAGGCACTGCAGGACGGCGGCCAGCGCCACGCCGTCGAGCACGCTGCCGGCGCCGGCCCGACGCAGCGACCGCCAGTACCAGAGGCCGACGAGCGCCGCCAGTGGAAGCAGTGCGGTCGCCAGCGCCAACAGCAGGTTCGCCGCGGTCCGGTCTCCGAACTGCAGAACCGGCCCCTTGAGCAGCCAAAGCACCGGCAGCGGCAGGAACGCGAGCGCTAGCAGCATGGGCGCCAGCGGATCGGAGCGACGCAGGCGCCTTCTCAGCGCCCGCCCTACGCCGGCCACCAGCACATGGCCGGCTCCCAGCACGCCAAGCAACAGGCTCGACCACAGCGCGAAGGGTTGCCACGCCGGTACCCGCACCTGGCTGCGCAGGCCGTCGGTCAGGACCCGGCGTCCGTCTTCGCCGACCAGCAGCGCGTGCGACGGCCATAATCGATCCTCGGCCCGCAACAGCCGCCCGCCCGCCGGCGCCAGTCGCTTCGCCGGACCCGGCAGCGGCCTCACGTCGAGCCATGCTCCCGTCCAGCGCACACGCGATACTCCGAAGACCCAATCGACCCACGCGAAACGCCGCATCACCGGGGCATCGCGGACATAGAAGCCGTCCCACTCGGACAGATCGCGTGTCGGTGCGCCGGTCGGCTGCGGTTTCGGTGGCGCCGGCCTCACCGCGTCGACGAGCAAGGCATCGATCCGCGCATAGTCGGCCGTCTCGCTGTCGCTGTTGACCGCGACAAACCAGGCCTTGCCCTGACCGGGGTACACGCACAGCATCGCCCGGTAGCCGACCGTATTGCCCGGGTGACAGGCGCCGATGACGCCGTGGCGGTCCCGGCTGGTCGCCATCAGGCCGTGACCGATGCGCAGACCGGCACCGGCCGCTTCCGTCCCCACGGGCCGGCCGATGCGCGCCAGCAGCGCGGGATCGACGAAGCGGCGCCCACCGACGTGCCCGTCGCCCAGCAGGAAGCGCGCGAACCTCGCCATGTCGCCGGCGGTGGTGGTGAACTGCGCGGCAGGTCGCAGGGGCAACGGGATGGCCGGCTGCGCCTGCCCGTTCTCGAAGTGTCCCATCGCCAGCCGCGGGTCCGCGTGCGGCCCCCGCTGCGAAACGAAGCCGAAGGTGCTGTCGTGCATCCCGAGCGGCGCCAGCAGCTCGCGATCCAGCCACGTCTCGTAGCGCTCGCCGACGACGGCCTCGATCGTCATGCCGAGCAGCGCGTAGCCGAGATTGGAATAGGCGAAGCGGCTGCCGGGTCGCGTACGTACCTGCAGCACGCCCTCATCGCGCGCGAACAGCGCCGCCAGTGGCGTGTCGGGCTTCGCCCGCAAGCTGAAGAACTGCCAAAGCTGCAGGTTGTCGATCCCCGCGGTGTGCTCCAGCAGGTAAATGACGCGCACCGGATCGGTCGTCGCCCAGGGATTGCGGAAGCGGACGCCCGGCAGCATCGCTTCGACGGGCGTCTCCAGCGTCAACCTGCCTTCGGACACCAACCGCAGAACGCCGGCCGCGAGCAGCGGCTTGGCTACCGAGCCGACCTGCACGCGGTCGCCGTCGGCCATCAGCATACGGGTGTCCAGGTCGCGGAGGCCGGCCGAGCCGGTCTCCACCGCCGCGGGTATCACCGTCGCCCAGGCGGCGCCGGCCAGGCCCTCCTCCCGCAGCGCCGTGTCCATGGCCTGCTGCACCTCCAGGCACCACGCGTTCCCCCAGGCCAGGAGACCGGCCGCCGCCACGATCCACTCCTGCAGCTGTCTGCGCACCGTCGTCATGGCCCGACCATCCTTTCGCGACCAGCACCAGCGCCTGCGCCGTCCTGCGCCGCCCCGCGGTCGCCCGCAACCTGCCCCGACGCCGGCACCAGGCCGAGCGTCGCCACCGTCGCGCCGCCGGCGGCGCCGAACCACAGGTCGATGCCGTGGCGCTCGCAAAGACGGCGCACGATCGCGAGCCCGAGCCCGAATCCGGCGCTGTCGCCGCCCCGCACATGAGGCTCGAAGTCGATCTCGCGCGGCCCCGCTCCGGGATTGGCGATGCGCAGCCGGCCGTCGCCGACCTCGATACGGACCGTGCCTTCGCGGGTATGCGCGAACGCGTTGCCGACCAGGTTGGCGAGCAGGATGTGCAGCACGCCCGGGGACACCGCGATCCGTGTGTGCGCCGGCACGTCGATCTCGACCTCGACCGGCTTGTCGCCCAGCCATGGCGACTGCTCGACGATCACCCGCTCCAGCACCGGCAGCAGCGCGACCGCCGCGCTCGCATCATGTCGGGCATCGCCCTCCTCGCGCGCCAGCGAAAGCAGCGTATCCACCGTCTGCTCGAGCTGCCGTGCGGACTGGAGCACGTGTTCGACCTGGTCCCGACCCGACGCCGAAAGGCCCGCCTCGCGCGAGAGCAGTTCCGCGGCGCTGCGGATCACCGCCAGCGGCGTGCGCAATTCGTGGCTGGCGTCGCGGGTGAACTCGCGTTCGCGCAGGACGAAGGCCTCGATCCGCGCCACCAGCCGGTCGAGGGCACGCGCCAGCACCCCGGTCTCGTCGTCGGGGCAGCCTTCGGCGAGCGCGTGCGGCAGGCGCTCCGGCGCCGCGTCGTCCACACGCGACGCCAGCCGGGCCAAGGGTGCGGCGATGCGGCGCGCCAGCCAATGGCCCAGCAAGAGCGCCAGCGCGATCATGATCGCGCCGGACCACGCCAGCAGCCCGAACAGGTCGCCGCGGCGCGGGCGGACCACGAGTTGGCCGCTGACCTCGGCCAGCAGCCAGGCGTGCGGCGCGCCGCCCGGCGGCACCAGGGCACGCAGGTGGTAGTGGCGTCCGTCGCGACCGGCGAATTCGGTCCGCTCCGGCTCGGCCAGCAGGCGGGGGCCGATGCCATCCGGCAGCAACGATGCGTCCTCGATCACGCGCATGCCCGGGTGCTGCGGCCGGCCCCAATCGCCGTGGCGCTCGCGGTGCCGCAGGCGCGCGTCCGCCTCCTCCTCGAGCATCGCCTCGAAGAACAGATCCTCCACGCTGTAGGCGAACACGACCACGTACAGCCCGAAAACCAGCGCCACCAGGGCCGTGAAACCGGCGAAGGCCAGCATGATGCGCCGGTGCAGGCGTCGCCGCGGCGTGCTCATGCGTCGGCCTCCAGGCGGAAGCCCACCCCGTGCACGGTCTTGAGCATCGCCACCGCGAAAGGCCGGTCGAGCGCCTGACGCAGCAGGTAGAGGTGCGAACGCAGCGGGTCTGACGCTGGCGCATCCTCGCCCCACAGGCGCCGATTGAGCTCGCTGCGGGTCAGCGTCCGCGGCGACGCCTCGGCTAGGGCGAGCAGCAATCGAAGGCCGGTCGGCTGCAGGTCGAGCCGCCGGCCTTGGCGATGAACCTCTCCGCGGCGGCGATCGATGCTCAGTGTGCCGATCCGCAGCACGTGCGGCGCACCGAGCCGATGGCGCCTGGACAGCGCGAGGCAGCGCGCCAGCAGCTCGTCGCCCGAGAAGGGCTTGATGAGGTAGTCGTCGGCCCCCCTGTCGAACCCCGCCAGCTTGTCGCCGATACCGTCGCGCGCGGTGAGCATCAGCACCGGCACGTGGCGGTCCGCCTCGGCACGCAACCTTGCGCAGACCCCGAGCCCGTCCAGGCCCGGCAGCCCGAGGTCGAGCACCAGGACGTCGGGCGGATCGGCCAGCGCCGACTGCAGGCCGCTGAGGCCGTCGGCGGCTTCCTCGACGCGGTGCCCTCGCGCTTCCAGAAGCGACCGCAACTGGCCGCGCAGCGCCGGGTTGTCCTCGACCACCAGCACGTGCAGGACTTCGCTGTTCATCGCGCGCTGTCGATCCGCTGCAGGAACTGGCCAGCTTCGGCGAAGTCGGGCCAGCGCGCCAGCATCGGCTGGGCGACGGCACGGGCCTGCGCACGGTCGCCCAGCCGCAGCCAGCCTTCGGCGATCGCCAGGTGCAATCGCGGCTCGTCCATGTAGGGCGCGGCCAGCGCCATGACCGCCACCGCGTCCGAAACCTCCCGCGGCGCCTCGGCGGCCTGGAGCTGGTAGTAGCCCAGCATGCCGATCAGCTCGACGTGGATGTCGTCGCGACTCTGCGCGATTTCGCCAGCCGCCGCTGCGCCCTCGCCCGCCAGCAAACGTTGCACCGCCGCCATCGCGCGCTCCTCGCGCCAGGGCACGCGCGCGACCGGCGTCCGGCCAGTGGCGCGGACGACGGCCTCGGCGAGCGCAGGCGTCGAGTACGGGTTCTGCCCGGTGATCAGCCGCCCATCGACGACGACGCCGGGCATCATCAATGGCACTTCCTGCCAGTGCGCACCGCGCGCACGCATCGCGTCCTCCAGCAGCCAGGGGAACTCCTTCGTCCACCGCTTGCCGAACAACGCCTCCTCCTCGTTGGTGAAGCCGGTGAGCGAGCGGCCTGCTACCAGCAGCGCGCCATCGCGCAGGCGGACCTCGGCCAGCGCGGCCGGGCCGTGGCAGACCGCGGCCACGATGCCGCCTCGTTCGTAGACCGAGGCCAGCAGCGCCTGCAGCGCCGCATCGCCCGGCAGGTCGAACATCGCCCCCTTGCCGCCCACCACGTACACCGCATCGTAGTCAGCGGCATCGAGCTCGCCGATGGCGCGCGTGGCCTGCAGGCGCCGCATCGCGTCGGCGTCGGCGAGCAGCCGCGCGTTGTAGGGCGCCTCCGGGTCGTGGCGATCGGCAATCACCGGGCCGCCGCGCGGGCTGGCCACTTCCACCGTCAGGCCGTTGTCCTGGAAAATGAGCCAGGCCTGCGACAGTTCGTCGAACTCGTATCCGGGCCGGCTGCCGTCCTCGCGGCCCTCGCCGCTGACCACCACCAGCACCGTCGCGGCGGCGGCGCGGGCATTGGGCGTTAAGGACGCCGCGAGAAACAGGAAAATCGCGGAAACGACAATGCGTGCGAGTACGGGCATGGGACTGGACTCCTATTGGACTGGAGCCAGCCTGCAGCGCGAAGTTCAAGCGTTCTTCAAACCCGGGCGACGGCCGCCCCGGTCAGCCGTCGAGCTCGGGATAACGGCGGAAGATGTCCTGCTCGTTGAACGGCAGACGGCGATCCGAACGGAGATAGGCGGCGATGTCGGGCCGCTCCTTCACCGCCTCGGCCAGCGCGAGCACGTGCGGGATGTCGTCGCCGATCCGCGCCACCGCCTTCGGGAACGCGTAGCGCAGGCCCTCGACCGCGTGGAACAGCGACAGGTCGGCATACGACAGGCGCGCGCCGACCAGGTGCGCCGGCCCTTTCGGATTGCGCGCCAGCACGCGCTCGAAATGGCCGAGGAACTTCGGGATGCGCTGGGTGCGGAATTCCTCCGCCCGCCGCCGCGCTTCGGCCTTCTGGTCCTCGTAGTAGCTGCCGATGCCGACCGGATGGTGCACGTCGTGCGACTCGGCGACGAGGTCGGCGATGGTCAGCTGCAGCTGGTGGGTCCAGAGCGCGTCGCCGGCGTCCTTCGCCACCAGCCCCAGCCGCGGCCCGAGGAACTGCAGGATGGCCGCGACCTGGCCGACCAAGGTGCGGCCGGCGCGCAGCACCGGCGGCGCGAACGCCGGCCGCGTTGCGGCGGCGTCCTCCAGCAGCGCCTCCACCGCGGCCACGCCGCCGGCGCGCTCGTCGTTGCCGACATCGACGTAGTCCGCACCCGCCGCTTCCAGCGCCAGGCGGACGAACTCGCCGCGCCCTGGAATCCCCGGCCAGTAGAACAGTTCGTAGCGCATCGCTCGCCTCCGTCTCGATGCGCACAGTGTCCGTGGCGACGTGTTCGACGGCGATGAAGCGGCCCGCATGGCAGCGGCCCGTGGCGGTCGCCCTGCGCGCGCTGCTCATGGATCGCCACGGGCCTCCCCGCGGGGCCGGGGGCGGCTACGCCGACGCCAGCTTGAGCCCGATCACCCCGGCCACGATCAGGCCGATGCTGGCGATCCGCCCGGCGCTGGCGGGCTCGCCCAGCACGGCGATGCCGACCAGTGCGGTGCCCACGGCGCCGATGCCGACCCAGACCGCGTAGGCGGTGCCGAGCGGCAACGCGGTCATCGCCCGGCTGAGCAGTAAGAAGCTGGCGGCCATCGCGGCGAAGGTGCCGAGCGTGGGCCAGAGACGGGTGAAGCCCTCGGTGTACTTGAGGCCGACGGCCCAGACGATCTCGAACAGGCCGGCGAACAGCAGGACGATCCAGTGCATGGCGCGCTCCGGGGAGTCATGGGGCCGTCCCCGGGCGGAATGGAGCGGCGGGGCCGTCCCCGCTTCCTGTCGGCGCCATTCTAGGCCGGCGCCGCGACACGGGATGAACCGCGCATCACCCGTGGCGCGCCGCTCTCAGCCGGTGCGGATGCGGTCGCGGCCGTCGTCCTTGGCGCGGTACAGCGCGTCGTCGGCGCGCCGCATCATCTGCGCCGGCGAGGCGTCGCCGGGGTCGCGCAGGGTGGCGCCGGCGCTGATGGTGACCCGCAGCTCGGCCAGCCCGCCCCACGCGTCCTGGGCGGCGAAGCGCTCGCGCAGGCGCGCGTAGACGGTCTCGGCGTCGTCCAGGCCGGCGTCGATGAGGATGATCGCGAACTCTTCGCCGCCGATGCGCGCGGCGATGTCGGAAGCGCGGCAGACCGAGGCCAGCAGGCCACCGACCTGGCGCAGCACCGCGTCGCCGACGGCGTGCGAGTGCGCGTCGTTGATCGCCTTGAAGCGGTCCAGGTCGAGCACCACCAGGCACAGCGGGTGGCCCTTGCGCCAGGCGCGCGCGAACTCCCTCTGCAGCGTCTCGTCGAAGCTGCGCCGGTTCGGCAGGCCGGTCAGCGCGTCCTCGTAGGCCTGGCGCTCGAAGGTCTCGGCCTGCCGGCGCAGGCGCTGCAGCAGGTCGGTCTTCTCGCTGTCGGCCTGCAGCAGCTGGTCGGTCTGCCGCTGCAGCGCGCGCGTGCGCTCGTCCACCTGGTGCGCCAGGCGCGCGTTGGCGGCCTCGTAGCGGCGGATGCGCAGGCGGTAGAGCAGCACCATCGCCAGCAGCGCGAGCGCCACGCCGGCGACCTGCACGCCGCGGCGCTGCCACCAGTAGGGCGCCACCGAGAAGCGCCACTGTGCCTCCTGCACGCTCCAGCCGCCCTCCGGGTGCGCCGCCGAGACGCTCAGCGTGTAGTCGCCCGGCGGCAGCCCGACGAAGTCCACGCTGCGCTGGCGGCCGTGGTCGATCCAGCGATCGTCGAAGCCGTCCAGGCGCGTGCGGAAGCGGATGCGCTCGGACAGCAGGAAGCTCAGCCCCACGTAGGACACCGAGATGCGCGCCCCGCCCGCCAGGCGGGCGCCGTCGCGCCACGCCAGCGGCTCGCCGTCCAGCCGCACCGACTCGATCCGCGGCAGTGGCGGCGGGCGCCTGCGGAAGCCCTGCCAGCGGCGCGGGTCGACCACGCTGATGCCGCCGGCGGTGGACATCCACACGCTGCCGTCGGCGCGCAGGATCGACGACGGCGAGGAACTGCCGTTGCCCTGCGAGCTCGACATGCCGTCGGTCTCGTCGTAGCGCTCCAGCGCGAGCTGGTCCTGGCGCCCGTCGGCCACCGCGTTCAGCGCTTCCATCCGCGCGCGCAGCATGCCGCGGTTGCTGGTGATCCAGGCGTTGCCGATGCGATCGCGCACGAGCTGGAACACGGTGTCCACCGGCAGGCCCTGCTCCAGGCCCACCCGCGCCAGCTCGCCGCCGCGCTCGCGGTAGAGCCCGCGGTCGGTGGCGATCCAGATGTCGCCGCCCGCCTGCTCGAACCCGAACACCGAACGCGCGCCGCTCAGGCGCTCCAGCGGCAGGCGCCGCGCGCGGCCGTCGCGCACCACGCTGGCGCCTTCCACCGAGCCCACCCACAGCGCGCCGTCGATGGTCGCCAGCGCGGTGACCAGCGCCTCGGGCAGGCCCTCGATGCGGGGCATGGACACGCGCCCGTCGAGGATGCGCGCCGGGCCGCGATGGGTGGCCACCCAGACGCCGCCGGCGGCGTCCGGCGCGATCGCGCGCACGTGGCCGGGGGGCAGGCCGTCGTCGCCGTCGTAGCGGCGCAGCACGCGGCCGTCGCGCAGCTGGAACACGCGGCCGCCGAAGCCGCCGACCCAGAGGTCGCCGGCGGCGTCCTCGGCCAGGCTCAGCACCGAGGGCGGCACGCCCGGCTGCAGCGGCACCGGCGCCGGCGCGCCGTCGGCACCGAGCCGGTCGAGCCCGCCGGCGCCGCCGATCCACAGCGTGCCGTGGCGGTCCTCGAGCACCGCACGCACGTAGTCGCTGCTCAGCCCGTCGCGCTGCGTCCAGCGGGTGAACAGCGTCTCGCGCAGCCGGAACAGGCCGCCGTTGGCGCCCGCCCAGATGCTGCCCTCGGCGTCCTCCAGCAGTTCGACGATGCGGCCCGGCGGGCGCACCTCGCCCTCCGGCGGGTGCTCCAGGCCGTGCGGGCCCAGGCGCAGCAGGCCGCGGCTCTCGCTGCCCAGCCACAGGTCGCCGTACCGGTCCTGCAGCATGGCGGTGAAGTCGCCCTGGCCGGGCACGTGGTGCACGGCCGGCGCGCGGTCGCCCTGCAGGCGGTGGATGTGCTCGCCGGAGACCAGCCAGATCGCGCCGTCCGGCCCCTGGTAGGGCCAGGCCAGGCCGGGCGCGAGCCCGAACGCCTCGGGCGCGCGGCGCAGCGCGCCGTCGGCCTCGCGCACCATCAGCCCGTCCATGCCGCCGATCCAGATGCGCGACTCGGCGTCGATCGCCATGCGCGGGTAGCTCAGCGCCAGCGGCACGTCGTCGGGCGCATCGAAGTACTCGAAGCGGCCGTCGGGATGCAGGCAGCCCAGGCCGTGGCCCTCGAACAGCAGCCACATGCGCCCGCGCTCGTCCATCGCCATGGCATGGACCAGCACCTGCGGCCAGCGCCCGGCCGATTCCCAGAAGCGCCAGTCGCCCTCGGCGGCGCGGCGGCCCAGGTTGCCGCGCGAATCGCTGGTCCACAGCGCGCCGTCGCGGTCGACGTACAGCGCGCCGACGCCGTTGTCCGGCAGCGACAGGTCGCGGGTGCCGCGGTCGTAGACGGTGAAGTCCAGGCCGTTGTAGCGCACCAGCCCTTCCCAGGTCGCGAACCACAGGTAGCCGTCGGGCGTCTGCGCGACGTCGCGCAGGGAGTTGTGCGGCAGGCCCTCGCGCGTGGTCCAGCGGTCGACCGCATAGTCGCGCAGCGGCGGCGCCGTCGCGCGCGCGGCGGCCCAGGCCTCGGGCATCCAGCCCAGCGCCAGCAGCAGGCCGTAGAGCAGGTGGCGGCGCAGCCAGTCGATGCGGACCCGCGGCCGCGCCGCCCACGGCCCGGCGACCGGGACCGGCCACGCGGCCGGCCGGGCGGCGGGCGCGAACCCGCTCCCGGCACGGCGGCGCCGCGCCGAGGCGCGCGAGCGGGCCTCGTGCTTCGCGATCCAGGGCGCGAACATGCGGGCGCGGGACCTGGACTCAGGACGCCTGGCGCTGTCGGACCGCCTCGAACAGCGCCACGCCGGCGGCGACGGACACGTTGAGGCTCTCGAAGCCGCCGGGCATGGGGATGCGCGCGAGCTGGTCGCAGTGCTCGCGGGTCAGCCGGCGCAGGCCGTCGGCCTCGCCGCCGAGCACCAGCGCGACGTTGCCGACCAGGTCGAGGCCGTACAGCGAGCCCTCGGCGTCGCCGGCCAGGCCGTAGATCCACACGCCCTGCTTCTGCAGCTCGCGCAGGGTGCGGGCGAGATTGGTGGCGCGGATCACCGGCACGGTGTCGGCGGCGCCGGAGGAGGTCTTGCGCACGGTGGCGTTGACCTGCACCGCCTTGTCCTTCGGGATCACCACCGCGGTGGCGCCGGCCGCGGCGGCGCTGCGCAGGCAGGCGCCGAGGTTGTGCGGGTCCTGGACGCCGTCGAGCACCAGCACCAGCGCGTTGCCGCCGGCCGCCTCGATCAGCGGCGCGAGGTCGTGCTCGCCCCAGGTCCGCACGGCGGCGTAGCGCGCCGCCGCGCCCTGGTGGCGCAGGCCGCCGGCCACGCCGTCCAGCGCCTGCTGGGCGACCCGGCGCACGTCGATGTCGCGGCGCCGGGCCTCGGTCTCGATGGCGGCCAGGCGCGGGTTGCGGGCGCCCGCCTCCAGCAGCACCTCGCGCACGTTGTCGGCGTCGTGTTCCACGGCGGCGGCGACGGCGTTGATGCCGGCGATCCAGGAGGTCTGCTTGCTCATCGGGCCGAACGGGCTGGGCGTGGGGCCGGCCATTGTAGGGCCGCCGGCCCGCCCCCGGGGCGGCCGGACGAGCCGCCCGCGCCGCCCGCCGGCCCGCCCGGACCGGCGCTTTTTCTCAGTAGGACCGCTTGGCCCGCTTCGCCGGGCGGCCGCGCGGCGGCGGCGGCGCCGGCCCGCGCGCTTCCTCGGCCAGGCCGAAGTCGATCTTGCGCTCCTCCAGGCTGGCCTTGAGCACGCGCACGCGCAGGCGGTCGCCCAGCCGGAACTCGCGCCCGGCGCGCTCGCCGCTCAGGGTCTTGCGCACCGGGTCGAAGTGGTAGAAGTCGCGCGGCAGCTGGGTCACGTGGACCAGGCCGTTGACCTTGGACTGGTCCAGCTCCACGAACAGGCCGAAGCTGGTCACGCCGCTGATCACGCCCTCGAACTCGCCGCCGACGTGCTGTTCCATCCACGCCGCGCGGTAGCGCTCGTCGACCTCGCGCTCGGCCTCGTCGGCGCGCCGCTCGCGCTCGGAGCACTGCAGCGCCAGCGCCGCCATGTCCGAGGCCGAGTAGCGGAACGCGCCCGGCTTGCCGTGCGCGAGCGCGAACTTGATCGCGCGGTGCACCAGCAGGTCCGGGTAGCGGCGGATCGGCGAGGTGAAGTGCGAGTACGCCTCCAGCGCGAGGCCGAAGTGGCCGATGTTCTCGGCCGAGTACACCGCCAGGCTCTGGCTGCGCAGCAGCACCGACTCCAGCAGCGCGGCGTCGGGCCGCTCGCGCACCTTGGCCAGCAGGCTGGTGAAGTCGCGCGGCCGCACCCGGGCCCAGGCCGGCATGCGCAGGTTGAACTCCTTCAGGAACTCCAGCAGGTCGGCGTACTTGGACTCCGGCGGCTTGTCGTGGATGCGGTACAGGCCCGGCACGCCGGAGGCGAGCAGGTACTTCGCCGCCTCCACGTTGGCCGCGATCATGCATTCCTCGATCAGCTTGTGGGCGTCGTTGCGCAGCAGCATGCCGGCCTGCACCACCTCGCCGCGGTTGTCGAGGACGAAGCGCACCTCCGAGGTCTCGAACTCGATCGCGCCGCGGCGCGAGCGCGCCTTCGACAGCACCTTGTAGAGCTGGTGCAGGTTGCGCAGCTGCGGCATCAGCGCGCCGACCTGGGCCTGCGCCTCGGCGTCCTCCTCGCCCACCGCCTGCCAGACCTGTGTATAGGTCAGGCGCGCGTGCGAGTGCATGACCGCCTCGTAGAACTCCGACTCGCGCACCGTGCCGTCGCGGCCGACCTGCATGTCGCAGACGAAGCAAAGCCGGTCGACCTCCGGCCGCAGCGAGCAGATGCCGTTGGACAGCGTCTCCGGCAGCATCGGCACCACGAAGCCGGGGAAGTACACGCTGGTCGCGCGCAGCTGCGCCTCGTCGTCGAGGGGCGTGCCCGGCTGCACGTAGTGGGAGACGTCGGCGATCGCGACCACGAGCCGGAAGCCGTCGCGGTTGGGCTCGCACCACACCGCGTCGTCGAAGTCCTTGGCGTCCTCGCCGTCGATGGTCACCAGCGGCAGCGCGCGCAGGTCGCGGCGGCCGGCGGCGGCCTTCGCATCGACCTGCAGCGGGATCGCGGTGGCCTGCTCGACCACCGCCTGCGGGAACTCGTGCGGCAGCTCGTGGCCGTGGATCGCGGCCTCGACCACCAGCGACGGCGTCAGCGCATCGCCCAGCACCGCCAGCACGCGCCCGATCGGCGGCCGCCGCGCGTCGCCCGGCTGGGCGATCTCGCAGACCACCAGCTGGCCGTGCTCGGCGCCGTTGCGCGCGTCCTGCGGCACCTGGATGTTGCGCTGGATGCGGCGGTCGTCGGGCACCACGAAGCTGATGCCCGACTCGACCGTGAAGCGGCCGATCAGGCGGTTGAGGCGCCGTTCCAGCACCTCCACGATCGCGCCCTCGCGGCGGCCGCGGCGGTCCAGGCCGGTGACGCTGGCCATCGCGCGGTCGCCGTGCATGACCTTGCGCATCTCGTTCGGCGGCAGGAACAGGTCGTCGCCGGCGCCGGTGTCCGGGCGCAGGAAGCCGAAGCCGTCGGGATTGGCGATCACGGTGCCGGCGATCAGGTCCATCCGCTGCACCGGCACGAAGCCGCCGCGGCGGTTCTGCAGCAGCTGGCCGTCGCGGACCATCGCGCCCAGGCGCTTGCCCAGCGCGTCGAAGCGGTCGGGCGCGGCGAGGCCGAAGTGCTCGGCGAGCGCGTCGGCGGTCTGCGGGCCGTCGCTCTCGGCCAGCCACAGCAGGATCGCCTCGCGGCTGGCGATCGGGTTGGCGTAGCGGTCGGCCTCGCGCTCGGCCTGGGGGTCGTGGAATGCGGGCGCGGCCGCGCCCTTGCGCGGGCGCTGCGACGCGTCGCGGCCGCCGCCGCGCGGCGGCTCCGGCATCCACGGCGCCGGCGCATCGCCGCCGCGGCCGCGCGCCTTGCCGGCGGGAGCCTTCGATGCGCGCTTGGAGGGTGAGGACGTGCCGGGCTTGGCCGGCGCCTGATCGCCGCGGCGTGCGCCGCGCTTGCTGGGTGTTTTTGCCATGACCGCCTATGGTACAGGGCGGCCCGGCGCACCGACGTGATGCGCGGGCCCGCGCGCGCAAAAAGGCGTTGACAAGGCTGGGGACGCAACGCAACATACGCGCCTGCCCCGATGCCCAGGTGGCGGAATTGGTAGACGCACTAGCTTCAGGTGCTAGCGGGGGCAACTCCGTGGAGGTTCGAGTCCTCTCCTGGGCACCACGCGGTCAACGGACCGGCAGCATGCCGATCCCGCAACGCACGACGACCCCGCCTCGCGCGGGGTTTTTCGTTTCCGGCGCCGGCGCATCGCAACGCGGCCGTCCCGAACGAAGCGTGCAGGAGCAGCGAAGCGTTCCCGCGGTGCCCTGCGGCGGATCGCCGCACGCCGACGTCGCCGCGGCCACCGCGCCCTACAATGCGCCGCACGCGAGCCCGCCGCGCCACGCCTGCCCGCCGGACCACCATGCCCTCCTCTCCCGCGGCCGAGTCGCTGCCGCCCCCCGCCGCGCCGCTTGCCGCGCGCCTGCGCCGTCTCGACGCGCTCGCCTCGCCGGTGCGCGGGCCGCTGCGCGCGGCCGGCGCCTGCACGGTCGCCGCCGGCTGGCTGCTGATCGCGCAGGCCGGGCTGATCGCCTGGGCGGTGCAGCGGGTGCTGGTGGAGCGTGCCGACCCGGCCGTCGCGCTGCCGGCGCTGGCCGCGCTCGCGGCCGTGGGCGCGCTGCGCGCCGGCCTCGCCTTCGCCGCGCGCCGCAGCGCGGACGCGGCCACCACCGCGTTGCGCGACGGCCTGCGGCGCCGGCTCGCGCGCCGGCTGTTCGCCGCCGGCGCGCCCTGGCTGCGGCGGCAGCGCAGTGGCGCGCTCAGCGAACTGGCCGGCGCCCACGTCGACGCGCTGGACGGCTACTTCGGCGGCTACCGGCTGGCGCGCGCGGAAACGCTGCTGGTGCCGCCGGCGATGCTGCTGGCCGCGGGCTGGGTGGATCCGATCGTCGGCGCGGTGCTGCTGCTGACCCTGCCGCTCATCCCGCTGTTCATGATGCTGGTCGGCTGGAGCGCGGAAGCCGCCAGCCGGCGCCAGCTGCGCGCGCTGGCGCGCATGGGCGGCCACTTCGCCGACCGCCTGCGCGGCCTGGGCCTGATCCGCGTCTACGGCCGCGGCGAGGCCGAGCTGGCCGGCGTGAGCGAGGCCGCCGAAGGCCTGCGCGAGCGCAGCCTGAAGGTGCTGCGCATCGCCTTCCTGTCGTCGACGGTGCTGGAGTTCTTCGCCTCGGTCAGCGTCGCGGTGATCGCGCTGTACCTGGGCTTGTCCTACCTGGGCATGATCGAGTTGCGCGCGGCGCCGCCCACGCTCGGTGCCGGGCTGTTCCTGCTGCTGCTCGCGCCGGAGGTCTACGCGCCGCTGCGGCGCCTGGCCGCGCACTACCACGACCGCGCCGCGGCGCTCGCCGCACTGGAGGAGATCGACGGCGCGCTGGACGCCGGCGACGCTGGGCGCCGCGAGCCCGCGCAGCCCGCCGGCCGCGGCCGCACCGCGCCGTCCGTGCGCATCGTGGAGGTGTCGCTGCGCCACGCCGGCGCCGCGCGCGACGCGGTGGCCGGCTGCTCGCTGGACGTCGCCGCCGGCGAGACGGTCGCGCTCGCCGGCGCCAGCGGCTGCGGCAAGAGCACGCTGCTGGAGGCCGTCGCCGGCTGGCTGCCGCCGCGCGCCGGGCGCATCGAGATCGCGCCGGCCGGCGCGCGCATCGGCTACGCGCCGCAGCGCCCGTTCCTGTTCCACGGCAGCATCGCCGACAACCTGCGCCTGGCGCGCCCCGACGCCGACGACGCCGCGGTGCGCGCCGCCGCCGAGGCCGCGCAGGTGATGCGCTTCGCCGCGCGCCTGCCGGCGGGGCTCGACACCGTGGTCGGCGAGCGCGGCTTCGGCCTGTCCGGCGGCGAGGCGCGCCGCATCGCGCTGGCGCGGGTGTTCCTGCGCGAACCCGCGCTGCTCCTGCTCGACGAGCCGACCGCCTTCCTCGACCCGGAGACCGAGCGGCGCGTGCTGGAAGCGCTGGCCGCCTTCGCGCGCGGGCGCACGGTGCTGATCGCGACCCACAGCGCGGCAGCGCTGGCCATCGCCTCGCGGGTGGTCGCGCTGCCGGCCGCGCCTGTGCCGGGAACCGCGGCATGAGCCGCGCCGCCGACCGCGCGGAAGGCCGTGCCGTCCGCGTGTTCGCGCGGCACCGCGGCGCGATCGCGCTGGCGGTGGCGCTGCTGTGCCTGACCCTGGCCGCGGGCAGCGGCCTGCTGGCGCTGTCCGGGCATTTCCTGACCGCCGCCGCGCTGGCCGCCGGCCTCGCCGGCTTCGACTTCTTCGGGCCCTCGGCCGGCATCCGCGCACTGACCTTCGCCCGCATCGCCTCGCGCTACGGCGAGAAGCTGTTCGGCCACGACGTCACCCTGCGCGTGGCGCGCGACCTGCGCACCTGGTTCTTCGCCCGCGCGCTGCCGCTGGCGCCGCTGGGCCTGGGCCGCGAGCGCACCGGCGACCTGCTGGCGCGGCTGGTCGCCGACATCGAGACCGCCGACGGCCTGCTGGTGCGCGCGCTGGGGCCGCTGCTGGCGCTGCTGCTGGCCGCCGCGGGCACCGTGGCCGCGGTCGCTCTCGTCCTGCCCGCCGCGGCGCTGTGCCTGGCGCTGGCCGCGCTGGCGATCGGCGCCGGCGTGCCGCTGGCGATCGGCCGCGGCGCCCGCGGCGCCGAGCGCGAGCGGGCGCAGGCGCGCGCGGCCTTCCGCCAGGGCCTGCAGGAGGACCTGGAAGGCGCCGCAGACCTGGTCGCGCTGGACGCGGTGGCGGGCCGGCTGGCGCGGCTGGACGCGGATTCCGGCGCGCTGTCCGCGCGCGAGTCGCGGCTGCAGCGGCGGCTGTCCTGGGCCGGCCTGGTGCACGGCCTGGCCGTCGCGGCGGTGCTACCGGTCCTGCTGTGGCTGCTGTTCGCCGCCCATCGCGACGGCGCGCTCGGCGCGCCCGCCGCCGCCGCGGTGCTGTTCGCCGGCGTCGCGCTGTTCGAGGCCGCGGCCGGCATGGGCCTGGCCTGGCAGTCGCTGCGGTCGGCGCGCGCTTCGCTGCGCCGGCTCGACGACATCGCCCTGCGCGCGCCCGCCGCCGCCGAGCCGGCGCGCCCGGCCCCGCTGCCGGCCGAAGGCACGCTGGAACTGTCGGGCGTGCGCTTCGACTGGGGCGGCGCCGCGCCGCGCGCGGTGCTCGACGGCCTCGACCTCGCGCTGCCGCCGGGCCGGCGCATCGCGATCGCCGGCGACAGCGGCGCCGGCAAGTCCTCGCTGCTGGCGCTGCTGCTGCGCCTGCGCGACCCGGACGGCGGCCGCATCGCCTTCGGCGGCGTGGACCTGCGCGAGGCCGCGAGCGCCGACTGGCACCGGCGCCTGGCCTGGCTGCCGCAGGACGCGCCGGTGTTCGCCGGCAGCGTGCGCGAGAACCTGTGCCTGGGCGATCCGGCGGCCGACGACGCGCGGCTGTGGGCGGCGCTGGAGGCGGTGCGGCTGGCGGAGGCGGTGCGCGCCCTGCCCGGCGGCCTCGACGGCTGGATCGGCGAAAGCGGCGGCAGCCTGTCCGGCGGCCAGGCGCGCCGCCTGGCGCTGGCCCGCGCGCTGCTGCGCGACGCGCCGATCCTGCTGCTGGACGAACCCACCGAGGGCCTGGACGTGGACACCGCGCACGCCCTGCTGCGCGACGTCGCCCGCCTGGCCGAGGGCCGCAGCCTGCTGCTGATCAGCCACGACGCGCTGCCGCCCGGCCTGGTGCACGCGCGCTACCGCCTGCGCGACGGCCGGCTCGTGGAGGAGTAGGAGCGCGCTCGCGCGCGACAGCGCTCGCTTCTGGCCCCCGCGAAGAAGCGGTGCCGGCCGTCGTTTGCCGGCGTCCGCGCGTGGGGACGCGTTCCGCTTATGCGGCAGGTCCGGTGGCACCTTGCCCGGTCGCGCGCAAGCGCGCTCCTACAAGAGCGGTACGCCACGCCACGGCAGCAGCGGAACTCCCTGTAGGAGCGCGCGCGCGCGCGACCGGGCTTTCCCCGCGATTCCTGTCGCGCGCGAGCGCGCTCCCACGGGAACGGTACGCAACGCTCGGATCGGAACCGCGGCTCAGGCGGCGGCGAAGCCGGCCAGCAGGCGCAGGCGGTCGGGGGCGTGCAGCTCGATCCGGTGCGGGTCCTCGAAGCGCACCACGTCCTCGCGCTTGAGGCGGGTGAAGCTGCGGCTGACCGTCTCCACCGTCAAGCCGAGGTGGTCGGCGATGTCGGCGCGCGTCATCGGCAGGTCAACCTGCGCGGGCGCCCCGCCGCGCTGGCGCTGGCGCTGCGACATGTCCAGCAGGAAACCGGCCAGGCGCTCCAGCGGGGTCATCCGCGCCAGGCTCATCAGGGTCGAGCGGGTGGCGTCGAGCTCGCTGCAGGCCTGGCCGAGCAGGCCGGACCCCAGTTCCGGGTGGCGCTCGCACAGCTCGCGCATGTCCTGCAGCGAGAACACGCACAGCACGCAGTCGGTCACCGCCTCCAGCGTGTGGCGGTGGTGGGAGTCGCCGGTCAGGCCGATGAAGTCGCCGGCCAGCAGGAAGCCCGCCACCAGGCGGCGGCCGTCGGGCAGCAGGCGCACCCGCCGCATCATGCCGCGGGTCATCGTGTAGACCTCGCGCCGGGGGGTGCCCTCGCGCGCCAGGGTGGCGCCGGCCTGCAGGCGCAGCTGCCCGGCGCTCGCCTCGAGCGCGTGGGTGTACTCGTCGGGCAGCGAGGCGCACACGGCGAGCGGGCGGGCCAGGCACCCCGCGCAGCCGTCGTGCGGCTTGCGGCGCGTGGATTCCGGCGCGCGTCGCTGTCCTTCGGCGGTCGCGGACCGCGGACTCATGCGGGGACTCATACTCGCTCGGGGGCTCCTGCTACCCGGCCATGGTAACCCAGCCGGGCCCTTCGGCCCCGTTCGGTGAAGATGCCGTGAAAAACCCGCCGGCCGGCACGGCCGGGCCCGGCGCTGGCGCGGGTCGCGTGCCCGGGGGCGTCGGCTACGCGCCCCCGGGCGTCGCCAGGCCGGGCGCGGACCGCCGGCAGAAGCCGGCGCCGCAACGCCGCATCGCGGCGGCCCGCACGCGGGAACGCGCTTCAAAGTGCGCCGCACGCTCTAGAATCGTCGTTTTCCCCCCACGCCGCACCCGATGACCGACTCCGTCCGCCCCGTCTTCCACGGCTTCGAGCAGATCCCCCTGCGCGAGTACGCCGAGCGCGCCTACCTCGACTACTCCATGTACGTGGTGCTCGACCGCGCCCTGCCCTTCGTCGGCGACGGCCTGAAGCCGGTGCAGCGGCGCATCGTCTACGCCATGAGCGAGCTGGGGCTCAACGCCGCGGCCAAGCCGAAGAAGTCGGCACGCACCGTGGGCGACGTGATCGGCAAGTACCACCCCCACGGCGACAGCGCCTGCTACGAGGCGATGGTGCTGATGGCCCAGCCCTTCTCCTACCGCTATCCGCTGATCGACGGCCAGGGCAACTTCGGCTCCAGCGACGACCCGAAGTCGTTCGCGGCCATGCGCTACACCGAGTCGCGGCTGACCCCGATCGCCGAGGTGCTGCTGGGCGAGCTGGGCCACGGCACCGTCGACTGGACGCCGAACTTCGACGGCACCCTGGACGAGCCCGCCTGGCTGCCCGCGCGCCTGCCCCACCTGCTGCTCAACGGCACCACCGGCATCGCGGTCGGCATGGCCACCGACGTGCCGCCGCACAACCTCAACGAGGTGGTCAGCGCCTGCGTGCGCCTGCTCGACGATCCGGACGCCAGCGTGCGCGAGCTGTGCGAGCACGTGCGCGGCCCCGACTACCCCACCAGCGCCGAGATCATCACCCCGGCCGCGGACCTGATGGCGCTGTACGAGACCGGCAACGGCGCGATCCGCGCCCGCGCCACCTGGATCCGCGAAGGCCAGAACATCGTGATCACCGCGCTGCCGCACCAGGTCTCGCCGAGCAAGGTCATCGAGCAGATCGCGGCGCAGATGCGGGCCAAGAAGCTGCCGTGGCTGGAGGACGTGCGCGACGAGTCCGACCACGCCAACCCGACCCGCATCGTGCTGGTGCCGCGCTCCAGCCGCGTCGACGCCGAGCAGCTGGTGGGGCACCTGTTCGCCACCACCGACCTCGAGCGCAGCTACCGCGCCAACTTCAACGTGATCGGCCTGGACGGCCGCCCGCAGGTGAAGAACCTCAAGGCGCTGCTGGCCGAATGGCTGCAGTTCCGCGCCGACACCGTCACCCGCCGCCTGCAGCACCGGCTGGACAAGGTCGAGCGGCGGCTGCACCTGCTGGAAGGCCTGCTGACGGCCTTCCTCAACCTCGACGAGGTGATCCGCATCATCCGCACCGAGGACGAGCCCAAGCCGGCGCTGATCGCGCGCTTCGAGCTGTCCGAGGACCAGGCCGAGTACATCCTGGAAACCCGCCTGCGCCAGCTGGCGCGGCTGGAGGAGATGAAGATCCGCGGCGAGCAGGACGAGCTCGACGCCGAACGCGACCGCCTGATCGGCATCCTCGGCAGCAAGGCCAAGCTGAAGAAGCTGATCAAGGACGAGCTGCTGGCCGATGCCAAGAAGTACGGCGACGCCCGCCGCTCGCCGCTGGTCGCGCGCGGGGCCGCGCAAGCGCTGGCCGAGACCGACCTGGTGCCGAGCGAGCCGGTCACCGTGGTGCTCAGCGCCAAGGGCTGGGTGCGCGCGGCCAAGGGCCACGACGTCGACGCCGCCGCGCTGTCCTACCGCGAGGGCGACCAGCTGCTCGCCGCGGTGCGCGGGCGCAGCACGCAGGCGGTGGCCTTCCTCGATTCCGCCGGCCGCAGCTACTCGACCGTCGCCCACGGCCTGCCGTCCGCGCGCGGCAACGGCGAGCCGCTGACCGGCCGCTTCTCGCCCGCGCCCGGCGCCTCGTTTCGGGCGCTGGCGACCGGCGAGGCGGACATGCGGCTGGTGCTGGCGTCCTCGCAGGGCTACGGCTTCGTGACCCGCTTCGAGAACCTGGTCGGCCGGCAGAAGGCCGGCAAGGCCATGCTGAGCCTGTCGCCGGGCGCCGGCGTGCTGCAGCCCGCGCCGCTGGCCGGCCAGGCCGAGGAGCGCATCGTCGCGGTCACCAGCGCCGGCCACCTGCTCGCCTTCCCGGTCGCCGAGCTGCCCGAGCTGGACCGCGGCAAGGGCAACAAGATCATCGAGATCCCCAAGGCCAAGCGCGGCACCGAGCGCGTGGTGGCGGTCGCCGTGGTGGCGCCGTCGGCCACGCTGCAGGTCAAGTCCGGCGCGCGCACGATGTCGCTGTCCTACCGCGAGCTGGAGCCGTACCTGGGCGCGCGCGGAAGCCGCGGCGGTCTGCTGCCGCGCGGCTGGCAGAAGGTGGAGGCGCTGCATGTCGAATGATCGCCGGGCTCCTCGGCGCGCTGCGGCGCGCGGGCAGGCGTAGGTGGACGCGTCGTTCTGGCACCAGCGCTGGGAGGAAGGCCGGATCGGCTTCCACCAGGCCAGCGCCTCGCCGCTGCTGGCCCGCCACTGGCCGGCGCTTGGCCTGCCCGAGGGCAGCCGCGTGTTCGTGCCGCTGTGCGGCAAGTCGCTGGACATGGTCTGGCTGGCCGAGCAGGGCCACGCGGTGTTCGGCGTGGAGCTGTCGACGCTGGCGGTGACCCAGTTCTTCGCCGAGCGCGGGCTGGAACCGTCGGTGCGCGAGAGCCCGGCCGGCGTCCACTACCGCGGCGGCCCCTACGAGCTGCTGTGCGGCGACGCCTTCGCGCTGGGCGCGGAACTGCTGGCCGACTGCGCCGGCGCCTACGACCGCGCCGCGCTGGTCGCCCTGCCGCCGGAGACGCGCGCACTCTACGCCGACACCTGCTGGCGGCGCCTGCCGCCGCACTGCCGCGGCCTGCTGGTCACCATGGAGTACCCGCAGGCCGAGCGCGCCGGGCCGCCGTTCTCGGTGGAGGCGCCGGAGGTCGACCTGCTGTTCGGCGCCGAGTGGTCGCCCGAACTGCTGGAACGCCGCGACATCCTCGACCGCGAGCCCGGCTTCGCCGCCGACGGCGTGAGCGCGCTGTCGACCTGCGCGTGGCGGCTGCAACGGCCGGGCTGAGCGAGCCGAAGACCCATCCAAATCGGTCGCGCGCGAGCGCGCTCCTACGCGGCATCGGTACTTGTAGGAGCGCGCTCGCGCGCGACGG